>CAYFYE010000001.1:0-85960 GCA_964347285.1 uncultured Acidimicrobiia bacterium
TCACTCGACCAGTCGCAGTGTTCCCGGGAGGTCCATACGGCGCATCCGTCGGGCGGTGAGCAGGGGGGCCAGGGCCACGGCCACGATGCCCATGACCACGACGATGCCGATCGTGGTGGCGTTGACCACGACTCGGAGGCCGAAGTCGGGAAGGGTCTCGGGCAGCAGCACCTGGGTCATCCACCACACCATGGTCAGACCGCCGGCCACTCCAAGAACGGTGGCCACGATCCCGATCACCAAGCTCTCGGTGACGGCCATGCGCAGAGCAGTGCGGACCTTCACCCCGAAAGCGAACATCGTGGCGTGCTCGCGGGCTCGAGCGTCGAGATTGATGGCGGCCGTGTTGAAGGCGATCAGCAACGCCAGCAGCAGCACCGCCACCACCATCACCTGAATGATGCCGAGCATCTGCTCGAACGCGTTGCGCACCGCCTCGGTCACCGCGGTCACCGACTGCACGGAAGCCACCGCGTCTGTATCGAACAGCTCGCGCTGCACGTCGTCGGTGGCGGCGCCCGCCGCCGGAAGGATGTTGACGGCGTTGGCAATGCCGCTCAGATTGAACAGATCGGCGTGGGCGATGTCCATGTAGACCAGGCCCCGGGCTGGGTGAGGATGGATGCCCAGTACCGGCAGCTCGCTCTCGACGAACGTGTACGAGGCCAAACCTTCCCGCTGCGGGTGGCGCATGGTGACGGCGTCACCGACGTCCACTCCGAGATCGGCGGCCGCCTTCTCGGCCAGCAGCACTCCTTGCCCCGGGCCCAGGGATCCGGAGGTCAGGGTGGGACTCCACATGCCCTTGCGCAGATCGGCGAGTTCGACGATCACGTCGAGGTCGTCCCGGGATGTCCGGATCGAGGCGCCCAGGCGCAGGGTCGCCTCGGCGAGGTCCACCGTCTCGGCCTCGGCAACGGCGGCCACCTCGGGGGATGCGGCCGGGCGGAACGTGTCGAGTCCCACGGAGATCCGCCGGGGAGACTCACCGGTCGCCTCACGCTCGGCGGTGTCGACGGCGCCGAAGACCGAATCCATGATTCCCAGGAACCCCACCAGCACTGTGACGGCGGCGGCGATACCGAGGATCGTGAGTGCCGTCCGCCGCGGGGTCCGGCGTAGGTTGCGGAACGGTAGGACCGAGAACGTGTTGCCGGCCCGGCGCCGTCGGTGTTGTGCCGTGGATCTCTTTGCGGTCAGGTGGGCCGGCTTGATGGCGTCGATCGGATTCACCCGCACCGCCCGCCACACCGGGATGGCGCCCGCCAGGAACGGCATCACCAGCCCGATCACCGCCACCCGGGCGAACACGGCGGATTGGAACGAGGTGTCCCACACAGGCAGGGGGATGAACCGGGTGAAGATCGCCCCCATGGCGCTGCCGATGAGAACGCCGACGCCGACCCCGAACACTACGCCGAGGAGGGCGATCTGGGCGCCGACCAGGAGAGGCCTGACCGCCAGCAGCCGGGGCCGCACGCCCAGTGCCATCCCGATGCCGATCTCTCGACGCTGCTGCTCGGCCAGGCGATGGATCAGATTGAAGGCCGCGCCGACTGCTCCGGCGAGCAACAGCAGGGCGAGCGCATTGAACATGGCCTGGTCCTGATCGATGTCCGTGGTCAACGCGGCGTAGGAGAGGTTGTCGTCGCGGTTCGACACCGTGGCGCCTATCCCTGAGGCGGCCAGCGCGGCTTCCAGCTCGGCTTGGACGACGTCCCGGTCGACGCCGTCGGTGATCGTGAGCACCAGGTTGTTGACCAGGCCCGGCTTTCCGGCGAGCACCTGGGCGGTGGTCAGCGTCGTGAAGACGCCGGCAAAGGTGGCCTCCGTCATGAACATCTCGCCTTCGGGCGCCACGGAGAAGTATTCGGGGGTGGTGGCCTGGCCGGCGTAGGCCAGTTCTCGACCCCCGCTCACCGCAATGGTTCCGCTGTCGGCCAGCTCGTAGAACTTGGCGAAGTTGCGCTCCACCAGCACGACCGGGCGCCCGGCGTCCTCTTCCGTGAGCAGCCGGCCGGTGAAGGGGTAGTAGCCGTTGACCTCCGGTCCGCCACCGCTGAAGACCGATCCGGTGATCTCTCCCCGTACCAACACGGTCTCCGTCGCCGTGGAGGCGTCCACCTGGGTGGGCACGATGAGGCGCTCCTCGGCGGCCCGTACCCACTCCTGGTGGGGGAGGGCGTCGGCTGCGGCAGCCAGGGCACCTTGTTCGACGAAGCTGCCGGTGGCCAGATCCACCCGAAGGTCGTACATGGCCAGCCGTCCATAGCTGGCGGCGTAGGAGACGCGGCGCCATTCCGTGGTCGAGGTCAGGCCGGCGTAACCGCCGGTGCCGATGGCGATGACGAGGGCGATCGCTAGGACTTTGGCCCAGTGGGCCCGCAGGTCACGCCACGACCAGCGAAGGAGCAGCACGGCATCACCAACGCAGTTCGGCGACGTCGGCCTTGCCGCCCCGGGGCGGGCCGTCGCTCACGATGCGCCCGCTCGACAGCTCGACCACCCGATCGGCCATTCGGGAGATCTCCCGGTTGTGCGTGACGGCCAGGACGGCCCGGCCGTCGGTGGCCTGAGCCTGGAGCAGCTCGAGGATCTGCACTCCGGTCCGGAAGTCGAGCTCCCCGGTCGGCTCGTCGCAGAGCATGACCGGGTTGCCGGTAGCCAGGGCCCGGGCGATGGCCACCCGTTGCTGCTCGCCCCCGGAGAGCTCGTGGGGGAAGCGCTCCATCTTGTCCCCCAGCCCGACGCTGTCCAGGACGGCGCCCGGATCCGCTTCCGAGCCGGCAGCGTCGACCCCGAATTGGACGTTCTCGGCGGCGGTGAGGCCGGGAAACAGATTGAAGGCTTGGAAGATGAAGCTCACCGATTGCCGGCGAAATTCGAACAGCTCCCGGCGCGAGGCTCCGGTGAGATCGACACCGTTGACCCGAACCGTACCGCCGGTGGCCACATCGAGGGCGCCGACCACGTTGAGCAGCGTGGTCTTGCCGCTCCCCGACGGGCCCAGGACGACGACGAACTCGCTGGGGCCCACCAGCAGCTCGACCTCGTCGAGAGCCGTCACCGCCAGCGGGCCGGTCCCGTAGCGCTTCGACACGTCTTTGAGTTCGATGATCATCGACCGCCACTCCTGTCGGCACCGGCCGGGGCGCTCCCGGCCAGGAACCGGCGGGCCACCTCGGAGAACTCACGAGCCAGGAAGCTGTAGACCTCACACATCTCGCTGAGCCGGGCCTGTGCGGCGGGCCGATCGGCGAACCGTTCGAGGGCCCTGCGGGCCAGGTGCTCTACGGCCTCGAGCGCCTCGAGGCGGCGCCACACCAGATTGACGATCGCTCCCTCGCCGACCGTGAAGTAGTCACGCTGCTCACCCGGCATCCGAATGCGGTCGGCCAGTCCCTGGCTCACCAGCAGGCGGGTGGCGCTGCTGATCGATCCGGCCGAGGCCCCCAGAGCATGCCCCAGGTCGGCCGCCGATATCGCCGGGGCCTCGGCGATGAGTAAGTACCCCCACACCCGGCCGGCCATGCGGGAGACACCGGCCTTTTCGAACAGCTGGCCCATGTTCTCGGCGAAGCGCAACTCGTCGCTCACGTCGGCCATGACTACCGCCAGTGACTTTCAGACCTTCTTGAATTGTCTGAAAGATGGCGACGGTCCGCCAGGGAACAAGGTCTCTTTCGGGCCGGCCTTCCGGCCGGCGCCCCTCAACTAGCCTCGGCGTCGGATCTCGACAGGAGGCAGGTCATGGCCAACGTGGTGCGGGCGGCGCTCGTCCAGACCGAATGGACCGGAGACAAGGAGTCCATGCTCAAGAAGAACATGGACTATGCCCGGGAGGCCGCCGATCAGGGGGCCAAGGTGATGTGCTTTCAGGAGCTCTTCTACTCCCCGTACTTCTGCCAGGTGCAAGACAACGAGCACTTCGACTACGCCGAGCCGGTTCCCGACGGTCCCACCATGAAGGCCATGACGGCGCTCGCCAAAGAGACCGAGATGGTGCTGGTGGTGCCCATGTTCGAGAAGGAGGACGACGGGTTCTACTACAACACGGCCGGGGTCATCGACGCCGACGGCACCTACCTGGGCAAGTACCGCAAGACCCACATCCCCCACGTGACCGGCTTCTGGGAGAAGTTCTACTTCCGGCCCGGCAACCTCGGCTACCCGATCTTCGACACCAATGTCGGCCGCATCGGGGTCTACATCTGCTACGACCGCCACTTCCCGGAGGGGTGGCGGGCCCTCGGCCTCAAAGGAGCCAAGATCGTCTTCAACCCTTCGGCTACCAGCCGGGGCCTGTCCATGTACCTGTGGAATCTGGAGCAGCCGGCGTCGGCGGTGGCCAACGAGTATTTCGTGGGCGCCATCAACCGGGTGGGCAAGGAGCCGTTCGGCGACAACGACTACTACGGGTCGAGCTACTTCTGCGACCCCCGGGGCCAGATCGTCGACGGTGCCGCCTCCGACACCGAGGAGGAGCTGGTGGTGCGGGATCTGGACCTCGACATGATCGACGAGGTCCGCAAGACCTGGGCGTTCTACCGGGACCGCCGCCCGGACGCCTACGACGATCTGGTGGCTCCGTAGGGTCGGATCCGCGAACCGGACTCGGTCCAGGCGAGGGCGCGTGCATACACCCTCGACGTGATCGACCAGGTTTCCAGGACGCCGGCCCGGTCGCGCCTTGCCGGCCGCCGCGTTGCCGATGATCAGCCGATCGACGCCAGGTATTCCTCGAGGAACTCCATGTGCGTCTCGCCGCTGGTGCGGTCGAACATCATGCTCGTCAAGGGTGTGGCGTTCTCGAGGAAGACCCCTCGATACATCGGGGCCACCCGGTCGGGGTGATTCTCTTCCATCCACACCCGGAACCCGTGCTCGACGTCGGTCAGTCCCTCCGGAGCCGGAAAGGTGACCACCCGCAAGACATCGTCGGTGACGGAGACCTGGAGCGTCGTCGTGGCGTCGTCGAGCCCGGCCCGGTTGTAGAACCACGAGTCGCCGAAGCCGATCGTGCACCGCTCGTAGGTCATCGGAACCGGTTCGATGGCCTCGCTGGCGACCGTGCAGTCCCGGGCTTCGAGGTCGGCCTCGGTGGCGATCAGCCACTGGGCGTGATCGGCCCACCCGCCGGATTCCTCCAGTAGGTTGCCGACACGGTCGTAATCACCGCTGTTGACGGCTGCTACGTAGTCGTCGATGCCGGGCGTTTCGCCTCCCCAGGTCAACCAGAGAGTGACGCCGGCGGCGGCGAGAACGAGGATCAGCACCACCAATCCGAGTACCACCCCCAGCCTTCTGGGGCGCGGCCGCGCCTCGGGCGGGCGCACCTCGGTGGTGGGTCGGGTTGCCGTCATGGCAGAACCCCCTCTCGGGGCACACTGCCCCAGCAAAGCGTCGGCTACGCCGATGTCGGTGTCCAGGGTCGAAATACCCAATTGTGCGTAGCATGCCCACCATGCGCTCCGACGCCGCCACCGTCGAGGAATACCTCGAAGAGCTTCCCGAAGGCCGCCGCCAGGCCATCGAAACCGTGCGCCGGGCCATCCTCGCCCACCTTCCCGAGGGGTACGAGGAGGCCGTCAATTGGGGCATGATCAGTTACCAGGTGCCGCTCGAGAGGTATCCCCACACCTACAACGGCCGGCCCCTCCTGTACGCCGCCCTGGCTTCACAGAAGAACCACATGGCGGTCTACCTCAGCGCCGTGTACGCCGACGAAGAGGCCCGTCGGACCTTCGAGAAGGAGTACCGGGCCAGCGGCAAACCGATGGACATGGGCAAGTCGTGCGTCCGCTTCGAGAGCTTGGACGATCTGCCGCTCGATCTGATCGAGGATGCCGTTGCCTCGGTGGGGGTGGACGAATTCATCGCGCTCCAGGAAGAGGCCCGGAGCCGGCGCAGCCGCTGACTGGAACCCTGCACCGTTCCCTTGCCGTTCACTCCCACATGTCTCGTGGATTTGCCTCGTTGGCCTGCGGGCTCACCCTGGTGGCCGCCGGCTGCGGCTCACCGGGCGAAGCCGACCCGGCGCCGCCGCCGTCGCCCGGCACGACCGCCGCCGCGGAGGAGCTGGTGGGCAGCCGGGGAGAGGTCTTTCCCGAGGCGCCGGCCATTCCGGAGGGGCCCCTGGCCGCCGAGGTGGAGGCGGACCTCGATCTGATCATCGGCGACCTGCCGGCCGCCATTCCCGTCGACGCCATCGGGCGGCTGGGACGGTCGGGAGATGCGCGCCTGGGCTGGTTTCTCTCCGACCTGCTCCGCTTCGTGGGGGGAGCCACCGCTGCCCAGATCACGGCGGCGTTCGAAGAGCTGACCGGGACCGAGATCACCGGGGTTCCGTGGCTCGACGTCACCAATCACCTCATCGCCTGGGACACCCCCGCCCCGCCCGGGTATCGGGAGCGGAAGGGCTCGGTGTTTGGGATCGTCGAGCCGAAATGGGAGCCGTTCTTCGACGACGCCGACGCCGACATCGACTGGCGCCTGGTGTCCTGGGGCGGGGTGTTCATCGATGATCGGGTCGACGCCACCACCGGCGCGCCTTGCAGCCGGGGCTGCATTCCGGCCCTCGACGATCCGGCGGTCACCGACGCCACCGGCGGGGACTGGTATCCCGACGAGCGGGCCGTCTTTGGAGTCGTGATCGACGGCGAGGCCCGGGCCTATCCCAAGAACATCATGGAGGTCCACGAGATGGTCAACGACACTCTCGGCGGGCGACGGATCGCCCTGCCCTACTGCACGCTGTGTGGCTCGGCCCAGGTGTACTTCGCCGACAACGTCGAGGGGTTCGCTCCGGTGTTGCGGACCTCGGGATTGCTGTCTCGATCCAACAAGGTTATGTACGACATCACCACCCACTCGGTCCTCGATACGTTCACCGGCCGGGCGCTTTCGGGGCCGCTCCAGGATGCCGGAGTCGCTCTGGAGCAAGGCTCGGTGGTCACCTCCACCTGGGGGGATTGGAAGGTCGCCCATCCCGATACCACGATCGTGGCCGAGGACGGCGGCCTGGGCCGCCGCTACCCGTTGGATCCGCTCGGCGGGCGGGACGATGACGGACCCATCTTCCCGGTGGGCGACGTCGACCCGCGTTTGCCCGTGCAGGAGCTGGTCTTGGGGGTGATCGCACCCGACGAAACTCCGGTGGCGTTTCCGGTGGGCGCAGCCCTGCTGGCCTTACAGGCCGGCGAGGACGTCGAGCTGGCCGGGGTGCGCGTCGAGCTCGACGGTGGGGGGTTGCGGGCCTTCATCGACGGCACCGACGCCGCCGGCCACGAGGCGTTCTGGTTCGCATGGAGCCAGTTTCAGCCCGGGACGCTGGTGTGGGAGCGGGGTTAGGAGGAGACCGCGGCCCGGATTCCTTGGGGCCGCTCGCTAATCGGGCACCCCGGGCACTTCGACATCGACGGCCAGGATGCGCTGGCGGCGGGCCCGGGCGATGCGGAACCGGAGGCCGTCGAAAGTCACCTCGTCTCCCTCCTCGAGAACGCGACCGGCCCGGCCCATCAGCAGTCCGGCCACGGTGCTCCAATCGCCGCGGGGCAGGGGGGATTCCAAGATCGACTCGGCATCGTCGATGGTGAGACGTCCGTCGAGGAGCCATCGTCCCGCCCCGATCTTCCGAGCCGGCCGGGTCGGCCGGGACCCTTCGTCACCGATGGCGCCCAGCAGCTCCTCGGCAATGTCCTCGATGGTTGCCAGCCCGGCCGTACCGCCGTGTTCGTCGACGACGATGGCGACGTGGGTGGCGGCATTCTGCATTTCGGCCAGCAGCTCCACGATCCGCTTGCTCTCCGGGACGAAGAGGGGGGGCCGCAGGTGGGACCGAACCGGTCCGCCCGGGTCGGTCGTTGCTGCGGCGGCCAGCGTGCGCAGATGAACGACGCCCTCGACCTCATCGATGGTGTCCCGGCACACCGGGAGCCGGCGGTGACCGGCCCGCACTGCGGTGTCGAGGGCCTCGGCAACGGTCGCCCCCAGGGGCACCGACACGATGTCGAGCCGGGGGACCATCACCTCCTCGACCGTACGGTCCCCAAAGGTGAAGGTTCGCTCGATGAGCACGGCATCGTCGGAGGTGATGGTGCCTTCGGCGGCGGCAGTAGCCGACAGTCGGATCAGCTCGGGTTCGGTGATCGTCGGGGCGGTCGCCACACCGCGCCCCGGCGCCTGCAGGTCGGCAAACCAGACGAGCGCCCCGACCACGGGCCTCAGCAGCCGCTCGAGCGCGGCGGTCGGTGTTGCCAGGGCCAGCGCCACCCGGGTCGGATGGCGCACCGCGAAGGTCTTGGGGATCGCCTCGCTGTACACGAACAGGGCCAGGGTGAGCAGGATGGAGATGAGCGTGACCCCAAGGCCCGAGAGATGCCGGGCGGCCAGCACTCCGGCGGTGGTGGCGGCACCGATCTGGACGCCGAGAGCCGCCAGCAGGATGGCGTTGAGCACCCGGACCGGGTCTTCAAGCAGGCGGGCCAGGCGGCGGGCCCGCCGGCTGCCGCGCTCGGCCAGCTCGGCGATCCGGACCCGGGACACCCGGATCAGGGCGGTCTCGGCCGCCGCCAGGAATATGGCGGCCACGAAGGCGAGTCCGAGCAGGATCGGCAGAAGAACGTCGACATTCATTGAATCGTCCCACCGTCAATGTACCGGGGCGGTGAGCGGCGTGTTCCTCGACTAGCTTCACTGGAGAAGTCCCCGAGGAGGAATGGTCATGGGCAAGCACGCCGAGCTCCTCGCTCGTCATCAGGAGGTGCTGCCTTCCTGGCTGGCGCTCTACTACAAGGAGCCCATCGCATTGGTGCGGGGCGACGGCCGCCGGGTGTGGGACGCCGAGGGAAAGCAATACCTCGACTTCTTCGGGGGCATCCTGACCACCATGACCGGGTACAACATCCCCGAGCTGACTCGGGCCATTCAGCAGCAGGCGGAGAAGATCCTCCACAGCTCGACCCTGTACCTGATCGAGAGCCAGATCGAGCTGGCGGAGAAGCTGGCCGAGCTGTCGGGGATCCCTGATGCCAAGGTGTTCTTCACCAACTCGGGGACCGAGGCCAACGACGCCGCCATGTTGCTGGCCACCGTCTATCGGAGCTCCAACCAGGTCCTGGCCGTGCGGGGCAGCTACCACGGCCGCTCGTTTGCCGCGGTGTCGCTGACCGGACAGCGCAGCTGGTCACCGACCAGCCTCAGCCCGCTGATCGTGACCTACATCCACGGCGGCTACAAGTACCGCAGCCCCTTCGGGCATCTCGCCGACGACGAGTTCATCGCCGCCTGCACCCAGGATCTGCGCGACATGCTGGATATCGCCACCTCGGGCGACGTCGCCGCCATGATTGCCGAGCCCATCCAGGGCGTGGGCGGATTCGCCACTCCTCCGGACGGTTTCTTCGGGGCCTTCAAGGAGGTCCTCGATGACTACGGGATCCTGTTCATCTCCGACGAGGTGCAAACCGGATGGGGACGAACCGGGGAGAACTTCTGGGGCTACCAGGCCCACGATGTGATCCCCGACATGATCACGTTCGCCAAGGGTGCCGGAAACGGACTGGCCCTGGGCGGGGTGATCGCCCGGGCCGAGGTCATGGATTGCATCCAGGCCAACTCGATTTCCACTTTCGGCGGCAACCCGCTCGTCACGGCCGGAGCGCTGGCCAACATCAACTACGTGCTCGAAAACGACCTACAGACCAACGCCTTCAAGGTGGGTAGCCAGCTGCGGACCGGCCTCGACCGCATCTCCGACGAAAGCGAGATCGTGGGAGAGGTACGCGGCAAGGGCCTCATGATCGGTGTGGAGCTGGTGGCTCCGGGCAGCAGGGAGGCGAGCGCCACCGCGGCCGGGGCGGTGATGGAAGCGGCGCGAGATCGAGGTCTGCTGGTGGGCAAGGGGGGCCTCTACGGCAATGTGCTGAGAATTGCTCCACCGCTGACCGTCACCGAGGAGGAGGCCGACGAGGGCCTGACCATCCTGAGCGAGGCGATCGGGGAAGCCGAGGCCGACCTGAAATAGCCCCGGCCACCAGGCGGAACTGGGGTGGGAACGGACCAATCCGGCCCCCATCGCCGCCCACCCCACTCGACTAGCGTTGGCGATCTGAGCTGTCACGAAGTGCTGCAGCAAGGGGCCCAAGGAGGAGAGGCATGCGCACGCTGATCAAGAACGGCTCCGTCGTCGCCGCAGATGGCACGACCGAAGCCGACGTTCTGGTGGATGGGGAGACGGTCGTCGGCATCGCCGCGCCGGGTGAACACCCCTGGGAGGAGGGCGCCGACACCGTCCTGGACGCCTCGGGCAAATACGTCATCCCCGGCGCCATCGACGTCCACACCCATTTCGAACTGCCCTTTGGGGGCACCTTCGTCTCCGACGACTTCGAGACCGGCACCAGAGCCGCTGCTCACGGAGGGACCACCACCATCGTGGACTTCGCGGTGCAGGTGAAGGGGGAGACGGTGATGGACGGCTTCGAGAACTGGATGAAGAAGGCCGAGGGAAACTGCGCGATCGACTACGGGTTCCACATGATCGTGGGCGACATCAACGAGTCGTCGCTCAAGGAGATGGAAGCGATCGTCAACGAGGGGGTCACCAGCTTCAAGCTGTTCATGGCCTATCCCGGAGTCCTCTACTCGGACGACGGCGAGATCTTCCGGGCGATGCAGCAAGCCGCCAAGGACGGCACGACGATCATGATGCACGCCGAGAACGGCATAGCCATCGATGTGCTGCGGGAGCAGGCGGTGGAACGCGGCGAGACCGATCCCAAGTACCACACGGTTACCCGGCCGCCGACCACCGAGTCGGAGGCGGTGCACCGGGCCCTCGTCCTTGCCGAGCTGGCGGGGTGCCCCCTGTACATCGTCCACATGTCGGCCAAGGAGGCCGTGATGGAGCTGACTGCGGCCCGCGACCGGGGCCGAAACGCGTTCGGCGAGACGTGTCCGCACTACATGCTCTGCTCCTGGGAGGAGCACGTTTCGGCCCCGGGCTTCGAGGGCGCCAAGTACGTGTGCTCGACCCCCATTCGTCCCAAGGCCGAAGGCCACCAGGAGTACCTCTGGAACGCCCTGGCCCGCGGCGACTTGCAGATCGTGTCCACCGATCACGCCGGCTTCTTCTACGAGGACGACGAGACCCTGGGCCGCCAGAAGCGTCTCGGAGAAGGCAACTTCACCCTCATTCCCAACGGCCTGCCCGGAGTGGAGGAACGGTTGAACGTCATGTACCAGGGCGGAGTGGTCGAGGGCCGGCTGAGCCTCAACCGCTGGGTGGAGGTGTGCTGCACCAATCCCGCCCGGATGTTCGGCATGTATCCGAAGAAGGGCACCATCGCCCCGGGTTCGGACGCCGACATCGTGATCTACGATCCGAGTGCCTCATTCACCTATTCGGCCGATACGATTCACATGAACGTGGACTACACCGCCTACGAGGGCATGGAGATCAACGGCAAGCCCGAGGTCGTCATGGCGCGCGGCAAAGTGATCGTTCAGGACGACACGTATCTGGGCAAGAAAGGCAACGGGCAGTACCTCAAGCGGGGTCTCAGCCAGATGCTCATCTGAGCGGAGGAGCTATGAACCTGGTCACTCACTGGATCAACGGCAAGCCGTACGACGGAACTCCGGAGCGCACCGGCCCGGTGTTCAATCCCGCTTCGGGGGAGCAGACCAAGGAAGTTGCTTTCGCATCGCCCGACGTGGTCGACCTGGCGGTGCAGGCGGCCCGGGACGCTTTCGAGACCTGGAGGGATACATCGCTGGCCAAGCGGAGCAAGATCATGTTCACCTTTCGCGACCTGGTGGACACCCACAGCGAGGAGATGGCCCGGATCCTCGTCGAAGAGCACGGAAAGGTGATCAACGACGCCCGAGGAGAGATCCAGCGGGGCTTGGAGAACATCGAGTTCGCCTGCGGCATCAGCGAGCTCATCAAGGGCGGGTTCTCCGAGAACGTGTCGACCAATGTCGACAGTTACTCGATCCGTCAACCGCTCGGGGTGGTGGCCGGGATCACCCCCTTCAACTTCCCGGCCATGGTTCCGATGTGGATGTACCCCAACGCCATCGCCTGCGGCAACACCTTTGTGCTCAAGCCGTCGGAGAAGGACCCTTCCGCCTCGATGCTCTCCGCCGAGCTGCTGGCCGAGGCCGGGCTACCCGACGGGGTGTTCAACGTGGTCCACGGCGACAAGGTGGCCGTCGACGGCATCCTGGAGCACCCGGACATCCAGGCCGTCAGCTTCGTCGGTTCGACGCCGATCGCCCGCTACATCTACGAGACCGGCACGGCCGCCGGCAAGCGGGTCCAGGCGCTGGGTGGGGCCAAGAACCACATGATCGTGCTGCCCGACGCCGACATGGACCTGGCGGCCGATGCCGCCGTGAATTCCGGTTTCGGCTCGGCGGGGGAGCGGTGCATGGCCATCTCGGTGCTGGTGACCGTCGGGGACGCCGCCGACCGGCTGATGCCCAAGATAAAGGAGCGGATGAAGGCAGTGAAGGTGGCCCCGGGCACCGAAGAAGACGCCGACATGGGGCCGCTGGTCACGGAGGCTCACCGGGACCGGGTCCGGGGCTATATCGACTCCGGCGTCGAGGAAGGGGCCGTCCTCGTCGAGGACGGTCGCCCGCTCGCCGAGGAAGAGGAGGGCTTCTTCTTGGGCCCGACCCTGTTCGACAATGTCACCCCCGACATGAAGATCTACCAGGACGAGATCTTTGGGCCGGTGTTGTCGACGGTGCGGGTCGATAGCTACGCCGAGGCGATCGAGCTGCTCGACGCCAACCCATGGGCCAACGGCGTGGCGATCTTCACCAACGACGGTGGGGCGGCCCGTAAGTTCCAGAACGAGGTGAACGTCGGCATGGTGGGCATCAACGTGCCCATCCCGGTTCCCACCGCCTACTACTCGTTCGGGGGGTGGAAAGCCAGCCTGTTCGGTGATGCCCACATGTACGGCCCCGAGGGCGTCAACTTCTACACCCGGGGCAAGGTGGTCACGAGTCGCTGGCCCGACCCGTCGGCACGGGGCAAGAACCTGGGCTTTCCCCAGCACGATTAAATGGATTTCGGCGTCGTCCTCCAGACTGATCCCCCCGTGTCCCGGGTCCTCGAGCTGGCCGAACGGGCGGCCGGCAACGGCTTCGGCTACGGCTGGACGTTCGACTCACACGTGCTGTGGCAAGAGCCGTTTGTGATCTACAGCCGGATGCTGGCTGAGACCGAAGACATGATCGTGGGGCCGCTGGTCACCAACCCGGGGACCCGGGACTGGACGGTGCTGGCCTCGCTGTTCGCCACGCTGAACGACATGTACGGGGGGCGGACGATCTGCGGTATGGGCCGGGGCGACTCGGCGCTGCGCTACATCGGACGCAAGCCCACCACTCTGGCGACGATGGAGGAAGCCATCGAGGTGGTCAAGGGCCTCGTGGCCGGTCGGGAGGTCGACTACCGCGGCTACCCGGTCCGGATCCCCTGGGTTGGAGATGGGTGGGATCTCCCCATGTATGTCGCCGGCTACGGTCCCAAGGCGCTCGACCTCATCGGGCGCAAGGCCGACGGCTTCGTTCTCCAGCTGGCCGACCCGCAGATCCTCGAGTGGACGCTGAGCTCGGTCAGAGAGAGTGCCGGAGCGGCCGGGCGCGACCCGGCCGAGGTCAAGGTCCTGGTGGCGGCACCGGCCTACGTGGGCGACAACCTCGAGGACCAGCGCGACCAGCTGCGCTGGTTCGGCGGGATGGTGGGCAATCACGTGGTCGACCTCGTCAATCGCTACGGGGAGGACGAGACCAAGGTGCCCAAGGCCCTCAGCGACTACATCAGGGCCCGCAAGGCCTACGACTACGCCCACCACGGCCGGGCCGGCAACCCGAGCACGAACTTCGTGAGCGACGACATTGTCGACCGCTTCTGCGTGCTGGGACCGGCCGCCGATCACATCGCCAAGCTGTCGGAGCTCAGGGACATCGGCTGCGACCAGTTCGCCATCTACCTGATGCACGATGCCCAGGAGGAGACCCTCGACGCCTACGGCCGGGAGATCATTCCGGCGTTGGCCTAACCGCGCCAGAACTCACCGGTGAGGCCGACGGAGCCGAGTGCTGCCTGCACCTCGGCCCCGGTCTTGGGCCGCCACTTCACGCTCATGCGGTCGGCGTACCAGACCCGCCCCAGGTCGAAGGCTTGCCGGATCGGTACCAGCTCGCCGACGGGAAGATGTGTCTGCGCCGACCAGGAGGAGGCGTGCTCTTCCGACCGGAAGAGCAGAATCGTCGATCAGGTGAAGCCGATGTCGTCCCAGAACAGGGAGGGGGGCACCACGAACTGGACGAACCCGTCGTCGCCGTGCAAGACACCTTCTACCACCTCGAGCTGGAAGGGCCGTCCGCAGTCGGGACAGGCGGTGTGGATGGCGGCATCGACGCCCAGCATCGGAGGAATGGCGAGGGCATCCCACGCACAGTTGGCCCACCACGAGGTGTCTCGACCGATGACCCGGTAGGCGGTCGGTCGGGCCGAGAACGGGTGGGCCATCCATATCTCGGCGGTGGCGGGGAACAGGGCCAGGGCGTGCCGGTCCGCCAGCCGTCGGCGAGCGGCGGCGATCTCGTCCTCATCGGCGTCGAGGGCCTCGGCATCCTCGGCGATGGTCGGCGGGCGGCCCGTTTGCGCGAATTGGCGGTAGATCGAGGCCCGGAGCTGCCAGTCGAATGCGGTGCCCACGTTCACCGCATCGTATCGAAGATCCCTCTCCGTCTGCCATGCTGAGCGGGTGACACCGTCCCGCATCGACGCGGCGCTGGATGCACTCGAAGGCCTGAGCGTCGGCGACGCGTTCGGCGAGCGGTTCTTCGCTCCGGCAATGGAACAGATGCTCGCCGGGCGCCGACTTCCGGATCCACCGTGGGCCTGGACCGACGACACCAACATGGCCTGTTCGGTCACCGCGGTCCTGCGCGTGGAGGGAGAAGTCGACCAGGATGCCCTGGCTCTGAGTTTTGCCCGCCATTACGAGCCCGGACGCGGCTACGGAGCGGCGATGCATGGCGCCCTGGCCGAGATCGGGAAGGGTCGCCACTGGAGCGAGGTAGCCGGGTCGCTGTTCGGCGGCGAGGGCTCGTACGGCAATGGTGCCGCGATGCGGGTGGCCCCGGTAGGCGCCTTCTTCGCCGATGATCTCGAGGCGGCGACCGAACAGGCGAGGCGATCGGCAGCGGTGACCCACGCCCACCCCGAAGCGGCCGCCGGGGCGGTGGCAGTGGCGGTGGCCGCCGCCCTGGCCGTGGGTTCTCGAGGAGGCGACCGGCCGGGTCCTCCGGATTTCATCCGCGAGGTCCGCGACCACGTTCCCGATAGCGACGTGGCGGCCCGGCTGGGGACGGCGGCATCGCTCCCCGGCACTACCTCGGTCGAGGAGGCGGTGCTGGTCCTGGGGAACGGATCGTACGTGTCGTGCCAGGACACCGTCCCTTTCGCCTTGTGGTGCGCGGCGTGGAATCTGGACGACTACCCGGCCGCCCTGTGGCGCACCGTGAGCGGCCTCGGTGACCGCGACACCACCTGCGCCATCGCCGGGGGCGTGGTGGGATCCCGGATGGGACGGGAAGGCCTGCCTCTCTTCTGGCGAGAGGCCCGGGAGCCGCTGCCGCAGTGGGCGACGATGTAGGCGGCGATGTAGAGGGCTCCGGGCCGGGGCGGCCGTACACTCCGGGGGTGCGCCGCCCCGAGCCCTCCGAGATTCCCGATGCGCCCGGCGTCTATCTCTTCCGAGATCGCCACGGACAGGTGCTGTACGTGGGCAAGGCGCTGTCGCTGCGCAAGCGGGTGGCCAACTACTTCGGGGCGGGTCTCCAGCCGCGCACCAAGACGATGGTCGAAGCGGCCGACGACGTCGAGTGGATCGTCACCGACGGCGAGGTGGGGGCCTTGCACCTGGAGAATGCGCTGATCAAACAGCACCAGCCCCGCTTCAACATTCGGCTGCGGGACGACAAGAGCTTTCCCTACCTGGCGATCACACGTGCCGATGAGTGGCCCCGGGCCACGGTGCTGAGGGGCCGCAAGCGCAAGAACACCCAGTACTTTGGTCCCTACGCCCACGCCTACGCCATTCGCCATACGCTCGACCTACTGCTGCGGACTTTCCCGGTGCGCACCTGCTCGGACGGCAAATACCGGCACCACGAGGCCCTGGGCCGTCCCTGTCTCCTCTACCACATCGAGCGCTGTTCTGGGCCGTGCATCGGCGAGGTGACGCCGGAGACCTACCGGGAGCACGTCGACGGGCTGGCGGACTTCCTCGACGGCGACAGCCGGGGGATGGTCGATGCCCTGACCGCCGCCATGCGCCAGGCCTCCGATGCGTTGGCGTACGAACAGGCGGCCCGGCTTCGGGATCAGCTGGTGTCGGTCGAGAAAGCATTGGCCCGCCAGGAGATCGTCACCGAGCGCAAGGAGGACTTCGATCTCCTGGCTCTCGAAGAAGACGATCTGGAAGCGGTGGTAGTCGTGCTCAACGTCCGCCGGGGACGGGTCGTGGGAAGGGCCACCACCGTGGTGGACAAGGTCGAGGACGTCACCACCGGCGAACTGATAGCCCGGATGATCAGCCAGCTCTACGGGGACGAGCCCCCTCCGTCCCAGGTGTTGGTCCAGGAGGCGCCCGAGGACGCCGCGCTGTGGGAGGCGTGGCTGGCGGAACGCCGCTCCTCCGGAGTCTCGCTGCGGGTTCCCCGGCGTGGATCGAAACGGAGCCTACTGGACACGGCCCGCACCAATGCCCGTGAGGAGTTCGCCCGGCACCGGCTCCGCCGTCAGAGTGATCACAACGCCCGGGCCCGGGCCCTCCGCAGCCTCCAGGAGTCCCTCGATCTCCCCGAAAGCCCGCTTCGCATAGAGGCCTACGACATCGCCACCATCCAGGGCCGGGACACCGTCGGTTCGATGGTGGTGCTCGAGGACGGACAGCCCCGCCGGGGCCAGTACCGTCGTTTTCGCGTTCGGAGTGTCGCCGGCCAGGACGACTTCGCTGCGATGGAAGAGGTCCTCAGCCGCCGCTTTCACAACTACCTGGCCGAGCGGGACCGGCCCCTCGAGGAAAGGGGACGGTTCGCCTATCCGCCCTCGCTCGTTCTGGTCGACGGCGGAGCAGGCCAGGTGAGTAGAGCTGTCAAAGTGCTCGACGAACTCGATCTCGACATCCCCGTCGCCGGCCTGGCCAAGCGGATGGAAGAGGTCTACCTGCCGGGACGGTCCGATCCGCTGCGGATTCCGCGGGGCGAGGAGGCGCTGTACATCCTCCAGAGGGTTCGCGACGAGGCGCACCGCTTCGCCAACGCCTACCACGCCAAGCTTCGAGGCAAGCGGATGGTGGACTCCATTCTGGACTCCGCTCCCGGGATCGGCCCGGCCCGCAAGAAGGCCCTGCTGCGCAGCTTCGGTTCACTGAAACGCCTCCGGGAGGCCGGCCGGGACGAGCTGGCCGAAGTGGTACCGCGCCGAGTGGCCGAGGATCTCTATAACGTGTTGCACGGCGAGGAGGCGCATGCAGCGAACCGCATACCAGACTGAGTACGGGACCGGCTGGGTGGTCCTAAACGAAGAGGAACTCGTGGAAATCGTCCTCCCCGGGGCGGCGCCGCCCCAGGCCGAAGACAGCGCCCCGGGGGCCGCGGCCCACCTCGTCGAGTGCCTCGAGCAGTACTACTCCGGGAACGCCATGTGGATCTACCGCCCCGATTTCGCCGAAGCGGCCGCCAACACTCCGTTTCAGCGCGAGATCTACAAGGTCGTTGCCGGCATCCGTCCCGGTGAGACCATGTCGTACGGCGAGGTGGCGGAGGCGGCCGGCCGACCCGGAGCGGCTCGGGCGGTGGGGACGGCAATGGCCCGCAATCCGTACCCACCCATCATCCCCTGCCACCGGGTCGTGGCCGCCGACGGGGGACTGGGAGGCTACGGCGGCGGTGTCGAGATGAAGGCCAGCATGCTGGAACGGGAGCAGGAGGCGAAGCCGCTCCGTGCCTGAGCTGCCGCGTCTCGTCGTGATCACCGGCATGTCCGGTGCCGGACGGTCCCAGGCCGCCAAGTTCCTGGAAGACCTCGGCTATGGGGTGGTCGACAATCTCCCCCCTGAGTTCATCACCGATGTGGTCGCTCACGTCGATCTGGACCAGCGCCCCCGTGCCCGGCTCGCCGTGGTCGTCGACACCCGGCGCGGCCTCACCTTCGAGGAACTCGAGGACGCCCTGCGACAGCTTTCTGCTTCGGGAGTTCACACCACGGTCCTGTTCCTCGACGCCGACGATCAGACGTTGCTGGATCGCTACTCCGAGAACCGCCGCCCCCATCCCGTCGCCGCCCCTTCGCTCTCCGAATCCATCGCCTTGGAACGCAAAGCGCTCGAAGAACTGCGGGGCGAAGCCGACATCGTGATCGACACCACCGCCCGGACCGTCCCCGAGCTACACAAGATGCTGGAGGATGCCTTTGCCGCCGATCGCCGGGAGCGCTCCATGCAGATCTCGGTGGTGTCTTTTGGATTCAAGCGAGGCCTGCCCCGGACCCTCGACCTGCTGTTCGACGTCCGGTTCCTGCCGAATCCCTACTGGGTACCCGAGCTCCAAACCCTCACCGGACACGACCCGGCCGTACGCGACTACGTCCTCGGAAGCGAGGATGCCGCTCAGTTCATCGATCGGGCCCACGGTCTCCTGTCGTTCCTGGTGCCCCGCTACATGGCCGAGGGCAAGGCCTACCTGACCATCGGGATCGGTTGTACCGGCGGTCAGCATCGTTCGGTGGTCATCGCCGATGAGGTGACGAAGCGGCTTCGGGAGGAGGGCTTCGACGTCAGCGTGAGCGATCGGGACGTGGCGGAGTGAGGGGGCGGCAGTGAGGCCGATGGAGACCGCCACCGATCCCTTTCTCGAGGCACTCGAGGCCGACCTCGAGGCTCCGGCGGTGACGGCATTGGGGGGCGGCCACGGCCTGGCCCGGGCCCTGGAAGCCATACAGCTGTACACATCTGACGTGTCGGCGGTCGTCAGTGTCGCCGACGACGGCGGGTCATCGGGTCGGTTGGCACCGGCTCTCGGCATACCGCCTCCGGGTGACATACGCCGCTGCCTGGTGGCGCTCACCCCCGACCAGTCCTCCTGGCGCGACCTGTTCGAGTTCCGCTTCGAGGGTGGCGATGTCGAAGGACATTCGCTCGGCAACTTCATGATCGTCGCCCTGGCGTCTCTCACCGGAGGCTTCGAAGAAGGGGTGTTGGAGGCGGAGAGGTGCCTCGGCTCGATCGGCTCGGTGATCCCCGTGGCGCTGGAGGCCATGCGGCTGCGGGCGATCATCGACGACGCCCCGGTCGAAGGGCAGCTGGCCATTGCCCGGCATCGGGGCGCACTCTCGTCGATCGAAGTCCTTCCCAAGGGGGTCGAGGGCAATCCGCGGGCGGTGGAAGCGATCCGGCGTGCCGAACAGATCGTGCTGGGGCCCGGCAGTTTGTTCACGTCGACCATCGCCACGCTTCTCGTGGACGGCATCGCCGAGGCCGTCAATGCCTCGGACGCCGTCTTGGTATACGTCTGCAACCTGGTCACCCAGGACGGAGAGACGCTCGGCTTGGGGGCCGGCGCCCATTTGGATGCCCTGCGGGAGGTGGCCGGCATCAGGTCGCCGGACGTAGTGGTGGCCAACCGGACCCCCATCGAAGTGCCCGAGCCTCACGAGGCCCTGCACCTCGGGGAGGACGAGATGGCCGGGCGGGTCGGCGAGCTGGTCAGCGCCGAACTGGTCGACCACACCCAAGACTGGCCGTACCACCACCCCAATCGGCTGGCGGCAGTGTTGTCGGCGCTGACCCCCGGCTGAGAGAATCTCGGGTAGCTTTGGGGGCAAATAGGGACCAGAAGGGGGCAGAGAATGGCGCATACCGTCCACGTCGTCGGCACCGGGACCATCGGCGAACCGCTCATCGGGCTTCTCGTCGATCACGCCGAGACCCTCGGGATCGATGCGGTCACCTTCCACAAGCGAACTCCTCTCGTCGACGAGCGGGGCAAGGTCAGAGACCTGATGCAACGAGGCGCGGTTCTGGCCGTCGACGAGGACCGATGGAAGGACTTCGAGGCCCTCGGCCACACCCCCAAGCTCGAAGCACGGCAGGCGATCGAGCAGGCGTCGGTCGTCATCGATTGCACCCCGGCCGGGCTGGAGAACAAGGAGAAGATCTACCGCCGCATCGAGGGTCCGCTCGGATTCCTGGCCCAGGGTTCCGAGTACGGCTTCGGCAAGATGTACGCCCGGGGGATAAACGACGCCGCCCTGGTCAGGGGGGACCGCTTCCTCCACATCGTTTCCTGCAATACCCACAACATCGCCGCCATCATCAAGACCCTGGCGATCGAGCCCGACGGCGTCAGCCGCCTCGAGGCGGGGCGCTTCGTGTGTATGAGGCGTGCCAACGACATCAGCCAGGACGGGTCGTTCATTCCGGGCCCGGTCGTGGGGGACCACGATCAGCCCGACTACGGCACCCACCACGCCCGCGACGCCGCCGAGCTGTTCGCCACGGTGGGCTACGACCTCCCGCTGTGGTCGTCGGCCGTCAAGCTGAACACCCAGTACATGCACGCCCTGTGGTTCTCGCTCCAGCTCGATCGCCCGATGGGCCTCGTCGAGGCCAAAGACCGGCTGGAAGCCAATCCGCTGGTGGCCCTCACCCACAAGCGATCCGCCAACCGGATCTTCTCGTTCGGGCGCGATCACGGCTTCTACGGGCGCATCCTCAGTCAAACCGTGGTCGTGGTGGAATCGCTGGCCGTGCGCAACGAGCGGGAGCTGGTGGGCTTCTGCTTCACCCCCCAGGACGGCAACCCACTGCTGTCGTCGGTCGCCGCCGTGCTCTGGTATCTCGACCCCGACGAGATCGCCACGCGTCTCGAGGCGATCGGCCGCTACGTCTTCCAGGAAGTCTGAGGGCTGCTCAGGCTCCGGCGCCGACGGGGGCGAGCGTCGCCATCTTCTCGATGAGGTCGACGACCCGGTTGGAATAACCCCACTCGTTGTCGTACCACGAGACCACCTTGACCAGATTGCCGGGGAGGACCTTGGTGAGACCGGCATCGAAGATGCTGGAGTGAGGATTGCCCAGGACGTCGGTGGAGACCAGGGGTTCGTCGACGTATTCGAGGATGTCGACCAGCTCACCCTCGGCGGCCGCCTTGACGGCGGCATTGACCTCTTCGACGGTGGCCGGCTTCTCCAGCTCGACCACCAGGTCGACTACCGATCCGTCCGGTACCGGAACCCGCATCGCCATGCCATCGAGCTTCCCGTCGAGTTCGGGGAGCACCAGCCCCACCGCCTTGGCAGCTCCGGTGGTAGTGGGAATGATGTTCTCGGTGGCGGCCCGGCTTCGCCGCAGGTCCTTGTGCGGCACGTCGGCCAGCCGCTGGTCGTTGGTGTAGGCGTGGACGGTGCTCATGACACCCCGCTTGATGCCGAAAGCGTCGTGGAGGACCTTGGCCAGCGGAGCCAGGCAGTTGGTGGTGCACGAGGCGTTCGACACGATGAGGTCGCCCTCGTCGAGGGTGTCCTCGTTGACGCCGAGGACCACAGTGGCGTCGACCGGATCCTTGGAGGGCACGGTCAGCACGACCGCCTTCGCTCCGGCCTCGAGGTGCTTGCTCAGCGAAGCGCGATCGCGAAACACGCCGGTCGACTCGACGACGATGTTCACCTCGAGGTCCCTCCAGGGCAGTCGGGCCGGGTCAGACTCCATCAGCATGCGTACGGTGTGGCCTCCGGCGGTCATGACGCCGTCGCCGACGTCCACCCGGCCGGGAAAGCGCCCCATGACCGTGTCGTATTTGAGCAGATATGCCAGCGTGTCGTCGTCGGCCAGGTCGTTGATGGCAACCACGTCGAGGCCGGACTCCGGCCGCTCGGCGATCACCCGAAAGACCGCTCTGCCGATGCGCCCGAACCCGTTGATGGCGACTCTCGTGCTCATGCGCCCACCTCCTCAGGCACCGGCCCCATAGTCTTCATTCGCTTGATGGTCTCGACGATGCGGGCCGCATACCCCCAACCGTTGTCGAACCAGACGATCGCCTTGATCATCGTCCCGTCCATGACCATGGTGGCCAGGCCGTCGTAGACCCCGGAGGCGTCGTGGCCGACGACGTCGCTGGAGACGATGGGATCGCTCACGTATTCGATGATCCTCGGGAATCGCTCGGCGGCCGCCTTCTCGATTGCCTTGTTCACCTCCTCCACGGTGGTGGCCCGGGAGACCATTGCGGTGAGATCGATCGCCGATCCGTCCGGCACCGGAACGTTGAGCGCCATAGCCTCCAGCTTTCCCTGCAGCTGGGGCAGTACCTGCTCCAGGATCTGGGGCGAATTGGTGTCTCCCGGGATGATGTTCTCGCCGGCGGCCCGACTGCTCCTCATTCCCGGGCTGGGGACGTCGGCCAGCCGCTCCTGGTTGGTGAAGGCGTGCACGGTGGTGAAGAAGGCCTGCTCCAGGCCGAACTCGCCGTCGAGCGTCTCCAGGATCGGTGCCAACGCGTTCGAGGTGTTGGAGCCGAGCGCGATGATGCGTATGTCGGGCGTGAGTACCTCGTCGTTCACGCCGGAAAGCAGGATGGGGATGTCGCCCGGCTCTTCCGGAGTCGACGCCAGAATCACCCGGGCCGCTCCCACCTCGAGATGACGCCGGCACCACTCGGCCGTGCGGTATTTGCCGGTGGCCTGGATCACCACCTCGACGCCGAAGTCGGCCCAGTCCACATCACCCGGCTCGGCGGCCCCGACGATGGGGATCGAGGATCCCCCGACCAGCAGTTGAGTGTCGCTGAGCTCGACGAGCTCTGGGAACCGTCCGTAGATGGTGTCGAACTTCAGTAGATAGGCGAGCGATTGCGGCTCGGCCACGTCGACGATGGCCCGAACGTCGACGTCGGGATGGGACCGGAGCTGCCGGAACACGTTGCGCCCGATCCTCCCAAAACCCATCAGCCCAACACGGATGTCGTCGGCCATAGAAGTCCTCTCCACTCGTGAATCGATCGCACAGTAACCGCGGCGCCGGGCCGGGAAAAGACGGCATTTCGCGGCGTGATAGCGTGAGTGCACCCGCCGCCTCCGGGAAGGAGCCGATTGCCATGAAGCTTCCTCAGCTCGACGACCTCCCGGTGGCCGGCAAGCGGGTGCTGGTACGCGCCGACCTGAACGTTCCGCTCGAAGATGGACGGGTCGCAGACGACTTCCGCATCCTGTCCAGCCTGCCCACCATCCGCCACCTTCTCGACGCCGGTGCCGAGGTGGTCCTCTGCAGTCATCTGGGACGTCCGAAGGGCCCCGATCCCGAGCTGCGCATGGATCCGGTGGCGGCTCGCCTCGGGGAGCTGGGTGGATTCGCCGTGCTCAAGGCGGACGACGTGGCCGGCCTTGCCGCCAAGAAGGCCGTGGCTACCGTCGAGCCCGGCGAGGTGGTGATGCTCGAGAACACTCGTTTCGAGGAAGGGGAGACCCGCAACGACCCGAAGCTGGCCGATGCCCTGGCCGCCCTCGCCGACCTGTTCGTACTCGATGCCTTTGGATCCGCGCATCGGGCCCATGCCTCGACGGTCGGCGTGGCCGAACGTCTCCGGTCGGCGGCCGGGCTTCTGGTGGCGGCTGAGGTGGAAGCGCTGTCCCGGCTCCTGGGCCGGCCCGACCGTCCCTACGTGGTGGTGTTGGGGGGTGCCAAGGTCTCCGACAAGCTCGGCGTCATCAGGGCGCTGCTTCCCAAGGTGGACGCCATGCTGGTGGGAGGGGGCATGTGCTTCACGCTGTTGAAGGCCGACGGCTACGAGGTGGGCAAGTCGCTGGTCGAGGGTGGGATGATCGATGAGGTACACGACGTGTTGAGAGGACCGAGCGGAGGCAAGGTGATGCTGCCGATCGACGTGGTCGGAGCAGAGCGTTTCGCCGCAGATGCCGTTCCGAGCGACGTCTCGACCCACGACATCCCCAAGAGGGTGGTCGGTCTGGACATCGGTCCGGAAACCGCCCGGCAATTCCGGGCCATCATCGGCAACGCCGAGAACCTGTTCTGGAACGGGCCGATGGGCGTCTTCGAATGGGAGCCGTTTCGTCGGGGCACGAGGGAGGTCGCCGAGGCGGTGGCGGAATGTCCCGGTTTCACCGTGGTGGGCGGAGGCGATACGGTTGCGGCGATGCGCATGTTCGGGCTCGAGGACCGGGTGAACCACGCCTCGACCGGCGGGGGGGCCGGCTTGGAGATGTTGGAGGGCAAGAGGCTGCCCGGACTGGCCGCGTTGGAGCGGTGGGCCGATGGCGCGTAAGGACCTCATCGCCGGCAACTGGAAGATGAATGCCACCCATCTCGAAGCGATCCAGATGGTGCAGAAGCTCAGCTACCGCCTCGACCACCCCGACTACGACCGGGTGGATGTGGTCGTTTGTCCCCCGTTCACGGCACTGCGCTCGGTGCAAACGGTCATCGAATCTGACCATTTGCGCATGCGCCTCGGCGCTCAGAACACCTACTGGGAGGAGAAGGGGGCGTTCACCGGTGAGGTGTCGCCTCCGATGCTGGCCAAGCTGGGGGTGGAGTTCGTGATCGTCGGCCACTCCGAGCGACGCCAGATCTTTGGTGAAGACGACACCGCCGTCAATCGCAAGGTCAAAGCGGTGATGGCGGCCGGCATGACGCCGATCATGGCGGTGGGGGAGACACTGGAGGAGCGCGAGGAGGGGGTCACCGAGGCCAAGGTCGGCTCCCAGGTCCGGGCCGGTTTGCGGGGCCTCGATGCCGAGGCGGTGGCCGGCATGGTGATCGCCTACGAGCCGATCTGGGCGATCGGCACCGGCCGCAATGCCAGCCCTGACGATGCCGGAGCGGTGTGTTCCTTCATTCGGAGCGAGGTCGAGGCCAAGTTCCCGGGGGCCGGGGGAGAGTTGCGCATCCTGTACGGAGGGTCGATCAATCCGGGGAACATCGCCGGCTTCATGGCCAAGAAGGACATCGACGGCGGCCTGGTCGGCGGAGCCTCGCTGGACCCGGACACGTTTGCCTCTGTGATCAGGTACTGGGTGTGATGGATCTGGTGATGATCCGCCACGGCGAGTCCACCTGGAACCGGGAAAACCGGTTCACGGGTTGGACCGATGTTCCCCTCAACGAGGCCGGCATCGCCGAGGCCCACGAGGCGGCCCGGCTGCTCACCGCCGAGGGGATGAGCTTCGACGTGGCCCACACTTCGGTGCTGAAGCGGGCGATTCACACCCTCGACATCGTGCTGGCCGACATGGATCTGTCGTGGATCCCGGTCCGCAAGCACTGGCGCCTCAACGAGCGCCACTACGGGGCGCTTCAGGGCCTCAACAAGGCCGAGACGGCTCGCGAGCACGGCGAGGAGCAGGTCCACGTGTGGCGTCGCTCGTACGACGTCTCGCCCCCGCCCCTCGATGTAGACGACGATCGCCATCCCCGCCACGATCCCCGCTACCGGTGGATGCCCCCCGACCTGTTGCCGGCCACCGAGTGCCTCGCCGACGTGGTCGATCGGATGCTGCCCTACTGGCACGATGCCGTCGTCCCCGACCTGCGCCGAGGCGACCGGGTGCTCATCGCCGCCCACGGCAACAGCCTGCGGGCCCTGGTAAAGCACCTCGACGGCATCTCCGATGCCGACATCCCCGCCCTGAACATCCCTACCGGGGTCCCGCTGGTGTATCGGCTCGACGATGATCTGCAGCCGGTCGATCACCGCTATCTGGGGGACCCCGAGGCGGTAGCCGCCGCCGCCCGAGCCGTGGCGGAACAGGCCAAGGGCTGATAGGAGCCCGACCCGCCCGTGACTTGACCGGTCAGGCCGCGAAGTCCATACTTCTTCTTACATCCTGCGTTGTAGGCAGGATCTCGAGGATCTACACAACATCTACGGAAGTTGCGGCCGAGCCTGCATCGTCGGCAGGAAGGGTCGTCAACGAAAGGGGCTCGCCCTGCTCACAGCCGTCGTTGCCGTCATCCACGGCCTCGTCTCCATCCTGCTCATCGTGCTCGTGCTGCTCCACAGCGGCCGGGGCGGTGGCCTGTCCGACATGTTCGGAGGAGGGATGGGGCCGGCCGGAGGCATAGGCGCCACGGTGGTAGAGCGCAACCTGGACCGGATAACCGTGGCGACGGCGATCCTGTTCGCCATCACCACCATCGTCCTTTCCCTCTTGCTGAACTAGGGCAGCCCTCAACACAAGCGATACACGGAGGAAGGCTTTTGAGATCAACCAGATTGCGATGGCGCCTCCTCGCGGCCCTGTTCGCATTGGCCGTCGTGGCCGCTGCCTGCGGCGACACGGCCGAGACGACCACCACCGCAGCGGAGGAAGAACCCCCCGCCACGGAGGCACCGGCCGAGACCGAGGCGCCTGCAGAGACCGAGGCTCCGGCCGAGACCGAGGCCCCGGCCGAGCCGGCCGGCTACTGCGCCGGCAGCGTCGAGGAGCCTCTGCTGTGGGCCCACGAGCAGGAGCCGTCGAGCTGGCAGTACAACGACCCCGAGCACCAGCTGGCCGTCACCTCATGGCTGACCCAGGCCATGTGGGACGGTCTTTACGGAGACGCCTCTTCGGTGACGTTCTACCCGGAGATGGTGGCTGGTGAGGCCGAGGTCACGGTCAACGACGACGGCTCGGTCACCATCGCCTACACGCTGCGGGACGGCCTGGTGTGGTCGGACGGCGAGCCGTTCACCCCCGAAGACGTGCAGTTCTACCAGGAACTGATCATGGCCGAAGGCGAGCCCGACGAAGAGGGCAACCCGACGTTCCCCTTCCCGTTCGCCGACCGGACCGGCTACGACCTGGTCACCGACTTCCGGATCCTCTCGGACACCCAGTTCGAGATCGATTTCTCGGCGTTCTACTCGGGCTGGAAGGGACTGTACCAGATCGTGCCTCCGGCCCACTCCTTCGAGGGCCTGACCCCCGAAGAGGTCAACGAGGCCTGGGGCAACTGGGTCGACAAGGACGGCAACACCCTCCCGTCGACCGGCCCGATGGTCCTGAGCGAGTGGAATCCGGGCGTTTCGGTCGTCATGGACCGCAACGACAGCTATCACGGCAGCGTCAGCCCCGACGTCGAGAACGACGGAATCGCCTGCGTCTCGGGCATGCAGATGAACGTGGTCCCCGATACCGATGCCCAGATCAATGCGATCAGGGCCGGTGAGGCCCACATCATCCACACCCAGCCGCAGCTCGAGTTCGAAGAGCTGGTGGAAGACCCCCAGTTCGTGAGCGCGGTGCGCCCCGGCCCGGTCTTCGAGCACTGGGGCTTGAACCTGTGCAACACCCACTTCAGCGATTCGCTGGTGCGTGAGGGCTTCGCCTACCTGTTCGACAAGGCCCAGGTGGTCGAGACCCTGTACGCCCGGGTGTTCGGAGAGGGCACGCTGGATGCCGACGGCCTGTGGAACACGTTCTTCATGCCCAACCAGCAGCCGTACTACGAGCAGCACGGCTTCGAGTACGCCGGCAACAACGTCGACGCGGCCGCGGCCAAGTTCGAGGAAGCCGGCTACACCCTCGGCGGTGACGGAATCTACGAGCATCCCGAGCGGGGCCGCCTGTCGTTGCGGGTGGGCACCACCGGTGGCAACACCCTGCGCGAGCTGCAGCAGCAGGTCCTGCAGGCCCAGTTCGCCGCCGGCGGGGTCGAGATCGTCATCGACAACGTCCCCGGCTCGGCGTACTTCAGCGAAGTGCCGTTCTCCGAAGAGGCCATGGCGGCCGCGTTCAGCGACTGCGCCGAAGGCGACCCGACGATCTGGGACATCACCCAGTTCGCCTGGGTCGGCGGCCCGTGGCCGGGCGGTCAGGTCGGTGCCTACCGCTGTGACGGCTTCGGCCCGTACGGCTTCTGCAACGACGCCTACGACACGCTCGCCGACGAGTGCGACCAGACCGTCGACGAGGCGGAGCGCAACGCCTGCTACAACGAGTTGGACAGGTACGCGACGACTCTGGAGCAGGGTGACGACGGCCTCTTCATACTGCCGATCACCCAGAAGCCGGATACGTACTTCTTCGATTCCGAGGCGCTGAGCGCCGCCGGCGTTTCGCCGGATACCAACAACGGTGGTCCGATCTCGAACATCGTCGACTTCAAGATCAACGGCTAGCACCGGCCACCGACACGATCGAAGAGGGGCCCCTCGGGGCCCCTCTTCTCTCTGGGCGACCCACACGGGTGAGGACCGGGGTGGGTAAACTGCCGCCAGTACGCGAAAGTCGGGTTCGGTATGCTCGCCTATGCAACGCGGCGGATTCTGGCCACGATTCCTCTGTTGCTGATCGCCACGTTCATCATCTTCTGGCTGGTCTCCATTTCCAACGACCCGCGCGCCAAGCTGGCGGCCTGCACGACCTGCGATCCGGAGGCCTACGAGCGGATCGCGGAGCTGTACGAGCTCGACAAGCCCATCCCGCTGCGCTACGTAGGCTGGCTGGGCGACTTCGTGACCGGCGACTTCGGGACGGCGATCTCGATCAACGACTTCCCGGTGTCGGAGGTGGTCTGGGAGCGGGCCAAGAACACGGCGCTGATGGCCATCCCCGCCTTCTTCCTCATCGCCATAACGGCGGTGGTTCTGGGGGTGTATTCGGCGGTCCGCCAGTACTCCTACGGGGATTACGCCATCACCGGCTTCTCGTTCCTGGGCATCTCGATGCCCACCTTCTTCTTCGGCCTGCTCCTGCAGGTGGTGTTCGTCGTGTGGTGGCAGGACGTTTTCGGATTACCGAAGTTCTTCTACGCGACCGGGCTCCACAACGAGGGCCTGCTCGACTGGGTGAAGTCGCTGACCCTGCCGGTGATCACGCTGATGCTGGTCTTTGTGGCCGCGGAGAGCCGCTTCATGCGGGCCGCCATGCTGGAGGTGATCCACTCCGACTACATCCGCACGTCGCGGGCCAAAGGGCTCAGCGAGCGCCGGGTGATCTTCAAGCACGCCCTGCGCAATGCTCTCATCCCGCTGGTGACCATCTGGGCCCTCGACTTCGCCGCCCTGCTGGGCGGAGCGGTGATCACCGAGACGGTGTTCGCCTGGCCGGGACTGGGCCGGCTGCTCATCAGCAGCATCTTCGCCCAGGACCTCGACCTGGTGATGGCGATCACGATCTTCCTGGGATTGCTGGTGATCGCGTTCAACCTGCTCGCCGACCTGCTGTACGGCGTCCTCGACCCCCGAATACGCTATGACTGAGATCAAGGATCGCCCCGAGACCGTCGCCGAGGCGGTCGCCCTCGACGAGGCCGAAGGCCTCGTCGTCAAGGGCCGCAGCTTCGGCCGGCAGACCTGGGACCGGTTCCGGCGTCACAAGATCGCCATGGTGGCGGCGGTGGTGCTGGTACTGCTCACCCTGGCCTTCTGGCTGGGCCCGATCTTCTCGCCGTGGGAGTTCACCGAGCTGACGCCGGACTTCGCCGCCGGCCCCAGCCTGGAACACCCCTTCGGGACCGACGACATCGGTCGCGACCTCATGGTCCGCACGTTCCATGGAGGGCGCTTCTCGTTGCGGATCGCCCTCACCGTGGCCCTGCTGACTACCGCCATCGGGGCGTTCATCGGGGCGGTGGCCGGCTACTTCGGCAAGACCGTCGATATCTTCGTCTCCCAGATCATCAACCTGTTCCTGGTCGTCCCCGCCTTCGTCATCCTGTTGGTGGTGGCGGTGAAGTGGGGATCGTCGCCAAACGGCATCGCCATCCTGCTGGCGCTGTTGCTGTGGCCGACGATCGCCCGTGTGGTGCGGGGCCTGGTGCTCCAGTACAAGGAGCAGGAATTCGTCATGGCGGCCAAAGCGGCCGGGGCGGGATCGATGCGCATCATGTTCCGCCACATCCTTCCCAACACGTTCGGGCCCATCATCGTCAATGCCACCCTGCTCATTGCGGTCGCCATCATCCTGGAGAGCACGCTGTCCTTCCTCGCACTGGGGGTGCGTCCCCCCACCCCGACGCTGGGCAACCTGGTGGAGGAGGCCAAGGGCTCCATCGACAACGACCCGTTGCGCATCCTCATCCCGGGCGGCTTCGTCGTCGCGATCGCGCTGTGCATCAACTTCCTCGGCGACGGCTTGCGGGATGCGCTCGACCCCACCTCGCGCCGGGTCCGGGAGTAGCTCCGGGTGAGCCCACGGCCCGTTCTCAACGTCGAGAATCTGACCACAACCTTCGATACCGAGGACGGCCTCGTCAAAGCGGTCACCGACGTCTCGTTGCACGTGATGCCGGGCGAGGTGCTGGCCATCGTCGGCGAGTCGGGCTCGGGCAAGTCGGTGACCGCGCTTTCGATCATGCGCCTGCTGCCCAACACCGCCGTCACCACGGGCACGGCCAACCTCGACGGCACCGACCTCCTGGCCCTCTCCGAGAAGGAGATGCGCCGGGTGCGAGGGCGGGACATCGCCATGGTGTTCCAGGATCCGATGACGGCCCTCAATCCCGTGTTCACGGTGGGCAATCAGATCGCCGAGGCCATACGGGTCCACAACGACGTCCCCAAGAAGGTCGCTTACGACCGGGCCGCCGAACTTCTCGACCTGGTGGGCATTCCCGAAGCGAGCCAGCGGGTGAAGGCCTACCCGCACGAGTTCTCCGGAGGGATGCGCCAGCGGGCCATGATCGCCATGGCCATCGCCAACGACCCCATGCTGCTGATCGCCGACGAGCCCACCACCGCGCTGGACGTCACGATCCAGGCGCAGGTACTCGAGGTGATGACGACCGTCCAGGAGGCCACCGGAGCGGCCATGATCCTGATCACCCACGACCTCGGCCTCGTCGCCGGCGTGGCCGACCGGGTGCAGGTGATGTACGCCGGCAAGGTCTTCGAGACGGGAGAGACCCGGGACGTCTACTACCACAGCAGGAACCCCTATACCCGGGGCCTGATGTCGTCGATCCCGCGGCTCGACGAACGCACCGACCACCGACTGAGCCCGATCTCCGGCGCCCCACCCAGCCTCATTCGGTTGCCGCTGGGATGCTCGTTTCGGCCCCGGTGCGAGTACCGCCGGGACCGCTGCCTCGTCGAAGAGCCCGAGCTGCGCGAGATCGGGATCGAGCACGCCTCCCGCTGCCACTTCGCCGAAGAGCTTCCCGAGTTCGATCCCCGGGAGGCGGTGGCCGGATGAGCGACGCCCGTTCCGAGGTGTTCGCCGCCGAGACCGGAGAGGCCGACGGCCGCGTCCTCGAGGTCGTCGATCTCGTCAAGCACTTCCCGATTCGGGCCGGGCTGCTGCGCCGCCAGGTGGGCACGGTGTATGCCGTCGACGGGGTGAGCCTCTACGTCGACCCCCACGAAACGCTGGGGGTGGTGGGGGAGAGCGGGTGCGGCAAGACCACGCTGGGTCGGACCATCTTGCGTCTCCTGGAGCCCACGTCGGGCCAGGTCCGCTACCGGGGGGAGAGCGTCGTCGACGCCGACCGCAAGCGGATGCGGATGCTCCGCCAGCACATGCAGATCATGTTCCAGGATCCGTTTGCTTCGCTCAACCCCCGGATGCCGGTGCGCGACATCGTCGCCGAGCCGCTTCGTATACACGGCACCGGGAAGCAGGAGGCCCGGGAACGGGTCGGCGAGCTGCTCGAAGCGGTCGGCTTGTCCCCGGAGCACGGGAACCGCTATCCCCACGAGTTCTCGGGGGGCCAGCGCCAGCGCATCGGCGTCGCCCGGGCCCTGGCCCTGAACCCGACGCTGATCATCCTCGATGAGCCGGTGTCGGCCCTCGACGTCAGCATCCAGGCCCAAGTCCTCAACCTGCTGGAGGATCTCCAGGACGAGTTCGGGCTGAGCTACATGTTCATCGCCCACGACCTCTCGGTGGTCAGGCACATCTCCGACCGGGTCATGGTCATGTACCTGGGGAAGGTGGCCGAGATCGCCGACCGCAACGAGCTGTACGAGAGCCCCGCCCACCCCTACACCCACTCCCTGCTGTCGGCGGTGCCGATCGCCGACCCGGACCTGGAGCGGCGCCGCAAGAGGATTCTGCTCGAAGGTGACTTGCCCAGCCCGGCCAGCCCGCCCAGTGGATGCCGCTTCCACACCCGGTGCCCGATCGCTCAGGCCATTTGCGCCGAGGGAGAGCCGGAACTCGTCGAGGTGCGCCCGAATCACTGGGCGGCGTGTCATTTCTCGCTCGGGCCCGGCGAGACGTTGCTGGAGCGGGTCCGGGGGCTGGGCCGAGAGATGCAGATCCTGGAGTTCGGTCAGGCCGGACACGCCGAACCCGACACCATGCCGTTCGAGGACGCCCCGGGGTCGGGCGACTAGGGCGAGCGGCTCTTGCGCCGGTAGAGGTCCGAGGGCACCGCAGACTCCGGCGGGGGTTTGGCCCGGACGAAGGTCGCCGGAGACCACTCGCTGAGGGCGGCGACCAGCTCGTCGAATTCCCGGCGGCTTTCGACGTGGTTGACGAGGAGGTGCCGGCCCCGACCCCCGGTGTTGGCCACCAGGCCCCCGTACGTGCCTGGGCGGGGCTCGGAGTCGGGGTCGCCCCCCAGCCACGTCGGACGGCGGCGGGGCGGGAGCACCCGGCTTCGCTCCAGGGCGGTGACCCGATCCCAGGGGATGAGGTGGCGGCGCAGGTAGCAGATCCGCTCGATGCCCTGGGCGGTGAAGTGCGACTGGCGCGGGTAGTCGAAGAGGGAGATCAGTCCCAGAACGAACCCGATGGTCAGGATCACCAGCGGCGGCCAGGTCGGCCCGGCGGTGGCCACCCCGAGCCCGCCGACGGCCATCAGCAGGGCCGGTGAGGCCAGGGCGTTGATCAGGCCCCGCCACGTCGAGTAGATGGTCATCGATGGGAGCTTAGGTCACGACCAGATCTCTGGCCGCAGGTTGCGGGCGGTAGAATCCGCCTCCCCGTCGGAGTGGCGGAATTGGTAGACGCGCTAGGTTGAGGGCCTAGTGGGCTTTGTAGCCCGTGGAGGTTCGAGTCCTCTCTCCGACACCGCGGAGACAACGGGAGGTAGCGGTGGAGGAAAAGGACCTGACGCTCAACCTGCACCTGGCCGAGGACGAGACCGAGACCACGGTCCACGCCATCTTGGACCTGAGGGGCGACCATTTCGAATCCATGGGCAAGGCTCGGCGCAAGCCGACCGACCGGCCCATGCCGGTGATCGGCGAGGAGCTGGCCGTGGCCCGGGCCCTGGCCGATCTCGTCAACCAGGTGATGGAGGCGGCTCAGAGCAAGATCGAGCAGTTCCTCGAGCCCGACTGAGCGAGACGCTCGCCGCCGAGCTCAGAACCCGGTCGCCTCCCGTAGCGCCGCGGCTGCTCCCTCCACGACGCCCATCGTGAACGCCTCCCGCTCGAACCAGTAGTCCTGGCCGGGAGGGGGCGGCTCCCGCCCCGTTTCCTTGCAGTAGAAGGTAGGCAAGGAGTGGGAGGCGGGGTCGAATGCGATTTGGCGCCACCATTGACCGGCCCACGCAGCGACTCGGGTCAGTTCCTCGATGCCGGCCTCTTCACGGGCCCACCGCACCCCGAGGTCGTAACCGGCCTGGTAGCGAGCATCGTCGTTTCCGTCGTGAGCGGACGCGTCGTACCGAGGCTCACCCACCAGAGGGTCACCGAGGGCCTCGGTGAGGGCCCGGCGACATATCCCGGATACCGGCAGGCCGGCCGTCTTCACGGCGCGATACAGGTCATCGGGCAAGTCGATGGTGACTCGGGCCATGGCCGATTTGTCGGCGAAGGCGGGCCGGGGCTGTAGCGAATCGGTCAGAGCGAGATGCCGATGTCGAGGTCGGCGGCCCGCTCCAGGGCCCGCACGGCCGCGGCCACATCCTGGCTGGCGATGCCCACCGATTTGAAGAACGTGAATGGGCGATCGGGTACCTCGAGACGCCCCGCCAGCAGATCGCCCAGGGTGCCGTCCGGCCGGCGATCCGCCTGCAGCAGATCGCCCGCCTCGGCCGCCGCCGCGGTCAGATCGTCCACCACCACGAACGCGTCGTTGGTCACCTCCGGTGGAATCTCGATCATTTCGGGGGTGAAAGCACCGATGGCGTTGAGGTGGGTTCCAGGACGGACCGAATCGGGCGAAAACAGGGGCGACGTCGCCGGCGTGGCGGTGGTCACCACGTCGGCCATGCCTACAGCCTGGGCGGACTCCGTCACCACCTCGCCACCCACGCGGGCCGCCAGCCGTCCGGCATGAGCGGGTGTCCGGCTCCACACCAGCACCCTCTCTATCGGCCGGGCCGCCGCGACGGCGGAAATCTGGTCGGGTGCCATGGCCCCGGCTCCCAACATGGCCATCACCGATGATTCGGGTCGGGCCAGCAGGCGGGTGGCCAAGCCGGCACCGGCACCGGTTCGTATTGCCGTGAGGGTGGGCCCGTCCACCAGCCCCATCGGCCGTCCCTCCTCGTCGAATACGGCAACGATGCCCTCGGGGCTGCCGGGGGTGGTGGAGACCACCTTGACTCCGGTGTAGGCACCGACCCTCCCGGGCATGAACAGGGAATGGCGCAGCAGCAGGCGTTGGGGCACCTCCCGGTCGTCGCCGAAAGCGAGCTCCATGGCCGAGATGGCCTCGGCCATGGGAAGAGCCCGGCGCAGGGCCTCGGCGTCGAGGTACCGCATGGGCCGACCCTACTGCGGCGTATGGTGAGCCGATGGATCACGGCCCATCCCCGTGGCGATCGCTGGTCGGTCTGTCGGCGACGGTGGCGGTCGCCTTCGGGGTCCTGTTCTACGCCCTGTCGGTTCTGATCACCGAGGAGGCGGCCGGGTCCGATTTCTCGGTGACCGCGCTGTCGCTCGGCTACGGCGGGTCGGTGCTCGTCGGCGGTTTGCTGGCCGTGGCCGTGGGCGGCCGGATCGACAGGCGAGGCGTCCGGGGGGTCGTGATGCTGGGGGCGGTGCTCGGAGGCCTCGGTCTGGGGGGCATCGCCGTTTCCCGCCAGCCGTGGCAGGTAGTGGCGGCCGCCTGGCTCCTGCTCGGCCCGGCCGGGGCGATGACGTTCTACGAGCCTGCCTTCGTGGCCGTCGATCAGTGGTTCCAGGGACGACAACGGGCCAAGGCGCTGGCGGTGCTGACAGTCGTCGGGGGACTGGCCGGGCCGATCTTCCTTCCCGTGACCGGCGGCCTGGTCGGCTGGCTGGGCTGGCGATGGACGGCGGCACTGCTGGGCGGCACGCTGCTGGTGGTGGGCACGGTGGCCGGGCTGTGGCTCCTCCCGCCCGGCCGAGGGAGGTCGTCGGGTCCGGCTCGCCAAATCGGACTGGCCGCAACGGTCCTCCGCGATCGGCGATTCGTGCTGTTCTCGGCATCCACCGCGCTGACGTTCGGATCACTCCAGGCCATCTTCTTCCATCGCATCGCCGTCTTCGAAGAAGCAGGGTTCGCCGTGGCGACGGTGGCGGCGTGGGCGGCCGTTTCCAGCGCGCTCAGCTTTCCCGGCCGCTACGGAGCCCCGTTCCTGGCGGCCCGCATCGACGCGGTGGCCGTCCAGGCCTCCGCCGTGGTGGCGGTGGCCGCGGCCACCGCTCTGGCGATCGGCGTCGCTCCGACCTGGCGCATGGTCGGGCACTTCGTCGTCTTCGGTCTGGGGTTCGGAGCCCTGCTGCCGCTGCGGGCCCTGGTGATGTCCGGCTGGTTCTCGGGCCCCGGATACGGCCGCATCATGGGGGCGCAGTGGACGGGCGCAGCACTGGCCGGAGCGGCCGGGCCCATCATCGTGGGCGTCCTCGCCGACGCCACCGGCGGATATCGGACACCGATAATCGTGGTGACCGTGGCCCTGGCTGTGGCGGCGTTGCTCTCGCTACTCAGCGGGAGAGCTCGGGTCCCCGCCGGGGCAGATCGAAGCGATAGGGAAGCTCCAGCCGGTTGGCCCGCATGAGCTCGTCGTCGCCGAGGATGGCAGCGGTGGGTCCGTCGGCGACGATCCGCCCGTGGTTCATGACCATCGCTCGGGAGCAGAGATCGAGGGCGTAGGGGAGGTCGTGAGTCACCATCAGCATCGTGATGTCGAGCTTGCCGAGGATGTCGGCCAGCTCACGTCGGCCGGCCGGATCGAGGTTGGAGGAGGGCTCGTCGAGGACGAGGATCTCGGGTTCCATCGCCAGCACCGCGCCGATGGCCACTCGGCGGCGCTCTCCATAGCTGAGATGGTGCGGGGGACGGCCGGCGGCCTCGGCCATCGCCACCGCTTCCAGGGCGGCGGCCACCCGGTCGTCGAGGGCGGCGCCGGAGAGCCCGAGGTTGGCCGGCCCGAAGGCCACATCATCGTGAACCGTGGGCATGAACAGCTGGTCGTCGGGATCCTGGAAGACGATGCCGACCCGGCGCCGCACCTCCGTCAGGTTGCCCTGATCGATGGGTACACCCCCTACCCGAACAGTGCCGTCGTCCGGCTCCAGTAGCCCATTGAAATGGAGGATCAGCGTGGTCTTGCCGGCTCCGTTGGGCCCCAGCAGGGCCACCCTCTCGCCCGGGTGAATGTGCAGGTCGGCCCCGGCCAATGCCTCATGGCCGTCCGGATAGCGGTAGCGGAGTCCACGGACCTCGAGGGCGGGAACGCTCATTGGATCACCAGTGCGGCGGCGGCGATGGTCCAGGCGGCGATCACCGGAAGGGCGCCCAGGGCCCAGTCGGCGGGGCCGGGCCGTCCCGTACCGAGCCGGGGCATGCGGCCCGAATAGCCCCGAGCGGCCATGGCCCGATACACCCGTTCGCCCCGCTCGTATGAGCGGACGAACAGCGTCCCTGCGGTGGCGGCCAGCACCCGGGCCTGACCCCACCAGCGAGGGTCGTAGCCTCGCGCCGCGAGAGCCATACGCATTCGGCGCAGCTCGCCGCCCACCACGTCGAGGTAGCGCACCATGAATCCGGCGATGGCCGTAATGGGGGCGGGGGTGTGCAGCCGATCGAGACCGGCGAGGATCTCGGGGACCGGCGTGGTGGCCGCCATCACCACCGAGGCGGTGGCTCCCAGGAGAGCCTTGGCGGCGATGTTCCAGGCCGCCCACAGCCCCGAACGGGACAGGCCGAGGGCTTCCACCTGCTCGCCGCCACCAATGAAGGGGAGCAGCGCGGCAAACAGAAGGAACGGAATCGTGACCGCCAACCTCTTCAGCAGGAAGGGCCCGGGAACACCGGCGATCGCCGCGATCACCAAGCAGATGAGGGCGTAGGCACCGAAGGCCCAGACCTGGTGACGGGGAGTGATGACGACCGCCACCACGAACAGCACCAAAGCGGCCAGCTTCACCTCGGGGGCGAGCCGATGCAGTCGGCTGTCGCCGTGGAGATAGAGGGCGTGGGCGTGGCCGGCGCTCACCGGCCGCGCCGCCGGCGCGGCCAGAGGGCGAAGACGGCGATACCGACCCCGAACGTCACCGTCGCCCCGATCACGCCGGACAGACCGGTGCCGGCGGCTTCGCTGTCGACGGCGTCTACCTTGTAGCCGGCCAAAGGTGAGGCGGCGGCTCTGGTCGGCTCGGCCTCCAGGGCCAGGCCGGTGTCGCGGGCCACCCTTTCCAGTCCGTCCGGCTCGGGGCTGGCCAAGGGGGCTACAAGAAGAGCCAGGACCAGGCCGAGGACCACCGCCGCCGCCCCGAACCAGCGAGCTGCCAGCTTCTTGGGGGTGACCGCTCCGAGGCGCCGGGCCCCCTCCACCAGGTCGGGACGGATGGCCACAACGGCGCCGATGATCGAGGCGGTGATCAACCCCTCGCCGATGCCGATGAGAACGTGTACGCCGATGACCGCGGTGGCCACCGCGCCGACGGCGACATCGCCCGAGCCTCCGAGGGCGTACTCGATGGCGAAACCTGCCGAGGCGGCCACCACCGACAGCAGCCCGGCTACGAACGATCCGGCCACGGTCGCCGAGCGGTTGCGGGGGAGCAGACCGGTCACCAGCCGAAAGGCTGCCCATCCGATCAGCGTGGTGATCACCGCCAAGTTGAGGACGTTCAGCCCCAGAGCGGTCAGGCCCCCGTCGGCGAACAGCAGGGCCTGGACGATCACAACCACCGACACGGCAACGATGCCCAACCACGGTCCCACCAGCACGCCGGCCAATGCTCCGCCGAGGAGGTGTCCGCTGGTTCCGGCGGCGACCGGGAAGTTGATCAGCTGGAGGACGAAGATGAAGGCCGCGGTCAAGCCCGCCAGCGGGACGCGGCGATCCTGCAGGTAGGCCCCGGCCCGGTGCAGGCCGACGCCCAGCCCGCCGGCGGCAGCTGCTCCGGCGCCCAAAGCGGTGGCGCCGCTGATGAAACCGTCGGGGATGTGCATTCGTCTCTTATTGCGATCGGTTCGCAATAAGCAGCCTAGCCCAGCGCGCTTTGGGACGGCTCGCAGTCCCGGCACAGGCCGGTGAGGGCGAAATGGACCCCCCGGACGGTGAATCCATGGCGAGCGGCGATGGCATCGAGGACCGGAGTGATCTCGTCAAGAGGGACGTCGCAGGTTCGGCCGCAACGCTCGCAGTAGAGGTGGTGATGACCCTCCCGCCGGGTGAGATGGAAGACGCCCGGGCCGTGACCCAGATGGACGTGGTGCAGGTATCCCAGGCCCTCGAGCACGTCGAGCGTGCGGTAGACCGTCGACTGGTCGATTCGGGGACCGGTGCCGGCCCGGGCCCGTTCGACGATGTCGGCGGCGCTGAGATGGGCCCCTTCGGCGGCGGCCAGCACGTCGCAGATCGAGCGACGGGCGGCGGTGATCCGCAGTCCTTCGGCGCGCAGGGCGTCGATGAGCTCTTCGGCGGCGGTGGCCACCGGCCGATGGTACCGGCGGCGCCCTCATCCCCCGGGCGGCTGGTCAGGAGCCCCTCGGGGAGGGCCGCCAGAACAGCAGCAGCTGCCCGGCTGCGACGGCGAGACCCCCGGCGGCGAAGCCCAGGCCCACCCAGCCATCCAGGATATCGTCGAGGCCGACGGCATGGTCGAGCGAATACTCGCCGGGGCCGAGCATGGCGAGGGCCAGGCCGGTGAGGGCCAGGGTGGCCACGTACTCCCATCCCTCGGTGGGGCGAGCGGTCACGAAGAACCCGACGAAGCGATGCACGCTCCAAAAGGCCACGAACATGATGCCGATGATCCCGGCGGCGGCCAGGCTCGTGAGGAAGCCGGCGACGAGGAGGACACCGACAATGAGCTCGGTGGCGGTGGAAGCGAACCACTGCAGCTCCGGATGGCGAAAGCCGATGCCGGCGAACCAGTTGCTGGTTCGCTCCCGTCCACCGGCATGCTTCACCCCGTGGGCCAGGAAGATCAGGCCCACCCCGACCCGCAGCACCAGCACGGCGACGTTGAACGGGACCGCGATTTCCTCCTCGACCGGCCGAGTCTATCGGCGGCCCCGCCGCCGCCCTCTAGGCTCACCTCATGTTCGCCATCGAGCGGGATGGTCACGTGGCTACGGTCTGGCTCGATCGAGCCGAGAAGCTCAACGCCATGGGGCCCGAGTTCTGGAGTGGCCTGCCCGCGGTCATGGACGATCTCGGTGACGACCCGGCAGTGCGGGCGGTGGTGGTGGCCGGCCGGGGCCGAGCCTTCAGTGTGGGGATCGACCTCTCCCACTATGGGCCTCTGCTGGCCGGCTCCACCGGGGAGAGGCCGGCGTCGCCGGTGGTCCGCAGGAGAGAGCTGCTGGGGTTCATCAAGGAGTTGCAGGGAGCGATCACGGCCGTGGCCGAATGTCCCAAACCGGTCATTGCGGCGGTGCACGGTTATTGCCTCGGCGGTGGGGTCGATCTGATCACCGCCTGTGACATCCGCCTCGCCTCTGAGGATGCGACCTTTTCGGTGCGAGAGACTCGCCTGGCCATGGTCGCCGACGTGGGCACCCTGCAGCGGCTGCCCCGTATCGTCGATGCGGGCCGGGTCGCAGAGCTGGTGTTCACCGGCCGGGACATCACCGCCGCCGAAGCTCTCGAGATGGGTCTGGTGGGCCGCGTCTACCCGACCCCCGAGGCGCTGTGGAAGGAGGCGGCCGGACTGGCCGCCGCCATCGCCGCCAACTCGCCTCTGGCGGTGCAGGGCGCCAAGCAGGTACTGCGCGCGACCGCCGATCTCAGCGTCGACGAGGGCCTTGATTACGTGGCCGTGTGGAACGCGGCTTTTCTGGAATCGGCCGACCTGACCGAGGCCATACGAGCCCTGGCAGAGAAGCGGACCCCCCGTTTCCAGGCCGAGTGATCATCCCGCTTCCCGACGACTGCTGAGCCACGCTCCGGCTATCACGAGGACGATGCCGAGCAGGCTCAGCGGAGCCACCCGCTCATCGCGGAACACGACGCCGAGCACGACCGCCACGATCGGAATGAAGTAGATGGCCACCGCCCCCCGGGTGGCGCCGGCCCGGCCCACCAGGTTGGCCATGGCCACGAAGGCCAGCCCGGTGCTCAGCACCCCCAACGCTACGAGAGCGATGGCGCTCGAGGCCTGCCACTGTGACCCGGCCGCGCCGGCGATGCCGAACGGGAGGAGCATGACCAGCGACGCCAACTGGGCCCGAAACAGCACGGGCAATGAGCCGTAGCGTTGCTGGAGGGGCACGGCCAGATTCACCGCCAGGCCGTAGCAGAACGTGGCCACCAGGACCAGCACGATGCCGAGCAGGTCCGCCGAGGCGCCCTCGGTGCCGGGCAGGACCACCAGCACCACCCCGGCAAAGCCGATGAGCAGGCCGATGGCCTGGAGATGGCGGGGCAGTCGGCTCAGCAGCACCGTCGCCACCAAGGCCGAGAAGAGCGGCATCGCACCGTTGAGCATGCCGGCCAGTGACGAATCGATCCACTGCTGAGCGATCGGAAACAGCATCAACGGCAGGGCCATCCAGAAGACGCCGAGCACGATGATCCGCGGCCAGTCGTGACGATCGACCGGCATTCGCGACCGGGGAAAGAGGGCCAGCGCGACCGCTCCGAGCAGGATGCGACCCCAGGCGATGAGCCCGGGATCGAACGCCTCCAGGCCCTCGGCGATGAAAACGAAGGAGGATCCCCAGATGAGCGCGGTCGCCGCCAGGAGTCCCCATTCGACCGGCCCGAACGCTTCGGGGCGGAGCCCGGCGGCGGTAGTGATCAGCCGACGTCGCTGCATCGGGCGAGAGTAATCGGACGCATCACTACGCCCTCCACTGGAGTCATCCGTACGGATCCCGACCCGGCGGATGTTCTCGCCAGGCCTTGCGGACCACGCCGATCAGCGTCGTCGGTCCCAGCACTTCGGCGCCGATGGTGACGTCTGGGTCGGTCAGGTCGACGCGGGGCGCCCGGCCATGCCGGTGTTCTAGCGCCGCACCTATTGCAGCGCCTACCTCGCGCTCGATGTCGTGGGTGCCCCGTCGGTAGCCGTGGGGGCGGCGCTTGTAGAGGCGAACGGCGAAGGACTCATCGGCGCCGATACGGTCCTCCGCCACCTGTACCACAGCTTTCAGCAGCGCGTGCGGCTTGCTGGGCGCCTCGGACACGACGGCCGTCGCGCGCCCGATCGCGTCGACACAATCTCGGGTGACGCGGGCAGCCATCTCCTCGGCGTCGCCTGCGCCCTCCACGAGTACGACGCCCCGGAAACCGGCGCCGGAGACGCGGGCGTGGGGGAGGGTCCGCTCGATCGCAACCTGTGCCCGTCGGAAACCCTCCAGGTTGCGGCAGGTGACCACCAGCTTCTGCATGGGCGGCGCCCCGACTCCGTGGATCCCACGCAGGTTGGAGTAGAGCACCTCGCAGATCGCTCGGGTTCGGAACCGCCTGCCGTGCCTCTCCACGACGGTGAGGATCTGGGCCCCGCCCTCGAAGATGGGGGCGATGAGCAGGCCGGAACGGTCGAGCTGCGCCAGCAGCGGCGGGGGCACCCTTTCGCAGGCGGCGGTCAGGCAGATGCGGTCGTACGGCGCATACTGTCGGTATCCGAGTCCGCCATCTCCCTGGACGAGGACGACGTCTCGGTAGCCGGCCTTTTCCAGATTGGCGCGGGCGAAGGCCAGCGTCTCCGGGTCGATCTCCACCGCCACCACCCGACCGCGGATCCCGACGATCTCCCGGGCCAGAGCCGTGCCGTAGCCGGAGCCGAGTCCTATCTCCAAGAACCGATGCCCCTCGTCGAGTCCGAGGGGTTCGTAGAAGAGTGGATAGCTGTGGGGGCACGAGATAGTGGCAGTGGCACCGGGCAGCGGCAGCGGGACCTCCTGGTAGGCGTAATCGCGGTACGGGCGCGGAATGAAGTCCTCGCGCCGGACTCTCAGCAGCGCTTGCCGGATGCGTCCGGAGCGCAGCAGGCCCCGGGCGACAAGGTCCTCCACCCTGCGTTGGCGCTCCCGTAGGAAGGCGGCTTCGCTTTTTCGGGGCTTCCGAGGCGGTGGGGTGCGCCAGCCACACACGGTGCCTCCCCGTTTGGGTCGATTCCACCGTATCGCCCGTTCGTTCTTCAGGAAACCGGCCCACCAGCCGAAGGGTTGACATGGATTGGCGCACCAAGGCAGGCTTGGTGGCCGGTGCCGCCGCCTGCCTGCTCATCGGGGCGTTCCCTTTCGTGTGGGGGAGAGAGGTGCCGTTGTTGGACGCGTTCGACCTCGGCATGCACGAACTCGGTCACCTGCTGGCGCGGCCCTTGGGTGCGTTCATCCACACGCTGGCCGGATCGGTGGTCCAGATCGCGGTGCCGCTCGGTCTGGCCGGCTACTTCCTGCTTCGTCGTCATGAGTTCGCGGGTGCCGGCCTGTGCCTGGCCTGGGCCGGCACCTCGGCCTACGACGTGGCGGTGTACGTCGCCGACGCTCCCTTCGAGCGCCTCCAGCTCATCGGCGGCTATCACGACTGGGCCTTCCTACTGGGACGGCTCGAGGCGCTCGGCGCCGCCGACATCATCGCCGGAGTGGTGCGGGGGGCGGGGCTGGTGGCGGTATTGGGCGGGGCCGCAGTCTGTCTCTATCCGCTGGTGCACGCCTGGGTACAGGCCGACGGTCGGGAGGCGCGAGTCGCCTGACCCCTAAGCGGTCTCCCCGGCGACTGCCACCGGGCGGTGCCAAAGCGGTGTGACCACCAGCACCACCGCCAGGATGAGTACCAGCACGGAAGTCCCCACGTACAAGTCCACCAGCCCGACCGCTTCGCCGATCAGCCCTCCGACGGCGGCCCCCACGGGAATGCCCGCCCAGCTGAGGGTGCGTGAGGCCGCGATGACCCGTCCCATCAGGGCCGCCGGGGTCAGACGCTGGCGCAGCGTGCTCACCGAGATGTTGATCCAGCTCACCCCGACGAGAGCCACGCCGATGGGAAGGACTGCGATGAAGCTGGCGGACTGTGACACGGCCAGAAACCCTCCCGCCATGAGCACCAGGCCGACGACGAAGGTCCTCCCCAAACGGAGACGTCTGGCCACGGCCGGAGCCATGACCGCACCTGCGGCACCGATGAGGGCCTGGAGCGCATAGAGCCAGCCGACGCCGGCCTCGCTGAGCCCTAGTTGCTCCCGCCCGAAGAGTGCCAGGGTGATCTCGAGGGGAGCAAAGATCATGTTGGCGGCTGCCGCCCCGAGGGTCGCCCAGCGCAGTCGAGGTTCCTGCCACAGGAATCGCAGCCCTTCTGCCAGCTCCGCGCGAAACCGGCTCGGGGGGCGGGGAGGCCGGGGGGCGATGACTCGCACCACCGACACCATGAGCGCCGAGAACACGAATGTGCCGGCATTCACCCCGAAAGCCACTGCTGCTCCCAGGAACTGGATGAGCACCCCGCCGGCGGCCGCGCCGGCCGTCCAGGCCAGCGTCCGCACCAGCTGAAGGCGTGAGTTGGCGGTGACCAACAGTTCCTCGGTCAACGTCAGCGGCATGAAGGCCTGGAGCCCGGAGTCGAACAGTGAGCTCATGCTTCCAACGACGAAGGCGACCGCGAACACCATCACGGTGGTGGCCACGTCCAGCGCTGCCGCCAGGGCCAGCAGTGCGAAAGCGGTAGCCCGGGCCAGATCGGCGAAGATCAGTGAGCGGCGCAGCTCGCTGCGATCCAGGATCACGCCGGCGGCCAGGCCGAACAGGAGCAGCGGAAGGGTTTCCGATGCCGCCGTCAAGCCCAGGTCGAGTGCCGAGCCGGTGAGACGGACGATGAAGAGAGGAAGCGTGACGTAGGCGACGTAGTCGCCGAGAAGCGAGACCGCCTGGCCCAGGATCAGCGGCCGCATGTTGGCCCGAGCCCGGGCCCGGCGGCGCTGAAAGCCGTGATCCGGGAGCATGGGGCGGCCATCGTACCCGGAGCCCCGGCCCGGCCCCGATCGAGTTACCCGGAGGGGCCGACCGGGCGTAGGCGGAGCCCCTCCATAGAATGTCGTCGATGGCGACCCTTCCTCTGTTCCCACTGCAGCGGGTGCTGGTGCCCGGGGAGATGATGATGCTCCACGTCTTCGAGTCGCGATTCCGCACGATGATGGAAGATCTCGAAGACGATCGGTTCGGCATCGTGCTCATACGGGACGGGGACGAGACCAGGCCGGGAGCCGATTACCACGACGTGGGGACCCTGGCCCGGATCGTCGAACGCCGGGATCTCGCCGACGGGCGAATCTTGCTGGCGATGGTGGGGGAGCAGCGTTTCGCAGTCGTCGATCGCCTCCCCGAGGAGCCGTATCCGGCCGCCATGGTCCTCTTTCTGGGTGAAGGTGATTCCGAAGGCGACGCCGGCCTGGTGAGCGAGGTCCGGGCCGCCCTGCAGCGCTACATGGTCGTGTCGGCCGAAGCGGGCCAGGGGGGCGACGTCCACTTCGAGCTGTCCTCGGATCCCGTCACCGCTTCCTATCAGGTAGCCTCGGCGATGCGGCTGGTGAACCCAGAGCGTCAGGACCTCCTGGAGCTGCCGACGGCTCGATCCCGCCTGGAGCGGGAACGGGCCCTGTTGGGAAGGGAGGTCGACCTGTTGGAGAGGCTGATGCAGGAGTCGTGATGGCGGACGCAAAGGAACTACCCGAGCTCGTAACCGAGTTCGTGGGCATGTCGAAGGAGTATCTGCAGCAGGAGACGGTGGGGCGGGCGAAGGCGCTGGGGCGCTTCGCCGGGTTCTCGTTGGGAGCGGCTGTGGCCGGCGCGGTGGGAGCCCTTCTGCTGGCGGTGGCCGGGGTCCGTCTGATCATCGAGGTGATGCCCGGCGGGACCGACCATCGGATGTGGAGCGGCCTGGCCTACGTCGCCGCTTCCTTGGCACTGATGGCCGTGATGGGGATCATCGTCGGGCTGGGGTCGCGATGACCATCGGACCCTCCGATCTCGAGGCCAAGCTCCGGGAGATCCAGCACGTCATCGACGAGACCAAGGGCTCGGCCCGCAACGCCGGGGTCATCGCAGCCGCGGCCGTCGTCGTGGTTCTGGTCCTGGTCTTCCTCCTGGGACGGCGCCGCGGCGCCAAAGCAACCCAGACCCGCATTCAGATCGTCGAGGTTCCCAAGTAGCCGCAGGCGCCGAGTACACCTAGTCCTCGGGGAGCCGCACTGTGATCTCGTCGCCGGGCCGGAGTTCGGCCGAGTACAGGACGGTGGGCCCGCGCTTGGGTCGGCGCCGCATGAACCCGATGATCGTCGCGGCGAGGCCGGCGGCCACCAGGGCCGGGTTGCCACGCCGCAGGCCCCGGGTGAACCCGATGAGACCGATGCGGAAGAGGTCCACGGGGCGAGGCTAGCCGGATGCGCCGACCTCCGTCCTAGAGTTGGAGCATGTTCCGCAATCGGGAGCGTCTGGCCCGGGTCATCGTTCTGATCGTGGTCGGGTCGATGATCCTGGCCTTCGCCCTGTCGTTCATACCCTCGGAGTGAAGAGACGGCGGTGAGCAAGCCGTTCCAGCCCGGGGAAGCCTGCCTGCTGGTCGACGCCAAAGGCCGCCAGTACCTGATCCAACTGGAGGAGGCCGGGGAGTTCCACTATCACGCCGGCTTCCTGGCCCACCGCGACATTCTGGGCAAGCCGGAGGGAACAACCTTGCGATCCTCGAGCGAGGCCCGGCTGACTGCGTTCCGGCCCAGGCTGGCCGACTACATCCGGCGGATGCGGCGGGGGGCCCAGGTCGTGTATCCCAAGGACATCGGTCCGATTCTGGTGTGGGCCGACATCGCCCCCGGGACGACCGTCGTCGAGGCCGGGACGGGGTCGGGGGCGCTGACGATGGCGTTGGTCCGCGCGGTGGGGCCCGCGGGGCGGGTCATCAGCCTCGAGTTACGGCCCGACCACGCCGAGCACGCCCGGGCGGTGATCTCCGGCTTCTTCGGGGGCATTCCCGACAACTTGGAGTTGCGCATCGGAGACGTTTCTCCGGCTGTGGTCGAGGCCGAACCCGATCGAATCATCCTCGACATTCCCGACCCGTGGGAGGTGGTGCCGGCGGCGGTGGCGGGATTGGTACCCGGCGGGGTCTTCTGTGCCTACCTGCCGACCGTGCCCCAGATCCAACAACTGCGCGAAGCGTTACGGGCCGCCGAGGTGTTCATCGAGCTGTCGTCGTTCGAAGTCCTGCACCGGGAGTGGGTGGCCGAGGGACGCTCGGTCCGCCCCGAGCATCGGATGGTGGGACACACCGGGTTCATCACCACGGCGCGCAGACTCACGGCTCTATGAAGATGCACTCTCCGGGGCATTCTTCGGCCGACTCGATCGTCAGCTCTTCCTGGCCGGCCGGGACCTGAGCCAGTCCCTCCGCCCCCTGAGGGTTGCCCTCGGCCTCGGCGAAAATCGTGTCTCCCTCTCGCACGTAGGCCAGCCCGTCATCGAGTAGCACGAAGACGTCCGGGGCAATCTCCTCGCACAGGCCATCGCCGGTGCACAGGTCCTGGTCGATCCAGACTTTCATGGCAGGTCCTTCGCTGCAGAGCCAGCGGCGGATTGTACCCACCAGGGAGTGGTGAACAAGCTCGGATCGGAAACGAGGGAATCAGCGCGAGCGTTCATATAATGCGAAGGTCCTCCATCATTGTTCCCGATAGATAATCATGGACGATCGACAGCCACGCGATCGAGATAGACAGGCGGCCGAGCTGCGAAAGACGATTCGCATGCTCGAAGAGGAAGTCGCCATCCTGCGGCGCCGCCTCCAGGACGCTCCTCGGCGCGTCCGGGTGCTCGAAGAGCGGCTCTCGGAGAGCAGAGACCGCCTCGCTCAAGCGGCCACCCAGAACGAGAAGCTCGAAGCGGTACTCGAGGAAACCAGAGAACAGCTCGGGGTCCTCCGGGAAGAGGTGGAGAAGCTCACCGCGCCGCCCAACCCCTTCGGTGTCGTGCTGGGCATCAACGAGGACGGCACCGTCGACATCTCCACCCAGGGTCGAAAGCTGCGAGTAAACGTCGAGCCGACCATCGAGATCAAGGCGCTGGAGCGCGGCCAAGAGGTGCTCCTCAACGAGGCCTACAACATCATCGACGTGCGTCACTTCGATCCCAACGGAGAAGTGGTACGCATCCGTGAGATCCTCTCCGACGGGCGGCTGGTCATTCTGGGACGAGGCGACGAGGAGCGCGTCGTGGAGATTGCTGCCCCCATGGAGGAGCAGTTCATCCGGGTGGGCGACTACGTCCGCATGGACTCCCGTACCGGCCTCGTCCACGAACGTCTGGTGCGTCCCGAGGTCGAAGAGCTGGTGCTGGAGGAGGTTCCCGACATCACCTACTCCGCCATCGGCGGACTCGAGAACCAGATCGAAACCATCCGCGATGCGATCGAGCTGCCCTACCTGCACAAGGAACGGTTCGAGGAGTACGGCCTGGCTGCCCCCAAGGGCGTGCTGCTGTACGGGCCGCCTGGATGCGGCAAGACCCTGATCGCCAAGGCGGTGGCCAACAGCCTGGCCAAGGCGGTGGCCGAAAAGACCGGTCAGGACGACGCCCACTCGTACTTCCTCAACATCAAAGGCCCGGAGCTGCTCAACAAATACGTCGGCGAGACCGAGAAGCAGATCCGGCTGATCTTCCAGCGGGCCAAGGAGAAGTCCGACGAGGGTTTCCCGGTCATCGTGTTCTTCGACGAGATGGACTCGCTCTTCCGGACTCGCGGCAGCGGCATCTCGTCCGATGTCGAGTCCACGATCGTTCCCCAGCTCCTGTCCGAGTTGGATGGTGTCGAGGCGCTCAAGAATGTCATCGTGATCGGTGCCTCGAACCGCGAGGATCTGATCGACCCGGCGATCCTGAGACCGGGCCGCCTCGACGTGAAGATCAAGATCGAGCGCCCCGGCGAGCGGGCCGCCGGGAAGATATTTCGGATCTATCTCGGCGACGATCTCCCCTACGACCCCGAAGAGCTGGAGAGGAACGGCACCCCCGGCGCAACGGCCGACGCCATGGTGAGCGCAGCCGTGGAGCAGATGTACTCCACCCAGGACATCAACCGTTTCCTCGAGGTCACGTACGCCAACGGCGACAAGGAGGTCCTGTACTTCAAGGACTTCGCCTCCGGCGCGATGATCGAGAACATCGTCCGGCGCGCCAAGAAGGAGGCCATCAAGAGGGAGATCGCCGACGGGCGAAAGGGCATCCGGACCCGTGACCTCATCGATTCGATAAGCCAGGAGTTCCGCGAGCACGAGGACTTGCCCAACACCACCAACCCCGACGACTGGGCCCGGATCTCGGGCAAAAAGGGTGAGCGCATCGTGTACGTTCGTACGCTCATCGAGGGGGACGGCGAGAGTCGGAGCATCGAGGCCATCACCACTGGCCAGTACCTCTAGGCGCAGTCGGCCGTGGCGATCCACAAGGTCCTGGGAACCGAGACCGAATTCGGTATCACGGTCCGCAACCAGCCCGATTTCAATCCGGTGATGGCTTCCAGCCTGGTCATCAACTCGTTCGCCGGCGGCAAGGCCCGCATCCAGTGGTCCCTCGAGGAGGAGTCGCCCGGTAGGGACGCTCGCGGGTTCGGCGTGGAAACGGAGCCGGCTGCCGAGATGGAAACCGGACTCGTCAACGTCGTGCTGACCAACGGTGCCCGCCTCTACGTGGACCACGCCCATCCCGAGTACTCCACCCCCGAGTGCATCGATCCGATGCAGGCGGCCCTGTACGACAAGGCGGGGGAGCTGGTCATGGCCAAGGCGGCGGCGACAGCGCAGATGCTGCTGGAGCCCGACGAGCGGGTACTGATTCACAAGAACAACTCAGACGGTAAGGGCAACTCGTACGGCGCTCATGAGAACTATCTGCTGGCCCGCGAACTGCCTTTCGGCGAGCTGGTCCGCTACTTCACGACCTTCCTCGTGAGCCGGCAGGTCTTCACCGGATCGGGCAAGGTGGGCGCCGAAAACGGGCGTCCCCAGGTCGACTTCCAGATCACCCAGCGGGCCGACTTCTTCGAGGAAGAGATCGGTCTGGAAACCACGCTCAAGCGGCCCATCATCAACACCCGAGATGAACCGCACGGGGACCCCGCCAAGTACCGCCGGCTGCACGTGATCATCGGGGACGCCACGATGTCCGAGGTCCAGACGTTTCTCAAGCTCGGGTCGGCCGCGTTGATCTTGGCCGCCATCGAGGACGGCGCCGTCCCCGAGGCCCTGTCTTTGGCCGATCCGGTGGCCTCGTGCTGGCAGGTGAGCCACGACGTGTCGCTGGCCAAACCGCTGCAGCTCGCCGATGGTGACACGGCAACTGCCCTCGAGCTTCAATGGCAGTATCTGGAATGGGCGACCAAGTACGCCCGCACCGCGGACGTCGATTCTTCGTACGAGTCGGTGCTGGTCGAGTGGGAGGGGATTCTGACCGATCTCGAGGCCGACCCCGATCGGACCTCCGACCGGCTCGATTGGACGGCGAAGCGGCAGCTGCTTCAGAAGTACCGAGAGCGGGATGGCCTGGAGTGGAACGATCCGAAGATCAGGCTGCTCGACCTCCAGTACCACGACGTCGATCCGGCCCGGGGCCTGTATTCCAAGTTGGCCCAAGCGGGAAGACTGCGTCGGCTCTTCACGGATGAAGAGATCGAAGAAGCGGTGGCGGCGCCGCCTCCCCAAACGAGGGCATACTTCCGCGGCGAATGCGTGGGCCGATACGCCGACGCCCTGGTAGCCGCCAACTGGGATTCGCTGGTCTTCGACACCGGTGAAGACACGTTGAAGCGGGTGCCTATGATGGAGCCGCTGCGCGGGAGCCGTGATCGCGTCGAGGGCCTCCTGGACAATTGCTCCGATGCCGCCGCCCTCGTGCAAGCGCTTGGAGGTGACGATGGCCGAGCAAAGCCGGAAGCAGAGCAAACCTCGCAAGACCGAGAGTGACATCGACGAGATCGGTACGGCCACGTCGGCCGAAGCCGAAGAGCTGACCGAGCGCATCGACGATCTGCTCGAGGAGATCGATTCGGTCCTCGAGGAGAACGCCGAAGAGTTCGTGAAGAATTACGTCCAGAAGGGCGGCGAGTGAGCGAAGACCTGATCCTCCCGGCGGGCGTGCCGCTGGGGCCGGTCACTCCCGCCTCGAGCTTCTCCTCCCTTCTGAAGGCACATGGACTCGTGCCCCACTGGGACACGGCGGGGGCCGACGATGGCATCGAGGCCGCCGAAGGGACAACGGTGCTGGCGCTGCGCTATGCCGATGGGGTGGTGATGGTCGGCGACCGCCAGGCAACGGCCGGGAACTTGGTGGCTCACCGGCGGATCCAGAAGGTCTTCTCCGCCGACACGTTCTCCGCGGTGGCCATCTCCGGCACCGCCGGTATCGCCCTCGAGCTCATCCGGCTGTTCCAGACCGAGCTGGAGCACTACGAGAAGATCGAGGGCACCCGCCTCCGCCTGGAAGGCAAGGCCAACCACCTGGCCACGATGGTGCGCGGCCAACTCCCCTTGGCGCTTCAGGGCCTGGTGGTGGTCCCGCTGTTCGGCGGTTTCGACGAAGAGGAGCAGACGGGGCGCCTCTACAGCTTCGACGTCGTCGGGGGGCGGTACGAGGAGAAGGATCATGCCGCGGCGGGATCGGGCGGCCTCGAGGCCCAATCCCACCTCCGCGCCAACTTCGAGTCGGATCTCGCCGAGGAGGACGCGTTGCAGCTGGGCGTAGCGGCGCTGGTGGCGGCTGCTGAAGAAGACACCGCCACCGGCGGGCCCGACCTGCGCCGGGGGATATTCCCCAACGTCGTCACGATCTCGGCCGGCGGCTACCAGGAGATCCCCGAGGATCAGGTACGAGAGATCTCGACGGCAGCCCTGGAGGCGGCTCCGTGAGCCTTCCCTTCTACGTCCCGCCCGAGCAGCTCATGAAGGACCGGGCCGAGTACGCCGTCAAAGGCATAGCCCGGGGCCGCTCGATAGTGGCGCTGGAGTACGTCGACGGCATTCTCCTGCTGGGGGAAAACACCAGCGGAGCCCTCTACAAGATCAGCGAGATCTACGATCGGGTCGCGTTCGCCGGGGTGGGGAAGTACAACGAGTTCGAAGCGCTGCGGGTGGCCGGCATCCGTCATGCCGACATCAAGGGCTACTCGTACGGCCGCAACGACGTGGCCGCCAAGAGCCTCGCCAACGCCTACTCGCAGACGCTGGGCCATATCTTCACCCAGGAGATCAAACCATACGAGGTGGAGATCCTGGTGGTCGAGGTCGCCGACGAGCCCGACGACAACCGGATCTTCCGCATCACCTACGACGGGACGCTGTTCGACGACCGCCGGTTCTCGGTGATCGGCGGTCAGACCGAGGTGCTCTCGGGTCCTCTCTCCGAGCAATACCGGGAGGGCTTGAGTTTGGCCGAGACGGTTGCGCTCGGCATCGGTGTGTTCGAGGAGGTGGAGGACCGAACCGTCCCGGCCCGGGATTGGGAGGCGGCCGCACTCGATCGGACCCTGGGCCGGCGCAAGTTCCGACGGCTGGAGACCGGGGAGATCGAGGCGGCCCGCGCCTAGAAGATTCTCATCGCCCCGCGAATCACCACGGCGGCCATCAACAACAGTACGAGGAGGACTGCCACTCGGGCCCCGATCGACCACCCCTCATCCTCGCCCTCTTCTTGGCCGGCCAGGGCGATATTGACCTCCGAGTCCAACAGGACGAGTTGGGCCTCCTCCGCCCGATCGGCGGGAACCCACACCTGGGTCACCGCCATCTGGCCCACCGTCATCGGGTAGGGGCCGAAGGCCTCACCGTGCAAGCGGGCCTCGATGCCTTCGGCTTCGAGGCGGGCCGCCAGGACCCGGGCGACCACCGGATCACCAACCGTGGCAACGCGTACGAAGGCGCCGTTCCCCTTGGACTCCATGAACCCATTCTGGCCCAATGTGACGCAGATCGGGCTGGCGCCGGTACCCTGGAGCGCCATGGAACGCCGCATCTTCGGCATCGAGAGCGAATATGGCGTCACGTGCACGCTGCGCGGCCAACGGCGGCTCTCCCCGGACGAAGTGGCCCGCTACCTCTTCCGACGCGTGGTGAGTTGGGGCCGCTCTTCCAACGTGTTCCTCGAGAACGGCGCCCGTCTCTATCTCGACGTCGGTAGCCATCCCGAATACGCCACGCCGGAGTGCGACAGTCTGTACGACCTGATCGCCCACGACCGGGCCGGGGAGCGGATCCTCGAAGGCCTGGTGCAGTCGGCCGAAGAGCGACTGGAGGAGGAGGGCATCCGGGGCCAGATCTACCTGTTCAAGAACAACACCGACTCGGCCGGCAACTCGTACGGTTGCCACGAGAACTACCTGGTGGGCCGCCAAGGCAGCTTCGGGCGCATCATCGACACGCTGATTCCGTTCTTCGTCACCCGCCAGATCTTCTCCGGGGCCGGCAAGCTCCTGTACACGGCCCGGGGAACGGTGTTCTGCCTGGCCCAGCGCGCCGAGCACATCTGGGAAGGAGTGTCGTCGGCCACCACCAGGAGCCGGCCGATCATCAACACCCGCGACGAGCCGCATGCCGACGCCGAGCGGTACCGCCGCATCCACGTGATCGCCGGTGACTCGAACATGTCGGAGTACGCCACCTACGCCAAAGTGGGCACGACGGCCGCCCTCCTCCAGATGCTCGAGGATCAGGTGGTGTTCCGAGATCTGACCCTTGAGAATCCGATTCGGGCCATCCGGGAGATAAGCCACGACATCGGCTGCCGGCGCCGGGTGCGACTGGCCAACGGGCGCGAGCTCTCGGCCCTCGACATCCAGTGGGAGTACCTGGAGCGCACCTTGCGCTATGCCCGCAATCCCGGATTCCCCCCTCAGGTGCAGCGGGCGGTGGAGATGTGGGAGCAGCTTCTCACCGGACTCGAGAAGGATCCCCTGTCCCTGCGCCGGGAATGCGACTGGGTGGCCAAGTACCACCTGATCGAGGAGTACCGCGCTCGCGATGATCTCTCCCTGTCGCATCCTCGCCTCGCCCTCATGGACCTCGCCTACCACGACGTCAACCGCGAGCGCGGCCTCTATCACCTCCTCGAGCGCAAAGGCCTCGTCGATCGGGTGGTCACCGAAGCTGCGGTCGAGAAGGCCATGGTCGATCCTCCCCAAACCACCCGGGCCCGGCTTCGAGGCGACTTCATACGGGCCGCCAAGAAGCGGAAGCGGGACTTCACCGTGGACTGGGTCCACCTCAAGCTCAACGACCAGGCGCAGCGGACCGTGCTGTGTAAGGACCCTTTCAAGGCCTCGGACGAGCGGGTGGAGCGGCTCATAGCCACTCTCTGAGGACTCCGGTCGGGGTCCTTCTCGCCGAGCCCTCTCACCTTTACCCTGCCGCGTGGCATGCACAAGGTCATCGAACGAATCCTCAACCTGCTCGCCTTCCTGCTCACCGCATCTCGACCGGTGACGGCCGACGAGATTCGGATGACCGTGGCCGGCTACGACCAGGACAGCGACGAGGCGTTTCGCCGCATGTTCGAACGGGACAAGGAGTTGCTCCGCCAGCTGGGGATTCCCCTCGACTTGCGAGCAACCGACGCTTGGGAGGTGGAGTACGGATACGTGGTTCCGCCCGAGGACTACCGCCTGCGTGATCCAGGGCTGACCGACGAAGAACGGGCGGCATTGTGGCTGGCCGCTCAGGCGGTGCGGCTGGGAGGCCAGGCACCTGGACCGGGAGCCATCTTCAAGCTGGGGGGAGTGCCCCCGGCCGGGGCCGGCGAGCCGCTGGCCGCCGATCTCGGGGAATCGGTCGATGATCTCGCCACGAGCTTCGTGGCGGTCACCGAACGTCGCCATCTGAAGTTCCGCTACCGGGACAAGGAACGGTTGTTGCGGCCCTACGGCTTGGTGCATCGGCGGGGACACTGGTATCTGGCCGGAGCGGAGGAGGGTTCCTCTGAGGTGAGGGCCTACCGCCTCGATCGGGCCGAGGCTCTCGAGCTGGGGGGCGCGCTGGGGGCGTTCGAGCGTCCCCGGGACTTCTCGGCTGCCTCCGCCGTCCCTTCCGCGCCGTGGGAAGCCGGTGCGGACGACGTGGAGGCCACCGTTCATTTTGACCCGGAGATAGCGTGGTGGGCGGAGCGACAGCTGACGAGCGCTCCCGCGACCCGCCTGGAGGATGGAGGCCTCGAGGTCCGCATGCGGGTTGCCAACCCCGACGCCTTCGTGGGCTGGTTGCTCGGTTTCGAAGACCGGGCGGAGGTGGTGGGGCCCCCCGACCTGCGGGATCTGCTGATCGCCCGGGTGAGGGGAGGGCAATGACCAGCCCCAAGACCGCCCGCCGGCTGACCCGAATCCTGTCGATGCTTCCCTGGGTCATCGCTCATCCCGGAGCGACGGTCGAAGAGGTGTGTACCCGCTTCGACTACACGAAGAGGGAGTTGGCCGAGGAGCTCAACCTCGTCTTCGTGTGCGGCCTCCCCGGCTACGGACCGGGCGATCTGATGGACGCCTACATAGACGAAGACGAAGTGGTGGTGGACACGGCCGACTACTTCTCCGCCTCGCCCCGGCTGGCGCCCGCCGAGGCTCTCACGTTGCTGGCTTCGGGAATGGCACTGCTCTCTTCGGGAATGACATCCGAAGCCCTGACCAGCGGTGTGGACAAGCTCCAGCGAGCGCTGATGCCCGAGGGGGAGGAGTCGCTGTCGGTGGAGCTGGCGGCCGAGCCGGGCCTGGTCCCCGAGCTGCGCCGGGCGGCCGCCCAGGGCCGGGTGGTCCGCCTCACCTACACCGGCTTGGCCAGTGGGGAGACGACCGAGCGTGACGTCGAACCCTGGTCGGTGTTCTCGACCCTCGGCAACTGGTACCTGTCGGCCCACTGCCGCCTGGCCGGCGAAGAGCGCCTGTTCCGGATAGACCGCATCCGCTCCGTGGAACCGACCACACACGAATTCGTCCCCCCGGAGACGCCACCCCCGCCGATCGTCCGCTACTCCCCGGGCGAGGAGGACGTGCACGCCACGATACGTTTGGGCCCGGCGGCCGCCTGGGTGGCCGAGTACTACCCGGTGGAAGTGGTGGCGGAGGACGAGTCCACGGTCGTCCGCTTCAGTGCCTCAGAACCGGCTGTGGCGGCTCGCCTGCTGCTGCGCCTGGGATCCGACGCCGAGCTCCTGGAAGGCCGGGAAGTGGCGGAGACCCTTGCCGACATGCGGGCCAGGATCCTGGAGCGCTACCGGGCTAGTCCATCCTGACTACGGGGAGAAATAGTCATGGAGCCGACCACATAGCCGTTCAGTGGAATCCGGCAACGACCGAAAAGACCATAACGAACACAAGGCGGAGTGACGCTCCAGATGACAACCATCAGAACAACTTGCAGCACCTGCGGCGACATCGAGCTCACCCACCAGGACCTCTGCCTGGAGTTGTCGCCGGAGTGGACCACTGGGACCTACAGCTTCCTGTGCCCCTTCTGTGACAAGGTGGAGCGCCGCCCCGCCAGCCGGCGAGTCGTGACGATCCTGCTGGCCGCCGGTGTTGCGTACGAGGTCGTCCCGGCCGTCGCCCCCATCACTGAGGAAGAGATCCAGTCTTTCGTGTCCCTGCTGGACTCAGAGGACTGGATCAAGGAGCTTTCCGCCTCCTAGCGGCCCCGCCGGTCCTCCTCGTCCCGGCCTACCATGCCCGGGGTAGGCCATGTTCAGCATCAGCCCCTCCGAACTCCTGACGATTGCCGTCATTGCCCTGATCATCTTCGGTCCAAAGCGCCTGCCCGATCTGGCCCGCAAGGCCGGGCGGCTGGCCAGCTACATACGCCGGGCCGCCGAGGAGTTCCGGCGGGAGATACGGGAGGAGTTGGAGGAGTCGGCGGCTCCATTTCGCGAGGCGGCCAGCGACCTGGCGGCGGCCGGCAAGACCCTGCAGGAAACCGTCGACGGTGAGCTGCGCTGGGTCGACAAGGCCGTATCCGAGGCCGCCGGGGCCGCCTCCGCCGGCGAGTCGGATGCGGTGGACGACCAACCGTCCCAACCCGGCCGGCACGACCAGCACGACCAACCCGGCCAACCCGAGGAGTCGGCGTGACCAAGGCCGAGAACATGCCCATCCTCGGTCACCTCGAGGAACTGCGGAACCGGATCATCAAAGCGGCGGCGGCGGTGATCGTGGGATCGATCGTCGCCTTCGTCTTCCGCGAGCAGCTGTTCGACATCCTGGTGAAGCCGTGGAACGATCTGGCCACCGAACGCGACCTGGCCTTCTTCAGGCCCGGGGAGGCGTTTTCGCTGTTCATGCGCTTATCGCTGTTCGGCGGCTTCGTTCTGGCCTCGCCGGTCGTGATTTGGCAGACCTGGGCGTTCATCAGTCCGGCGCTCAACGAGCGAGAACGTCGGTTCCTCATTCCGGGAGTCTTGATCCTCGGTGGGCTGTTCATCGCCGGTATCCTCACCGGGTACTGGGCACTTCAGCGCGGCCTGTCGTTCCTGATCGATTTCGGCGGCGACAGTCTCGTCCCCACCATCGGTGGCTCCTTCTACCTGTCGTTCGCGATGCGGTTCATTCTCGTCTTCGGCATCGCGTTCGAGTTTCCGGTGTTCCTGTTCGCCGCAGCCGCGGTCGGGGCGATCAACCGCAAGCAGCTAGCGGCCGGACGCCGCTGGGCGGTCCTGATCATCGTCGTGGTGGGAGCCGCCATCACTCCCAGTGGTGATCCGCTCACCCTGCTCCTGCTTTCGGTACCGCTCTATCTCCTCTACGAGGGGACCCTCCTGCTGATCAGGTTCGTGTTGCGCAAATGACCGCTGCCGGCGACTACCTGGCCGGGCTTCCGTTCACCCCCGATCGCTTTCAAACCGAGGCGGTGGCCGCCCTCGACGGCGGAGAGTCGGTGGTCGTCACCGCCCCGACGGGGGCCGGCAAGACCGTGGTGGCCGAGGCGGCCATCAGGGCGGCACGGGCCTCGGGCCGGCGGGCCTTCTACACGACTCCCATCAAGGCACTGTCCAACCAGAAGTTCAACGAGTTGCGGGCCGAGTACGGCCGGGCCGAAGTGGGCCTGCTGACCGGGGACAACTCGATTAACGGACGGGCCCCGGTCGTGGTGATGACGACCGAGGTACTCCGCAACATGATCTACGCCGACAGCCCGGACCTGGAGGACGTGGCCGTCGCCATCTTGGACGAAGTCCATTATCTCCAGGACCCTTTCCGGGGGGCGGTGTGGGAGGAGGTGATCATCCATCTGGATCGGTCGATTCGCCTGGTATGCCTGTCGGCCACGATCTCCAATCCCGGAGAGTTCACAGAATGGGTGGCCGGCCGGCGCGGCCCGACCCGGCTCATCGTCGAGGACACCAGACCGGTGCCGTTGGAGAGCTGGTACCTGGTGCGGGACTCCTACCAGGAGAACGGCCTCGTCTTCGAGCCCGTGTTTGCCGGAGGGCAGGCCAATCCGAGCCTCGTCAAACTTCTTCGACCGAGCCGGAATCGACGGCGTCGTTTCATCACGCCGCGCCGCTCCGAAGTGGTACGGCTCCTCGACGACTTCGAACGCCTCCCGGCGATCTACTTCGTGTTCTCGAGGAAGGGCTGCGAAGCGGCGGCCGATCGGGTGGCCGGTGAGCTCCGACTGACCAGCACCGGCGAGGCCCGGGAGATCGCCGCCTTTGCCGAGGAGCGAACGTCTCATCTGAGCGACGACGATCGGACGGCCCTCGACTACCGGTACTGGCTGCGGAGGCTGGAAACGGGCATCGCCGCTCATCACGCCGGCGTGGTGCCGGCGTTCAAAGAGACGGTCGAGGAGCTGTTTGGGCGGGGCCTCATCAAGGTCGTCTTCGCCACGGAGACACTGGCCCTCGGCATCAACATGCCGGCCCGGACGGTGGTACTGGAGAGCCTCAGCAAATACACCGGCGAGGGGCACGAACTCCTCCAGCCGGGAGACTTCACCCAGTTGACCGGCCGGGCCGGCCGAAGGGGTATCGACGCCAGGGGCACGGCCGTCGTCCTGCACTCCGCCTTTGTGCCGTTCCAAAAGGTGGCGGCAATTGCTGCGGCCGGCAGCCACCCTCTCGAGTCGAGCTTTCGGCCCACCTACAACATGGCGGTCAACCTGGTCGCCAACTACCCGCAAGAGCGAGCCGAAGAGCTCCTCGAGGCGTCGTTCGGCCAGTTCCGCACTCAGCGGGCCCGTGACCGTCTGGAGGCCCAGATTCGCGACGCTGAAGCCCAGCTCGAGGATGGGCGAGAACGGGCCGCCTGTGAGCGCGGCGACATCTGGGCGTTTGCCGCGACCGGCCCCGGGTCCCGGCCTCACCACTCGGTCATGCGGGCCTTCGCCCGCGAATTGGGAGCGGGGGATGTCGTCGAGTTGACCCGAGACGGCAAGGCGGAGCGGCATGTCGTTCTGGCCAGGGGGACCGGATCGAATCCTCGCCTCCTTCTCCTGTCGGATCGAGGTCGGCTCCAGAGGGTACGGCCCGACGAGCTACCCCCGCAGACGGTCCGAGTGGGCACCATGAGCCTGCCTGAACCGTTCCGGCCCCGCCAACCGGGCTACCAGCGAGAAGCGGCATCGGATCTGCGTGCCTGGGACCCGGGCACCGAGTCTCCTGTGGCGGCATATGGACCACCCGGTGCCTCCCATCCGGTGGCTGCCTGCCCACGGCTCGCCGAGCACCTGCAGTGGGTGGAGCGAGCGAGAAGAGCCGAAAGCGAGCTGAGACGCTTGCGGCGGCGCAACAGGCGGCTGGGAGGCGGGCTGGTGCGGGCCCTGGGCAACGTGCTCGCCCTGCTGGGTCGGTGGGGATATGTGTCGGGCTGGTCGTTGAGCGCCAAGGGAGAGCGTCTTCGGTTCATTTACGGCGACTTGGACCTTCGGGTCGTCGAGTCGGTGAGCGAGGGTCTCTTCGATGGCCTCGCTCCCGCCGAGACGGCTGCCTTGGCATCGGCGTTCGTGTATGAGCCGCGCGCCGAAGAAGTCCTCGGCGAGTGGCCGACCGCCCTGCTCGCCGACCGGGCCAAGGCCCTCGACGATCTCGATCACCGGTTGGCGGCCGATGAGGAGGAGTTCGGGGTGGCTCCGGCCCGGGCCCCGCACGCCGGTTTTGCTGACACGATCTACGCCTGGGCAACTGGTATCGAACTGGAAGAGCTCCTCGGGGACGGTATGGCAGCCGGCGACCTGGTGAGAAACTGCCGGCAGGTCCTCGACCTGCTCCGTCAGCTCACCGATGCGTTTCCGGAGCTCTCCGCACGCACCCGGGCGGCGGCTGCTTTGGTGGATCGTGGCGTGGTGGCCGCCGGCGGTGTCGAATGAGCTGGTGGGTCATCGCCAATCCGGCCGCCGGCAGGCGCAGCGACGCAGTGTCCGTGGTGCGCCGCGCCCTCGCCGAGCGTGGCATCGAGGCAGAGATATGGGCTTCCCAGAGCGAGGAGCACGTCGGTGAGTTGGTGGAGGAGGGGGCCGAGGCGGGGTATCGGCATTTCGTGGCGGTGGGCGGTGACGGCACCATGAACACGGTGGCCGATCGCCTGTTGCGACGAAGCTGGGAGGAGCCGCCACTGCTCGGCATTCTTCCCGCCGGCTCGGGGTGCGATTTCATACGAACGTTCGGGATATCGCAGCGTCTCGAGGAGGCGGCCGATCATCTCCTCGGGGGCGACGAATACCTGGTCGACGTTGGACATCTCGAAGGCCCTTGGGGCAACCGCTACTTCCTCAACGCTGCCGGGGCCGGCCTGGGGGCGGCCGTCGTGCAGGCGGCGGCTCGCCTGCCTTCGGGACTGGGTCGGCTGCGCTACAAGATCGCCATCTGGCCGACATTGGCACGCTTCAAGCAGGCCGAGGTCGCCGTGCGGGTCGATGACAAGACCTATCAGGGGCCGGCGATTCTCGTTGTGTTCGCCAACGCCCAGTTCTTTGGCGGAGGCATGAACGTCGCCCCCCGGGCGACTCTCGTCGATGGGGTCCTGGATGTCCAGGTGTTCATCGGGCCCAAGCGTCTCGCCTTCGTGCTCCAACCGCGACTCACCAGGGGGACGCACCTCGCTCATCCGGCCGTACGTCGTTTGGTCGGAGCCCATTTCGAGCTCACCGCCGATCGGCCCTGGGCCGTCGAGACCGACGGCGAGTACGTTGGCGAAGGCCCTTTGCAGGGACGGGTACTGCCCGCTGCACTTCGCATCAAGATATGACGATCACGCGCCGACCGAGCAGATATATACTCCCGCCCGCTCAGGAGGTTTCATGGCCGCCAAGAAGACCGACCAGGTCACTCCCGTCCCAGAAGCCGCAGAACCCGAAGGCGTCCAGGCAGACGAATGGGCCGACCAGGAGGCGAACGAGGAGCAGCTGCTCGAGATCGAGGACGTCGAGCTCGATGAGGGGGTGGATGAAGTCGAAGAGGGGGCAACCGACGAAGACATGGAAGACAGCGAGGCCCTAGACGAGCTCGAAGCCGAAGAGCTGGAGATGCTCACGGAGGACGAGGCATCCGAGGTGATTCGCGTCGACGAGGTGGCCGAGATGCGGGCCATTCGGCGCGAGGAGATGGAGCTCGACGTCGATGCCGAGGAGCCCAAGACCGACGAGTTCGTCTGTCGGTCGTGCTTCCTGCTGAAACGGACCAGCCAGCTGGCCGACAAGCGCAAGATGCTCTGCACCGATTGCGCCGCCTGACAACTCGCCCGTAGCCTGGGCGGACTGATGAGGATCACCGCCCGACCGGCCGGCCACGACGATCTGGCCATTCTCATCGATTTGTACCGCGGTCTCGAGGCCGAGCAGGTCGAGCTCAAGGACATGTGGAGCCTGGCCGACGCCCTGCCCGAGCCCGCCGAGCAGGCCCTTGCTGAGGCACTCGAGGACGAGCGGACGGTGGTGTACGTCGGCGAGATAGACGAATACCCCTTCGGCTTTTCCCTGGCCCGTATCGAGGGATTGCTGCCCCAAGCAGGGGGCACCCACATCGGGTCGGTCCGGTTCATCTACACCGACCCCGACGCCCGCGGCGTCGGCGTAGGAGAAGCGATGATCAACGCGCTGCTCGACGATCTTCGCGATCGGGGCCTGGAGCGCTTCGATGCCCACGTGCTGCCCGGCCACCGCGCCGCCAAGAACTTCTTCGAGGCATCGGGGTTCGCGGCTCGCTCGATCGTCATGCACAACCGGGGCGACGACTGATGGGATCGGTCGGCGCGCCGTGAGTGCTTGCGGCGACGTCGTCGAGCTGGCCGTTGCCCTCATGCGTAACGCCTGCGTCAACGACGGGACGCCGGACAGCGGTCACGAGGAGCGCTCGGTGGCCACGTTGGCGGAGTTCCTCGGCGGAGCGGGCCGCGTTTTCGAGCCCGTGCCGGGGAGGCAAAGCGTCCTATATCGAGTCGGCGGGACCGATCCGGCCGCTCCCACGCTGATGTTGATGGGGCACATCGATGTGGTCCCGGCCAATCCGGCCTCCTGGCAGCGCGACCCCTTTGCCGGCGAGCGCCACGGCGGGTTCGTGTGGGGCCGGGGCGCGGTGGACATGCTCAACCTGACGGCCGGAATGGCCGTCGCCTTCCGGCCCTACTGGCTGGGGGAGAAGCCCCCGCCTCCGGGTGGACTGGCCTTTCTGGCCGCCGCAGACGAGGAGGCCGGGGGCGTGTTGGGGGTCCAGCACATCTTGGAGACCGATCCGGGTGCGCTGGCCTGCGACTATCTGCTGACCGAGATCGGCATGCCCCACCTGCCCGGCATCGGGGGCCCGGGGCTCCCGGTGACGGTGGCCGAGAAAGGCCTGCAATGGAGCCGGATAACGGCATCCGGCCTCCCCGGTCACGCCAGCCAGCCGTACCGGACGGACAGTGCCCTGGCCCCGGTGGCCGAGGCGGCATCGCGACTGGCCCAAGCCGACACTCCCGTGGACATGTCCGATGAGTGGCTGCGATTCCTGAAGGCACTCGATCTCGATACGGAACGAAAGGCGTCCCTGGCCCATCCCGACCGAGTCGACGACGCGATCGCCGGAGTAGCCGCAGAGGATCCGGGCCTGGCTCGATGGATGCATGCCTGTACGCACATGACCGTCGTGCCGACCACGCTGGAGGCGGGGACCAAGGCCAACGTCATCCCCGATGCCGCCTCCGCCGACGTCGATGTGCGGGTTCTGCCCGGTCAGGATCGAGCCGCCGTCGAGGACCACTTCCGCAAGGTGCTGGGTCCGGCGCTCTTCGAGGAGGTCGAAATCGAGGCCCGCCAGGAATTCCCGGCCACCGGCTCCGCGCCGGCCGGCCCGCTGTGGGACGCTCTCGACGACGCCCATCGAACCCTCCGCGGCGAAGGATCGCTGATCCCGGCCCTGATCCCGGTCGGCACCGACGCTCGCTTCTTCCGGGCTCGGGGCGTGGTCGCCTACGGAGTGGGCCTGTTCGACGACCGGGTCTCGTTCGGCGACGTGGCGGCGATGTATCACGGCAACGACGAGCGAGTGAGCGAGCGGTCCCTGCAACTGACCGCCGAGTTCTTTGCGGCCACGGTGGAGCGCTTCGGTGAGCTGACTGCTTCGTAAACGTCAGAGGGCGAAACCACGCAGCACCAGGCCGGCCCGTGGCTTGGGGGTGAAGTACGTCGTCTTTTGCGGAAACGTGATGCCGGCCTCGATAGCGGCAGCGATCGCCGGTTCTGGTACCGGAGCGGTGAGCACCACGGCTCCCTGGGGATGATGCTCGAGCCAGGCCATTGCCCTCTCGACGGAAGGTTGGTAGCCGGCCCGGTCTTCGGCCAAACCCAGGAGCGGGTAGAGGAGGTAGCGGGCGATGGCGGCGCTGGCCCCCTGGAGCGGACCGGGAAGAGCCTCGAGGGCCTCAGGGTGGGCTCGGAGGAGGCGGCACGGTCCGCCGGCCCACGCCAGCGCCAGATCGCCCGGCCGTGCGGGAACCGACGGTTCGGCCGGGCGGACATCGAAGACGGTCGCCAGAGCCTCTGTACTCACCTCGACATGGGGGAAGGTGCGGTGGAACGGTCCGATTGCGAGGCCGGAGCCCCGGGCCGGAGCGGCAAAAGCCAAGATGGCATCCCAAGGACCCGGGCCGTCGCTGGCATTGCGGTCGTGGCGATAGGCGAGGGCGGTCAGGTAGCGGTGATGGCCATCGGCGATGGCGATCGAGTGCGAGCCGATCTGGGCCGAGACGGCCGCAACGTGCTCTGGGTCGACCAGGTCGTAGAGGAGATGACGACGCCCGGCGACCTCGACGTCGATACGCGGCTTGCCTACGGGCCGGAGGAGGGCGCCCAGGTCATCGGCGCCGCTCAGGACCACGATCGGATCGAGGTTGGCTCGGGTAGCCGCCAGCACGGCCAAACGATCTTCACGGGTGTGAGACATCGTTTCCTCGTGCCCGACGATGCCTCTGCCCAGCGGATGGAGCGCGAGGGCGCCGAGGACTCCCCGGGCGGAGTGCTCTCGGCCCCGCTCGTCGACGAACCGCATCTCGTAGAGGTAGAAGCGCTCCTCGTCGTCGGCAGAGAGCACGCCGGCGGCCATCCATTCATCGAGCAGTTGGCCGGCCCGGCGAAAGCGATTCTCCCCTCCGCTGGGGAGAAGGAGTCGCACGACGTTGTATGGGGATCGCCGGGCCAGTTCGACGCGTCCCTCCTCATCGATGGCGTCGTACGGCGGAGCGGTGACTCCCGCCACATCACCGACCACCTCGGGCCGGTAGAGGATGCCTCGAAAAGGTGCGAACATGGTGCCGTTCTACCCGGTATGGGCGCGTTGGGAAACCGCATGGGCCACTCCGCCAACCTGGTGTGTGATCTCGACGGTGTGCTGTTCGTGGGCCGCCGACCCGTTCCGGGCGCCCGCCGCGCCCTCCAGGAACTCGAGGCGCGCCGGTATCGCATTCTCCTGGTGACCAACAACGCCACCCGCTCTTGCGCCGAGGTAGCTCAGAAAGTCCAGGAGATCACCGGCTTCCCGGCCGACCCCGACCTGGTCGTGACGTCGGCGTTGGCCGCCGCCCACAAGCTGCACGGCTCAGTCGAACGTGCCTACGTGGTCGGCGAGAACGGCCTCACGCGGACCCTGGAGGACGCCGGGATCGCCATATCCTCCGACTGGCGGGATGCCGAAGCGGTGGTGATGGGTCTGGACCGCAGCGTCACCTACGCCAAGCTGCGCGATGCCACCCTGGCCGTGGGGGCGGGAGCCCGCTTCGTGGCCACCAATCTCGATGTCACGTTCCCCACTCCGGAGGGGTTGTGGCCCGGAGGAGGATCGCTGATTGCGGCCGTTGCTGCCGCCACGGGAAAGGAGCCGGAGCTGGCCGGCAAACCGGCCGCGCCCATGCGGCAGTTGGTACGCGCCCGGCTCCAAGACGGTCCGACGTGGGTAGTAGGCGACCGGCCCGAGACGGACCTGGCAATGGGCCGGATCGAAGGCTGGACTCGTGTCCTCGTGCTCACCGGTGTCGTCGACGATCCGGATTCCGTCCCCGCCGAGGAGCGGCCCGATCTGGTGCTCGACAGCATTGCCGAGCTGCCGAAGGCGCTGCCCTAAGCGAAGGGTTCCAGGCGGACCGAGGCAGTGCGACGCAACAGCAGAACACGTAACGGCAGTGTGACCACGATCCCGAACAGGAATCCAAACACGTGCGCCTCCCAGGCAATACCCGATTCGGCACCCACCAGGGCGAACTGGCCCAGCAGCCATGCCCCCAGAAATAACACCGCCGGCACAGCCACGAGCGTGAAGAAGAAGATCGTCAGGATGCGGTGGAGGGGGAACAGGACGAGATAGGCCCCCATGATGCCGGCGACCGCGCCGGAAGCGCCCACCAGCGGAACGGTCGAATCCTGGTTGAGGAGCACGAACGCCGCCGTCGCCGCGATGCCGGCGCCCAAGTAGACCAGGAGATAGGGGACGTGGCCGTAGGCCTCTTCCACGTTGTTCCCGAAGATCCACAAGAACCACATGTTGCCGAGCAGGTGGAAGAGGCCGCCGTGCAGGAACATCGAGACGACGGCGGCCGGATAGACAGGCTTGTCCGGGAAGTCCTGGGGGCCGGTCGGCTCTTCGACGCACACCCCGGATAGGCGCTCATTGGTGTCGAGGGGATCGCCGGTGGCCAGCTCACAGGCGATGGCGGCATTTCGGTAGTAGAACTCCTCGACGACATCGACCGGCTCGGGCGGTTGCACGAAGAAGAACACATAGGCATTGACCGCAATCACGACGAGCGTCACATACGACGTGATTGCCGTGGGGTTGATGTCCCGCAACGGGATCAAAGGCGTACCACCTCGAAGCCAGCGGCGATAATGGGCTCATGGATACTACGTCGCCCGACGAGATGCTCTCTGCCCTCGGTGAAGTCGATCCAGCCGAGGCACCCGACTTGGCCGATGAAATCGCGGGAGTGCTGGAGAGTGAGCTCGGCAACAACGAGGAGCCCGACGAGGAGGAGAGCTGAAGCGGCGCCGCCTCGACCAGGAGCTGGTACGACGCCATCTCGTAGATAGCCGGACCGAGGCACAGCAGGCGATCGTCGACGGCCGGGTTCGGGTCGAGGGCATGCCCGAACCCAAAGCGGCCTCGCTGGTGGCCGAGGACGCCGTGGTGCGTATCGAGGAGGAGGCGGACCCCTACGTCGGCCGCGGCGGCGTCAAGCTGGCCTGGGCCCTGGATGTGTTCGCCATCGAGGTGGCCGGCGCTCGAGCCCTCGACGTGGGCGCCTCGACCGGGGGATTCACCGACTGCCTGCTCCAGCGGGGCGCAGCCCGTGTGACGGCTCTCGACGTTGGATACGGCCAGCTGCACTGGCGTCTTCGCCGGGATCCACGGGTGCGGGTAATCGAGCGGACCAACGTGCGTACGGTCGATCCGGGCCGAGTGGGAGGCCCCTTCGACGTGGTGACCGCCGACGTCTCTTTCATCTCGTTGGTCACGGTGGCACCGGCCCTGGTGTCGTTGGGCGATACCGACACCAGCTACGTCTTGCTGGTCAAGCCGCAGTTCGAGCTGGGCCCCGAGTTGGTCGGCAAAGGTGGGATCGTTCGCGATCCCGGACTGCATCTGCGTGCTCTGCAGTCGGTGGAGGATGGTCTGGCGATGCAGGGGATCGGCGCTTGGGGGGCCACTCCGTCGCCGATAAGGGGAGCCAAGGGGAATCGCGAGTTCTTCCTGGCGGCCCGGCCCGGCCCCCCTGTCCTCACGCAGGAAGATCTTCGACGGGCGGTGGAATCGTGAAGGCACTCGTCGTCGTACACCCGGACCGCCCCGAAGCCCGGTACATCGCCGACCAATTGGCAGCGGCGGCAGCCGACCGGGGCATCACGGTCACCGAGGCCGGATCTGCGTCGATGAGTGGAGTCGATGTGGTGGTCAGCGTCGGCGGTGACGGTACTTTGCTCAGAGCGGCGGCCCTGGCCAGGGCTCAGCAGATTCCGATACTCGGCATCGATGTCGGCATCGTCGGCTACTTGGCCGAAGTGGATCCGGCTCAGATCGAAGCTGCGCTCGACCGCTTGGCCGCAGGCTCGTACCGGGTAGTGGAGCGCATGACCGTCGAGGCAGTCTGGGAGGGATCGAACCCCACCGTCGGCGTCAACGACGTGGTCGTGGAGAAGGTGACCGGTCAGCATGCCGTCCAGCTCAAGGTGGAGGTCGACGGTGCCCGGCTGATCATCTACCGGGCCGACGGGGTGGTGGTGGCGACACCACTCGGCTCGACGGCCTACTCCTACTCGGCGGGGGGGCCGGTGGTCCATCCCGATCTCGAGGCGATAGTGGTGAGTGCCGTGGCTTCCCACAACCTGTTCTCCCGCTCCCTGGTGCTGAGCCCCGACTCGACCGTCGGCGTCGAAGTCATGGGGGGGCGACCGGCTCGGATCAACATCGACGGCCGGGAGGCTGCCGTCCTCGAACCCGGGCAGCGGGTCGAGGTCCGGCGCGGAGCCGTCCCGGTGCGCTTTGCCGTCGTGTTCGAAGAGGGCTTCGCCGATCAGGCCCGACGCAAGTTCAAGCTCGACGATGCCTGAGCGGTGATCGGAAGACGGGGTGGCTACTGCTACGATGCCGGCGATCGCCCCAGGAGACCCGTGACCAAGTACGTCTTCGTCACCGGTGGTGTCAGCTCGAGCCTCGGCAAAGGCATCACGGCAGCCTCCCTGGGACGACTCCTCAAGGCACGGAGCCTGCGCGTCGTCAACCAGAAGCTCGATCCGTACATCAACGTCGACCCGGGGACGATGAATCCGTTCCAGCACGGCGAGGTGTACGTCACCGAGGATGGTGGGGAGACCGATCTCGATCTGGGTCATTACGAGCGATTCACCGGCGAGAACCTGCGGCGCGACTCGAACGTCACCACGGGCTCCGTCTATCAGGCGGTCATCAACAAGGAGCGGCGGGGGGACTACCTGGGAGACACCGTCCAGGTGATTCCGCATATCACCAACGAAATCAAGGCTCGTATCCGCAGGCTGGGGGATCGCCACGACATCGACGTGGTCATCAGCGAGATCGGGGGCACGGTGGGCGACATCGAGATCCTGCCCTTCCTAGAAGCGATCCGCCAGTTCCGTAACGATGTCGGTGTCCGCAATACGGTGTATGTGCACGTCACGCTGGTGCCCTATATCGGGCCCAGCGAAGAGCTGAAGACCAAGCCGACTCAGCACTCGGTTGCCGAATTGCGCAGCCGGGGCATCCAGCCGGATGCCATCGTGGTCCGCTCCGACCGGCCCATCGACGATGGGGTGGCGCAGAAGATCAGCCTGTTTTGCGACGTGCCCCTGGGGGCAGTCATCAATGCCCCCGACGTCGCCAACACCTACCGGGTTCCGCTCATCCTGCACGAGGGCGGGCTCGATCGGGTGATCGTGAACAAGCTCGAACTCGAGACGCCTTCCCCAGATCTCGAATCCTGGGCGGCGATGGTGGAGCGCATGGAGAAGGGCGACGAGCCGGTCACCATCGGACTGGTCGGAAAGTACGTCGACCTTCCCGACGCCTACCTCTCGGTCGTCGAAGCGCTCAAGCACGGGGCCCTCGCCGCCGACGTACAGCTCGACCTACGCTGGATTCCCTCCGACGACGCCGAGGGCCTTCTGGCGGCTTCCTATCTCGAGGGAGTAGACGGCTTGCTCGTTCCCGGAGGCTTCGGGATCCGAGGCGTCGAGGGCAAGGTGCAAGCCATCCGGCATGCCCGGGAGAACGGCATTCCGTTCCTGGGGCTGTGTCTGGGATTGCAGTGCGCCGTCATCGAGTTTGCCCGGTCCGTCCTCGGCCTGGCGGAGGCCAACAGCTCGGAGTTCGATCCGATTACCCCCCATCCGGTGATCGATCTGATGGAGACGCAGCACGACGTCGATCAGAAAGGGGGGACGATGCGGCTGGGGATCTACGCCGCCAGGCTCAGAGAAGGATCGCGGGCGGCCCAGCTGTACGGGGAGGAAGTCGTCTACGAGCGCCATCGGCACCGCTGGGAGGTCAACAACCGCTACCGCAGGGACCTCGAAGACAAGGGCATGCGTCTGTCGGGGATCTCGCCCGATGATCAGCTGGTAGAGATCATCGAGCTGGAAGATCATCCGTTCTTCGTCGGGTCCCAATTCCACCCCGAGTTCACCAGTCGGCCCGACCGTCCCAACCCGCTGTTTGCCGGCTTCATGGCCGCCGCCAAGGAGCATCATCTCCGCATCCGGGCCCCCGGGGCACCGACGACGGTGGCGTCCCAACGAGCGGCCGACCGCCGCTAGTCGTCGGGCGGTACCGCGATGGACCTCGCCGGTGGCATCGACGAGTTCCTCGCCGCGCTGGCCACGGAACGAGGTCTGGCACCCAACACGCTCCAGGCCTACCGGCGCGACCTGACCGATTACCTCGAGTTCTGTCGAGGGGCATGGCCGGACCAGGGGGTCGCCTCTCGCTATCTCAGCCATCTCCACGATCGGGGCCTGGCGGCCACCACGGTGGCCCGGCGGGTGGCCGCCGTTCGGGGCCTGCACCGCTTCCTCGTTGCCGAAGGCCTGGCCGGTGATGACCCGACCGTGTTGCTGGATTCCCCCCGCCGGCCTCGGGCACTGCCCAAGGCGCTGACGTATCAGGAAGTCGAGAGATTGCTGGCCGGGCCCGATCCCACCGAGCCCCTCGGCCGTCGAGACAGTGCCCTGCTGGAGTTCCTCTATGGGACCGGGGCCCGGGTGAGTGAGGCGGTGGCGCTCGATCTCATCGATCTCGAGCTCGAGGAACACACGGTTCTCCTGACCGGCAAGGGAGGCCGGCAGCGGGTGGTGCCACTTGGTGCCTATGCGGTAGAAGCCATCACGAGCTACCTTCCCGCTCGAAGGGCGCTGGTCGGTGAAAAGCGAGATCCGGGCGCCGCGTTCGTCAACGCCCGAGGAAGGCGACTCACCCGTCAGGGGGTGTGGACGATCGTGCAGGGTCAGGCCCGACGAGCCGGCCTTCCTCCGGAGCGGATCTCACCGCACGTACTGCGGCACTCGGCGGCCACCCACATGGTGGAAGGGGGCGCCGACCTGAGAACCGTTCAAGAAATGCTCGGGCACGCTAGCATTAGCACCACTCAGGTATACACGTTGGTTTCGCCGCGACACCTCTATGAGGTGTACGTTTCTTGCCACCCACGCAGCCGGATATGAGTACGACCGTGGACGCCGAGAGCGCCAAAGAGAAGCTCCTTGCCGAGCGAGAGAAGCTCATCCACCAGCTTGCCGAGCTGGGGGCCACTCCGAGTGGTGAATTGCGCAGTGACGTCGACCTGGGCGAGGGCTTCGCCGACGCAGCCGCCATCACTGCCGAGCGGACCGAGCGACTCGGCCTGGTCGAATCGCTGAAGTCGACGTTGGATTCGATCGACTCGGCCCTCGGCCACATCGAAGACGGGACGTACGGCATCTGCCAGAACTGTGGCAAACAGATAGACGGGGCCCGCATGGAGGCCCGGCCGGCGGCGCGCTTTTGCGTCGACTGCAAGTCCAAGCAGTAGGCCTCCTCGTCTTCGCACGATGATCGTCGACAACGCATTCCTCGACGCAGTGCTGTTCGTTGCCCTCCTGATCCCGTCGATCATCTTCCATGAAGTGGCCCACGGCGTGGTGGCTCTGCGCCTGGGCGACCCGACCGCCCGCCAGGCGGGACGGCTGACCCTCAACCCGGTTCCCCACATCGACCCCTTCGGATCGATCATCTTGCCGGGATTGCTCGCTCTAGGCGGATTGACGGTCTTCGGCTGGGCCAAGCCGGTCCCGGTGGTGCCCCGCTTCTTCCGTAATCCCACCGCCGGCATGGCGGCGGTGGGCCTGGTGGGGCCGGCCACCAATCTGATCCTGGCGGCGGTCACCGGCCGAATCCTGCTGGCCGTCCTCGAACCGAGCGGCACCATGCTCCGGGTGCTGGTGGTGTTCGCCCTGCTGAACGTGGTATTGGCCGTGTTCAACCTCCTTCCGATCCCGCCCCTCGACGGGAGCAGGCTGCTGCCCTTGTTCCTGGGCCCGGAGGGGCGCCGGGTGTACGCCCAGGTGGAGCGTTATGGGATCCTCATCATTTTCGCCCTGGTGTTCTTGTGGCGGGACGGTTTGGGCAGGCTCATGGGCCCGCCCATCCGGTTTCTGTTGGAGGTGGTCGGGCTGTGAAGGACTTCGCCGGTCGTATCAAACATCTGGCCGGTCGATTCTTCGAAGTACTTTCGGCGCGACCACTGTCTCCCCGCGAACAGGGAGAAGTGGAGGCCCTGCTCAGGCCCGGCGAGCGCGACCTCTTCTGGGAGCAGCCGGTCGCCGACCAGCGCCATGGGCTGGAAGCGGCCCGCCGGGTATTGGCCGTACGCCCCGGCGATCGGTCGCTGGCCCGGGCCGCACTGCTTCACGACGTCGGCAAGCGCCATGCCGGTCTGGGAATCATCGGCCGCAGCCTGGCTTCCGGCCTGGAACTCGTGGGTCTTCGGCCCCCGGTGGAGGCGTGGCGGCGCTACCTGGACCACGGAGCCCTGGGTGCGGCCGATCTGGAAGCGGTCGGCGCCGAGCCCATTGTGGTGTCCTTTGCCCGCCACCACCATGGGGGGCGGCCCGAAAGCGTTGGCCCGGAGGATTGGGCGGTGCTGGGGTCGGCCGATCTCGACCAAAAGGCACGGCGCCGTCGGAGCGGCCCAATACACTGACCGGGCCCGGCGGCCAGGGGAGTCTCTGGTGAGCTTTCAGGTCAAGACACCGGTGTTCGAGGGACCTCTCGACCTCCTTCTCCAGCTCATAACGTCTCATCAGCTGGAGATCACCGAGCTGAGTCTCAGCGACCTGGTCGCCGAGTATCTGCAAGCCCTCGAGACCATGCAACAGATGGACCTGGAGGTGACCAGCGAGTTCCTTCTCATTGCGGCCACCTTGATCCAGCTCAAGGCCCGCCATCTGCTGCCGGACGACGCTCAGGTTGATTTGGACGAGGAGCTGGCACTCGCCGAGGAACGGGACCGCCTCCTGTCCCGGCTGCTGGCCTGCCTGACCTTCAAGGATGTGGCCGCCGTGCTGGCCCACCGCCTCGAAGCCAACCACCGCTATCTGGCCAGGCAGGCCGGCCTCGATCCCGAGGTCCAGCCCCCGCCCGGCGAGTTGCGGCTCCCCGTCACCGCAGTCGAGCTGGCCCACCTCATGGCCAAGATCGATGCCAGACCGCGCGACGTGGAACTCGACCATCTCGAGCTGGATCTGCCGTCGGTCGACCAAGCGATCGCAGATCTGCGCCGGAGGGTGGCCGAAGCGGTCGAGACCGACTTCGGGACGCTGACCGCTCATTTGGACCGCCCGATCGAGGTGGTTGCCTACTTCTTGGCCTTGCTCGAGCTGGCCCGCTGGGGCCTGGTCGGCGTCCGCCAGGAGCATCGGGAGGCTCACATTGCCGTGACCCATCGGCCCGACGCCATCGACGTCGAAATGACCAGTGAATGGAGCGCCGGATGAATCCGGAGGCCGTGCTCGAGGCGGTGCTGTTCGTTGCCGAGGAGCCCTTGGCCACCTCCGAGCTGGCCGAGCTGCTCGAGATGCCCAGGGGCCGAGTCCGCAAGGAGCTCGAGGCGCTGGCCGACACCCTCGAAGCGCGAAGCAGCGGCCTGGTGCTGCGGCAGGTGGGGCGGGGTTGGCGGCTCTACACCCGGCCCGAAGTCCTGCCCTACCTGGAGCGTTTCGCCCAGTCGGAGCGGGCCTCCACTCTTTCCAAGGCGGCGCTGGAGACTCTGGCGGTGATCGCCTATCGCCAGCCGGTGTCGCGAGGCCAGGTCTCGGAGATTCGCGGGGTCGACGCCGAGCGGGCCATGCAGACGCTGGAGCGGCGCGGCCTGATCGAGGAAGTGGGGCGGGTGCCCGGTCCCGGTCAGGCCTATCTGTACGGGACGACCGACCTGTTCCTCGAGAAGATGGGCCTCGCTCGCCTCGACGAACTTCCCCCGCTGGCCGATCACGTGCCGCCCCCCGATGTCGTCGAAGCCCTGGAGAGACCCTTTCGACCGGAGGAGCCATCGAGCGACTCCAGAAGCTGATCGCTCACTCCGGCCTGGCGTCGCGGCGGGCCGCCGAGGAGCTGATCCGGGCGGGCCGAGTGACCGTCGACGGAGAGGTGGCCCACCTCGGTCAGAAGATCGATCCGTATCAGGCCCGCGTCGAAGTGGATGGCGTTCCGCTGCCGACGCGGCCCGGGCTGGTCTACTACCTGGCCTACAAGCCGCCCGGGGTGGTGAGTACGGTCGATGATCCCCGGGGACGGCCCACCGTGGTGGACTTGGTTCCCTCCGATCCACCGGTCCATCCAGTAGGACGTCTCGACGCCGACAGCGAAGGCCTCATCGTGCTCACCAACGACGGCGATCTCACCCATCGCGTCACCCATCCGCGGTTCGGGGTCACCAAGACGTACCTGGCCCGGGTCGAGGGGCGGCCGGGGCCGCCGGCGCTGCGGCAACTGGTGGAAGGAGTCGAGCTGGAGGACGGCCCGGCCCGGGCCCTGTCGGCCCAACTGGTGGACGCCCACGGGCAGGAGGCGCTGGTGGAGTTGGTGATAGGGGAGGGACGGAAGCGGGAGGTCCGGCGCCTGCTGGCCGCCGTGGGTCATCCGGTGGTGGGGCTGGTGCGAATCGCCGTGGGGCCGATCCGGGATCGATCGCTGCGGCCCGGCTCGTGGCGCCCGCTCACGATGGACGAGGTACGGGCTCTCTACGAAATAGGATCATGACCGCATGATCACCCGCAGGGTCGTGGCGCCGCCGGGTCGTTTTCGTGCCGAGGTGGAAGTGCCCGGAGACAAGTCGCTGTCGCACCGGGCCTTGATCATGGCGGCGATGGCCGAAGGCCTGAGCGAGGTCCACAATCTCGGTCCCGGGGGGGATGTGGCTGCCATGGTCGCCGCTCTCGGGGCGCTGGGCATCGACGTCGCTCCGCCGCTCGTGCGATCGTCGGGCATTTCGGGATGGACGCCACCCGAGGGGGCCATCGATGCCGCCAATTCGGCAACGACGCTCCGCCTCCTGGCCGGTGCCGTTGCCGGGCGACCGTTCCAAGTGACTCTGACCGGTGACGCCTCCCTGCGAGGGCGCCCCATGGAGCGGGTCGCTGAGCCGCTCCGCCGGCTGGGAGCGCGAGCCGAGACCACTGGCGGCGGGGCTCCGGTCACGATCCGGGGCGGGAACCTCACCGGCACCGAGGTCGTGCTCGATGTGGCGTCGGCCCAAGTGAGGACGGCTTTCGCCCTGGCGGCCCTCCAGGCACAGGGATCTTCGGTGATCGACGGCCCGGGCGGGTTTCGCGACCATACCGAGCGGAGGCTGGCCGCCCTGGGCCTGGGCGAATGGAAATCGGAGACGGCCTTTCGCATCGACCCGGGCCCGGTTCCGGTCTCCTCCCACCGGATTCCCGGCGATACGTCTTCCGCAGCCTTTCTCTTGGCGGCGGCGGCGTTGCGCCCCGGCGCCGCCGTGCACGTGCGCGACCTCACACTCAACCCCGGCAGGCTGGGCTTCGTCGAGATACTCGCCGAGATGGGGGCCACGGTCGAAATGACCGAAACCGGCGCCCGCTTCGGCGATCCGATCGGGGACGTGACGGTGACCGGGGCCGGCCTGGTCGGTGTGACCGTCGCCGATCAGACCGTACCCCGGGCCATCGACGAATTGCCCCTGGTGGCCGTTTTGGGGGCCGCTGCCGAGGGCACCACGATCATCGAGGGAGCCGGCGAACTGCGCTTCAAAGAGAGCGATCGTCTCGAGGCGACCGCCGCAGCTATTGGGGCGCTGGGGGGTGGGGTCCGGGTCACCGGGGACGGGCTGGAGGTCACCGGAGGAACGCTCGAGGGCGGCGTGGTGCAGTCGAGGGGAGACCATCGCATTGCCATGGCGGCCGCCGTTGCCGCACTGGCCTGCCCCAGCGGCGTCGTCATCGAGGGAGCCGACGCGGCCGCCGTCTCCTGGCCCGGCTTCTACGACGTGCTGGAGCGGGCATGGTCATCGCAGTAGACGGACCGGGCGGGGTCGGGAAATCCACGATCAGCCGGATGGTGGCGGCGATGACCGGCCGGCACCACCTCGACACCGGAGCCTTCTACCGGGCCGCCACGCTGGCGGTGCTGCGGGCCGGGGTCGGAGCGGACGATCCGGCTGGGGTGATCGCCGTGGTGGAGGGCGTCGACATTGATTTCGCCGGGGGAAGGGCGCTGCTGGACGGTGTGGACGTGACCGAGGACATTCGCAGTCCGGGAGTGACCGCGGCGGTGAGCGCAGTGTCGGCCATTCCCGAGCTGCGCCGCCTGTTGGTGAAGCGCCAGCGCAGCTGGGTGGATCGAGTGGAGGGCCGGGCGGTGGTCGAGGGCCGAGACATCGGCACGGTGGTTTTTCCCCAGGCGCCGGTGAAGGTGTTTCTGACCGCCCGGCCCGAGATCCGGGCCGCCCGCCGGGCCGCGGACGCCGAAGCGGCCGATCGCGATGAGGCCGACATCGCTTCCGACCTGGCCCGCCGGGACCGCCTTGATTCGAGCCGGGAGGCCTCGCCGCTTCGCCCGGCCGAGGATGCGGTGGTCATCGACACTTCCGAGTTGGGCGTGGCCGACGTGCTGGCTCGGGTCCTCGAGCTGGTCGAGGCCTCAGAGGACGGCGGCCGAGCCCGCTCCGATCAGCTCTAGCGCCTCGGCGGCGCTCCAGGATCGGTCGCCGTCGAGCGGTCCCGGTGCTCCCGGTTTGCGGGCGGCATAGGCCCCTTCGACCGCCCCCTGGAGGGCGGATAGGAAGGCCCGCAACGAAGGCGGAAGGGGGAAGTACTCGTCTTCGTTTGTCACCCGGAGCTCGTCGACGCCCTCGGTGGGGCCCACCGCCTCGATCACCGCTCGGACCGCTTGATCGGGGGCCGAGGCTCCGGCGGTCACCCCGACGACGTCGGCGTCGGTCAACCAGGCCGGGTCGATCGTGGCCGGACCGTCGACCCGGTGGGTGTCGGCTCCGGCGGCCTGGGCCACACGGACCAGGGCCTGGGTGTTCGACGAGTTCTCCGAGCCGACCACCAGCACCACATCGGAGCCCTCGGCCAGCTCCTGAACGGCGGACTGGCGGTTGGTGGTGGCGTAGCACAGATCGCTCTTGCGGGCCGTCCACAGCTGCGGAAAGCGATGGCGGGCCTCGCTCAGGATCCCTTTCCATTCGTACAGCCCCAGGGTGGTTTGGGCCACCAGGGCGACCTTGGAATCATCGGCGGCGCTGAAGTCGTCCAGCCCGGTCTCCAGATCGACCAGGGTCACCGCCTCCGGGGCTTCGGCGATGGTCCCCACCGCCTCATCGTGTCCCTCGTGGCCGACGTAGATGATGTCGAAACCCTCGGCGGCCTTGCGCTTGACCTCGTGATGGACCTTGGTGACCAGAGGGCACACCGCATCCACCATCACCGCGGCCCGTCCCTCGGCGCCGGCGACGACGTCGGGCGCCGAGCCGTGAGCGCTCAGCATGACCGGAGAGCCCGGAGGCACGTCGGCGATGTCGTCGACGAACACCACGCCGGCCTTCTCGAAGACCTCGACTACGTCGGCGTTGTGGACGATCTGGTGGTAGCAGTAGACGGGCGGCTCGAAGACCCCCACCATCCAGGTGAGTGCCTTTATCGCCATCTCGACGCCGGCACAGAAGCCGCGCGGAGCCGCCAACAGCACTTTTCGGGCCACGACGCCATGGTAGGGGCGCGCCGGTGGCGTCTACCTATCCTTGGCTGACCGTGTCTTATCCGACCGTTCTCGAGGTAGTGCCCGCCGGCCCTGCTTCCAAAGCAGGCATCGCAGTCGGCGACGAGCTGGTGGCCGTCAACGGCGTGCGACCCTCCGACATCATCGAGTACCAGCAGCTCGTCGACGAAGCCGACATCGAGCTCACCGTGCGTCGCAGTGGCCTGGAGCGGATCATGGAGATCGTTAAGGGCGACGGCGTGCCACTGGGACTGCGCCTCAACGCGTCGATCTTCGATCGGGTGCAGACCTGCGACAACCACTGTGAGTTCTGCTTCATCTATCAGCTGCCATCGGGTATGCGGCCCTCGCTGTACCTCAAGGACGACGATTACCGGTTGTCGTTTCTCTACGGCAACTTCACCACGCTGACTCGCTTCACCGAGCTCGACGTGGCCAGGGTGGTCACCGAAAGGCTCGAGCCTCTCTACGTCTCCATCCACGCCACCGATCCGGCGGTGCGGACCCGGATGCTGCGCAATCGCCGGGGAGCCACCAGCCTGCGCTGGTTGCGGGCGCTGCTCGAGGCGGGCATCACCATCCACGGTCAGATTGTCCTGTGCCCGGGAGTCAACGACGGTGACGTACTCGATCGCACCTGCGCCGAGATCGTGGCCCGCTATCCCCGTCTCGCCAGTGTCGGCGTGGTCCCGTTGGGATTGTCCCGCTTCAACAAGGAGGAGGGCCTGCGGGCCCACACGGGCGCCGAGGCTGCCGCCGATCTCGACCTCATCCATTCCTGGCAAGAGGTTGCCCTGGACCGTCTGGGACGGCGCATGTTCTTCGCATCAGACGAGCTCTACCTTCAGGCCGGCTCTGCCATCCCGGGCTCGGAGACCTACGAAGACTTCGCCCAGCACGAGAACGGAATCGGCATGGCCCGGGCCTTCTACGACAATCTGGCGGCGCTCGAGGCGGGCGCCCGGCTACCCGGCCCGGACCGGACGGGGCAGTGGCGGCAGCTCGAGGCGGCTCCGGCCCTGGGCTACCGGGCCGAACGCCTCAATGGCTCGGGCGGGGGCGGCCACGGCCCCGCGGTCGTGATCACCGGTGAATACGGAACGCAGGTGCTGGAACCGGTGCGACCTCGCCTCGAAGCTCTGGCGGGACGCCCGCTTCGATTGCTGGAGGTGCCCAATCGTTTCTTCGGGGGGAATGTTGCCGTCGCCGGGCTTCTGGTTGGAAACGACATCAAGAGGGCTCTGGCGGCCGACCGGGAGCCGGCCGGCGTCTACCTACTCCCCGACGTCACGCTGTCCGGGCATCGGTTCCTCGATGACGTGGCTTTCGAGGAGGTGGCCGGTGCTGCTTCCGCCCCTCTCCGGGCGGTCCCGACCAGCGTCGCCGGGCTCATCGGCGGAGCACGAACGTGAGCAGGCTGCCGGTGGTGGCGGTGGTCGGCCGACCCAACGTCGGAAAGTCGACGCTGGTCAATCGGATCCTGCGACGCCGGGCCGCGGTGGTCGAGGCCCGTCCTGGAGTGACCCGCGACCGCAAGCAGTTCGAGGCGGAATGGGCCGGAGTGCCGTTCATCATCGTCGATACCGGCGGCTGGGAGGTGCGCGGCGAGGGGCTGATCGAGGGGGTGCGAGCCCAAGTGGAGGCGGCCCTCTCGGCCGCCGACGTGGTCCTCTTGGTCGTCGACGCCCGCACTCCGGTCGACATCGACGACGAAGGAATCGCCCGCATTCTGCGGCGGGCTGGTGTGCCCTGCCTCCTAGTGGCCAACAAGGTCGACGGCCCGAAGGACGAAGCCGACCTGGACCGGCTGTGGAAACTGGGCCTCGGACCGCCGATCGGCGTCAGTGCCCTCCACGGCCGCAACACCGGGGACCTCTTGGACCGCTTGCTAGCCCTCCTTCCGGAGGCGGTACCGGCGCCGGAGCGCAGAGACGATCTGCCCACCCTGGCCATCGTCGGCCGGCCCAACGTCGGCAAGTCCACGCTGCTCAACCGCCTGGTGGGAGAGGAAAGAGTCCTGGTCTCGCCGGAGCCGGGCACGACTCGCGATGCCGTCGACGAGATTGCCGAGATCGACGGGCGGCGCTATCGGCTCGTCGACACCGCCGGCATCCGACGGGCCGCCCGGGTCAAGGAGCCCACCGAGTACTACTCGGTGCTGCGGGCCCATCGCGCTCTGGCTCGAGCCGATGTGGCGTTGCTGGTCGTGGATGCCGTAGCCGGCTTGACCCATCAGGAGCAGCGGATCGCCGATGAGATCATCGCCGCCGGAGCGGGAGCGATCGTCCTACTCAACAAGTGGGACGCCGTCTCCGAGGAAGAGAGGGAGGCCACCGAGGATGGGCTGGCCGACCGGCTGGCCTTCATCAGCTGGGCTCCGGTGTTGCGGATCTCGGCACTGACCGGAGCCCGTCTCAAGCGGCTGGGCGAGGCGATCGAGACCGTGCTCGAGAACCGGGCCCGCCGCATCCCCACCCCGGAACTCAATCGAGCCGTCCGTAGCTGGCAAGAACGGCATCCCGCCCCGGTGCGCAAAGGCCGGCGTGGTCGAATCATGTACGCCGTACAGGCGGGTACGGAGCCTCCCGCCGTCGTGCTCTTTCTTCGCGGGGGAGAGGTGGGCCCCGACTACCTTCGTTTCTTGGAGAATCGCCTGCGCGCCGAGTACGACTTCACCGGCACACCCCTCCAAGTGGTGGGGAGATCGAGGAGGCCGGCCCGTGTCTGATCGAGAGCGTTTCCGTCGTTCGGCCGACCGGGCCCGTCGAGGTGGCCCGGAGAAGTACCGGGAGAAGCTGGCCCAGCAGGGCAAGTTGTTCGTCCGTGACCGAGTGGAGCTGCTGTGCGATCCCGGGTCGTTCGTGGAGGACGGGCTGTTGGCCAACGCCGGCCACCCCGACCTGGCCGCCGACGGCGTGGTGACCGGCCGGGGAACCGTCGACGACCGTCCGGTCGTCGTCGTAGCCAACGACCCGACCGTCAAGGCTGGCAGCTGGGGGGCGCGGACCGTTGAGAAGATCCTCCGGGCTCTCGAGGCTGCATACGAAGAGCTGTTGCCGGTCTTCTACTTGGTCGATTCGGCTGGGGCCAGGATCACCGATCAGGTGGAACTGTTTCCGGGCCGCCGCGGCGCCGGCCGTATCTTCTACACCCAGATTCGTCTGTCGGGTCGGGTGCCCCAGATCTGCTGCCTGTTCGGCCCCTCGGCGGCCGGCGGCGCCTACATTCCCTCGTTCTGTGATGTGGTGGTGATGGTAGAAGGGCGGGCCTCGATGTACTTGGGCTCGCCGCGAATGGCTGAGATGGTGATCGGCGAGGAAACCACCCTCGAGGAGATGGGCGGTGCGCGCATCCACTGTGAGATCAGCGGAAGCGGGGACGCATTGGTGTACGACGACGAGCAGGCCATCAACTGGGCTCGGGCCTACTTCAGCTTCATGCCTGCCAGCTATCGCGATCAGGCGCCGGGCGTGGAGCCGGGGCCGCCCGAGGACGTTGGGGCCCTCGATGCCATTGTTCCCGACGACACCCGGCGGGGCTACGACATGAGCCTGCTGATCAGGGGTGTCGTGGACGATGGGTTGTTTTTCGAGATCAAGGAGCTGTACGCCCCCGAGGTCCTCACCGGCTTTGCTCGTCTCGACGGGCGGGTGGTGGGAATCGTGGCTTCCCAGCCCGAGCACTTGGGCGGGGTCCTGTTCGTCGATTCGGCCGACAAGGCTGCCCGATTCATGTGGCTGTGTGACGCCTTCAACATCCCTCTCGTGTTCCTGGCCGACGTGCCCGGGTTCATGATCGGCACCGAGGTCGAGCGGCAGGGCATCATCCGGGCCGGGGCCAAGATGCTCACCGCCGTAGCCGAGGCCACCGTGCCCCGTATCTCGGTGATCGTGCGCAAGGCGTACGGCGCCGGCCTGTACGCCTTCTCCGGGCCCGGGCTCCGTCCCGACGCCACGCTGGCCTTGCCCACCGCCGAGATCGCCGTCATGGGCCCGGAGGCGGCCGTCAACGCCGTCTACTACAACACGATCCAGGAGCTCCCCGAAGTCGAGCGGGAGGGGTTCGTCGCCCAAAAGAGAGCCGAGTACATCGAGGACGTCGACTTGCTCCGGCTGGCCGCCGATCTGGTGGTGGATGCGGTCGTGGAGTTCGACGAGCTGCGCGGCGAGCTGATCAGCCGCCTCGCCTATGCCGAACGTAAGAATCGCGAATTCTCGAGGCGCCGCCACGGGGTACCGCCGGTATGAACCGGCCGAGGGCCGATTCCGAGCCACCCCGGGAACGGGCTCCGGTGTCGTTCTGGGTGCTGGTAGGGGCCGCTGCTCTCTACCTCGTCGCCCGGCTAGTGCAGGGGATCGGGTGGCTGGCCGACCGCCTAGGCTGATCGTCAGACGGGCTGGGGCCGTTCGCCTCTACTGATGCGTGCCTTTCCCGTCGACTATGGGGCAGGTGCAGACGCGCCCTTCGAAAGGAGCCATGAATGTCCGCGAAGCCGACCGAAGACCTCAATCTGTTTCACATCGCCAAGCGGCAGTTCGACGCCGCCGTGCCGTTCACCCGTGACCTGGAGGGCTGGCGGGGAGTAGCCGAGTGGCTGTTTCGCCCCGAGCGCATGATCAAGGTGACCCTGCCGGTGGTGATGGACGACGGGTACGTGCACACCTACACCGGCTTTCGGGTTCTGCACGACACGGCACGCGGTCCCGGTAAGGGGGGCATTCGCTTCCACCCCAACGTGGACGAGGACGAGATCAAGGCCCTGGCCACCTGGATGTCGTGGAAGTGCGCCCTCACCGAGATCCCCTTTGGCGGAGCCAAGGGGGGCGTCGAGTGTGATCCCACCAGGCTGTCGACCCAGGAGAAGCGCCGCATCACCCGCCGCTTCATCGCCGCCCTGGGCGACAACATCGGCCCGCACACCGACATCCCTGCTCCCGACCTGTACACCGACGCCCAGACCATGGCGTGGGTGTACGACACCTACTCGATGATGCACCCGGGGGAGAACAACCTCCCGGTGGTAAGCGGCAAGCCGCTCGACCTGGGCGGCTCGCTGGGACGAGAGACTGCCACCGCCCAGGGCCTGCTCTTCGTGCTCGAGCACATGATCGAAATGGGAGCACTGCCGGGGCTGGCCGGGCTCGAAGGGGCGTCGGTGGCCATCCAGGGGTTCGGCAACGCCGGCCGCAACGCCGCCCGGTTGTTCCGCAACGCCGGCGCCGCAGTGGTCGGGGTGAGCGACACCAGAGGCGGCATCTACGATCCCAGTGGGCTCGATGTGGCCCGGGTAGAGAGCCACAAGGACGAGACCGGGTCGGTCGTCGATCTTCCCGACACCAAGCCCCTCGATCACCGCGAGGTGCTCGAAGTGCCGTGCGACGTGCTGGTGCCGGCCGCCATCGAGAGCCAAATCACCTCAGAGAACGCCGAGCGCGTCCAGGCCGCAGTGGTCATCGAGGCCGCCAACGGCCCCACCACGCCCGAGGCCGACGACATCCTGGGAGATCGAGGGATCCCGGTAGTACCCGACATCTTGTCCGCCTCAGGCGGGGTAGTGGTGAGCTACTTCGAATGGGCCCAGAACCTGGGTAACGAGCAGTGGGAGGAGGCCGACATCCACAACAGGCTTCAGCAGAAGATGAAGCGAGCCACCGAGGCAGTGGTGACGACCCGGGCCGCTCTCATCGAGAACATGGAGCGCTATCAAGAAGCCTGGAGCCGCGTGCAGCCCAAGGCGCCCAAACTGCGCCGGCCCACGTTACGAACAGCGGCCCACGTGGTGGCGATCGAGCGCTGTCGCCGTACCGCCGAGCAACGGGGCATCTGGCCCTAACAAGTACACTTTCTCGTCCGGGCTGTGGCGCAGCTTGGTTAGCGCGCTTGACTGGGGGTCAAGAGGTCGCCGGTTCAAATCCGGCCAGCCCGACCAGGAGAAACCCCTGAGGAAATGGCTGGCGTGGCGGGGAGTGGCAACGGCGCTGGCGTCGGTGATCGGAGCCTTCTGGGTCATCGACGGCGATGTCGAGGGGCCTCTGGCGCTGTGGGCTTCAGCAGCATCTTCGCCACCTTCCTGTGGTCGGCGCTCACCGGTATCGCCATGATCCGCACCGTAGGAAGTGGGCTGTAACTGAGGGGCTCGGCTTGTCGGCCGCCGAGCCGACCTGGAGGGACCTGGAGGGATGCGGAGGTGGAACGGCCCGACAACGACGTGCGACTCCGCGATGTGGAGGCAGGTGATCTCCCCATCTTCTTCGATCATCAAACGGACCCCGTTGCCTGCCACATGGCCGCCTTCACCGTCGAGGACCCGGCGGATTTGGATGCCTTCGTGGCGCGCTGGGCAAGGATCCTGGCCGACGAAGCTATCACCGCAAAGACCATCCTCTTCGGCGGACAAGTGGCCGGCCACGTGCTGAGCTTCGAGCAGGGCGGTCGACGCGAGGTGAGCTACTGGGTCGGTCGGAGCTTCTGGGGGCGGGGCATCGCCACCAGGGCGCTCTCATGGCTCCTCGAAGACCTCGAGACGCGTCCCCTCTACGCCAGGGCCGCCAAAGACAACGTCGCCTCCATCCGGGTGCTGGAGAAATGCGGGTTCACGATCGCCGGCGAGGACAAGGGCTTTGCCAACGCCCGCGGGGAGGAGGTCGAGGAGTACATTCTCGAGCTGACCGACTAGGACGTGTCGTACCAAGCGCTGCCGCGAAGGTCGGCGTGCTCGAGGGCGTACTCGATGCTTCTTCGGCGGGCTTCGGGTGAGATCACGTCCGGGCGCGGCTCGTATGGGCGACCGTTGGGCCTGATCCAGGTCAATTGCTTGTTGGGGTCACCGGCGATGTGCCATCCGTGCTCATGGACGAGGCGGTGGTGGTAGCCGCACAAGGTCACCAGGTTGTCTAGGTCGGTCGGTCCCAGCTCGAGCCAGTGGACGAGGTGGTGGGCATGCACCCAGAGGGTGCGCTCGCAGCCGGGGAACCGACAGCCTCGATCGCGATCCTTCACCAGACGACCCAGCCAGGCGGGTACCCGTCGGGAAGTCCGTCCCACCCCGATCGTTTGGCCGTGGCCCTCGCCGACCACGACCTGCCAGCGACCATCACAGGCCCACCGCCGAACGGTCTCGACGGCAAGGGACGGGCCGTCCTCGACGTGACCGACTCCGTCGGGTCGGGCCAAGGCCTGGGCGTCGACGTGGACGACGACACAGGACCGGTCCGGATCGCCGTCGGCGCCCAGGGACTGGGAGGCCATCTGCACGAGAGCGTCGGCGCAGCGTGCCTCGAACGATTCGTAAACGCCACTCGTGGGTTCGGGAGGGGTGTGGAGGGCAATCCTGGTGAGCGCTTTGACCACGACGGCTCCCTCTCGGTCGGGGATCTCGCCGGCGAGATGAAGGGAATGACGAGACTCATCCCAGCGCCATCGGAGCCAGCGCTCCCAGTGGGCCTGCTCGGTGCCGGTGAGGTCGAGACTCTCTCGGCTCCGCCCCCGGCGCCGGAGCTGGTTGACCGACAGGCCCTCGGCCTCGGCGGCCAGGGCCTCATCGTCCTCCGGTCGGGCAAACCGGGACAGGGTCCGTACCTGATCGAACGAGAGTCTTCCCGTCGCCAGGGAATCGGCGGTGGCGGGAAGCTCCTCGAGCCGTCCGGCGACCTCGGACCACCCCGCCGCCGTCCGGTGCGACACGGCCAACTCAGCGACCAGCCAGGCGCCCGGATCGGTGGCGCCGTCGCGTGCCCAGCATCGTCGCTCGTTGGCTCGAGAGATCAGTCTCAGCAGCCGGTGGTGGAGGGCAGAAAGCGCTGCCGCGGCATGATGAATCTCGGCGACCAGCTCGTCATCATCCATGCGAGCCACGGTACGCCGAGGGTGCGACAGATCTCGGCGGTGACCGGGGTCCCGGGCGCAGGTGCTGGGCGCGGTGCCGACAGCCAACCTTCTGAAATCGATTTCAGACGGCTAGCACAAAGCTCGGCTCACACGGCGGCGCACAGACGGCCCCACCCGGGCGGCGCCGACTCAGCGCCACCGGGGCGGCCCCGCTGAGCTCACTCCGCCGCTGCCCATGCGTGGACGTAGTGGTGCAGGATCTCGTCGCCGACGAGACCGAAGACCGAAACTCCCTCGAATACTGTTCCGGGCACCACATCCTCCCACCGGTAGGTAGCGGTGGCGAAGGCACCGCTTTCGGAGACGGCGATGTCGCCGAACTCCATCACGGCGCCTTGTGGGTAACCGGCGACATATTCGGCGATGGCGTCACTTCCGATGTACGCCTCTCCGGTCGCCACGAACCTGAAAGCCCCGGCCGGGGCGAAGAAACTCGCCACCCTGTCGGGGTCGAGATCCTGCCACGCCTCGTGGTAGTCGGTGAGCATGGCCTCGAGGTCACCCTCCCCGCCGAGGACGAAGGCGTCTAGGGCCAGCCACACCCCGAGGCCGATCAGCGCCAGAGCCAGCACCACCACGAGGGCGATGAGCCGGCGGTTGACGCGCTCCACCTTGCGGGCCTGCTCGATCTGCGACCGAGTGTCTACGGTCTGCATGGGATACCTCCTCCCTGGATCACCCTCCGGATGCAGACACACATAACCACTCTCGATCATTCCAAGAAGAAGCCCACCGGCGCTAGAGGCGAACGGCCCCCCGGGGGTCAGCTCACCGAATGGCTGCGGAACTCCCAGGAGAACCTGGCGATCTCCGACAGCGCCAGAGTGAGCGACCGAGCGGCCGGGAACAGCAGCACGATCAACGCCGGCACGAACCAGTAGTTGGCGACGTGGCGGTCCGGCATCACCGGGGTCCAGCTCTCGGACAGCACCAGGCGGCCCTCGGGGGTCTCCTCGAGCGCTCGCTGCCGTCCGTCCACGACTGCGGCGGGGAGCAGCCGGCGTGGTCGGTGAGGGCCCCGACCCGGCGGGGTCCGTCACCCTCCCACACCGCCGCAAGGCAGGTGGACTCGTACGGAGCCGTCACCGCGCTGAGGCCGGCGCCCGTGTCGGTTTCGTTGGCCAGCGCCATAATCCCGGCTCCGGCGGCCTCGGCCAGCGGAACGCCGTCTTCCACAGCGGCATAGACGGCATCGAGTTGCCCGGTGAGCGCCGCAGCGGTGGCGTAGTCCGGATTGGGGGACACCCGGAGCGGGAGAATCGCCAGCAGCAGCCCGGTGAAGATGGCGACGTGCACTAGATGACGCATGATCCGCCGGCGACGCAGACGCTCTCGCTCCACATGCTCGGCGCTTCGCTGCAGCGCCGAGAGACGGGGAGCGGTGGCGTCGATGTGGGCCGGGACCACGGCCCGGCGGCGGCCTCCCTCTTCGTCCTCGATCACCAGCACGAAGTTGTGTGGGTCGAGCTTCTCGATGAGGTACCGCCCGCTGCGCACGCCTTCGGGCACCTCGGTCCA
>CAYFYE010000002.1:0-8518 GCA_964347285.1 uncultured Acidimicrobiia bacterium
GGCGCGCCCACGTCGAGCTCGCTCCGGTCGGCGAGGATCTGCACCACCAGGGCTAGCGGACCCTTGGTGGTACTGAAGACGGAGCACATCGTGTCTTCACCCCAGGGTTTCCCGGGCCGGGCCGGGCCGCCCCACAGATCGACGACCGGGGAACCGGCTCGATAGACGGTGCATGCGGCGCCGACGTCGCTGCGCCGGGAGAAGTTGTCGGCGAAGGCGGCGGCCACAGGCTCGAAGCCGGCCGCCACCCCGCCGTGGATCTCGGTCGGTCCGCTCAGAAGAGCAGGTACTCCCCGGCGATCAGGCGATCGCGCACCCCTTCCCAGTCGGAGGCGCACTCCTTGACGATCTGGGCGATGCGCGCTTCGTCCACCGCGCCGTGGACCTCGACGTGGGCCGCCTGGGGCTCGGTGACCGGGCTGCCGATCGAGCTGAGCAGGCGAACCGTGGCCTCGCGGCCCCCCGCCTCCGCCAGCGTGCGGCGGGCGATGTCATCGGCTACGGCGTGATAGGTCTTGCCGACGTGGGCGGCCGGGTTCTTCCCGGCAGTGGCTTCCAGGCTCATGGGGCGATACGGGGTGATGAGCCCGCCGAAGCGATTCCCCCGCCCCACCTGGCCATCGTCGCCCGCCTCGGCCGAAGTCCCGCCCAGCGTCAGGTAGGGCGAGTCCTCGATGTCGGCCTGATTGACCCGGATCTCCGCTTCGTCCTCGAGCGCTTCGGCCGCCACTCGCCGGGCCGCTCCCCAGATGCCGGCGACGGCCTCGTCGTACGCGGTCCGATCGGCGACCTTGGCGGCCAGCACCGGGGCGGCCACTGTGATACGCGTTCCGTTGGAGCGGGCCCCCATGACCTTGATGTCGCGGCCCACCGGGACCTCGGAGCGGAATTGATCGCTGTTGAGGTGCCGCTCTATGGCGAACACGGCTTCCTCGAGGGGAGAGCGGGGAAGGGACACGGCGGCAAACGAGGTGTCGTTGGAGAGCGGGACCTCCCTCGCATTGACGATGGCGAGATCGATCGAGGACTGGCTCAGCCAGATCTCGACCCGAAAGGCCTCGGGATCGGCGTCGGGGAGTATCTCGGCAAGGTCGTCCTGGGCGGCTTTGACGAGCTGGTCGAGGTCGGGTTGCCAGGCGAGCATGTTGGCCTTGCCGACGAGGATGAGCCGAGCCGGTGTGAGGTGTCGACCCCCGCCGAAGCCGATGTCGACCGTTCCGGCCGCGAGCACCGCCTTGTCGACGTTGAAGTGTTGGACGGCGCCCGTATGGGCCAGGAAGTCCTGAGCCAGGCGGCGGGCCAGGCGATCGGCCAGGGCGTCGCAGATGGTGTCGGGGTGCCCGATCCCTTTCCGCTCGACGAACTCGACCGAAGGCGCGTAGGCCGGGCGATGGGTGATCGAGAGGTTCATGAGCACCTCGGGCGATGGGGCCGATCAGTGTAACGGTGCCGGTCGAATCGATCCGTGGGCACAGAGCGATCACCCGCTCCGCCACCGCTCCCGGTGGATCACCTCGCCGGCCGGCTTCCAGCCTCGCTGGAGCGACCCCGAGCGCCGGTCGGGTGCGCCGTGCCCGATGGTGACGATTCCCACGACGGAGACGTCGTCTGGGATCGAGAGGAGATCTCCGATTCCTTCCAGAGCAGGTCCGCCGAGGAATCCGGCCGCCAGGCCTTCGGCAGCGGCGGCGAGAAGGAGCAGTATCATCGTCGCTCCGGCGTCGACCCACCAGAACGGCACCGGCCAGGGATTCTCAACTCCGTCGGGGGCCTTGTCGGGTTCGCGGTACCGCTCGTGATAGGCCTCTTCGCGTACGCAGACGACGACGTGCACCGGGGCCCGGGAAATCCAGGGGTCGAAGCCCCGGGCCACGTAGTCGGCTTCGCCGACCGAGTCGGCGATGCGCCGTCTGCTTTCCGGATCGGTCACCACGATCATCGACTGGCCTTGGCTGAACCCGGCCGACGGCGCCTTGCGGGCCGCAGCCACGATCCGATCCAGCGCCCGGGGGTCGACGGGTTCGTCGCTGTAGTTGCGGACCATCCTCCGCCGCCGCACCGCTTCGTAGAAGTCCACGTCAGATCTCGACGAGCGCCTCGTGTATTCCTTCCAGGGCCGCCTTGGCGTCGGAGAACAGCATCAGCGTGCCTTCCCGATAGAACAACGGGTTGTCGATGCCGGCAAAGCCCGGTGAGAGACTGCGCTTGACGACCACGACCGTGGCGGCACGGTCGACCTCGAGGATCGGCATGCCGTAGATCGGACTGGTCGAATCATCCCGGGCGGCCGGGTTGACCACGTCGTTGGCTCCCAGTACGAGGACCACGTCGGTCTGGGGGAAACGGGAGTTGGCGTCGTCGAGATCGAGCAGCTGTTCATAGGGGATGTCGGCCTCGGCCAGCAGCACGTTCATGTGCCCCGGCATCCGCCCGGCGACCGGATGGATCGCATAGTTGACCGAGACCCCGCGGCCTTCGAGGGCGGTGGCCAGGTCGCGCACCGCGTGCTGGGCCTGGGCCACCGCCAGGCCGTAACCGGGAACCACCATGACCTGGCGGGCATACATCAGAGAGATGGCGACGTCGGCGGCGCTGGTGGAGGTCACCGGCCGGACGGCGGCGTCGCCGACGGCCGTCGTCCCCCCTCCGCCGAACGCGCCGAACAGCACGTTGCTCAGCGGCCGGTTCATCGCCTCGCACATGAGTGTGGTGAGGATCAGGCCGGCGGCGCCCACCAGGGCACCGCCGATGATCAATGCCGTGTTCTCGATGACGAAACCGGCTGCGGCCGCGGCCAGGCCGGAGAACGAGTTGAGCAGTGAGATGACGACCGGCATGTCGGCGCCCCCGATCGGCAGCACCATGGCCACCCCGATCACCAGCGTGGCGGCCCCCAGCAGCCACAGTGGCAGGAGGTCCCGACCAACCACCATCCACACTCCCAGCGCCACGGCTCCTGCTGCGAAAGCTCCGTTGACGACCTGCTGGCCCGGATAGGTGAGGGGCCGGCCGGACACGATCCCCTGCAGCTTGCCGAAGGCCACCATGCTCCCCGACAGGGTCACCGACCCAATCGCCATCGACAGGGCGATCGTGACGATGGTCTCGTTGGCCAATGCGTCGGGCTCGGCGCGGACCAGCTCGGCCGCGGCCACCAGGGCCGACGCCGCACCGCCGAAGCCGTTGAAGGCGGCCACGAGCTGGGGCATGGCGGTCATCTGCACCTGGATGGCCGCCGTCGCGCCCAGAGCGGCCCCCACGGCGAGTCCGGCGGCGATGGTTGTCCAGTCGGCGATGTCCTGGTCGACGAGCGTGATGACGATGGCGGCCAGCATCCCCAGCGCCGCCAGCCCGTTCCCCAAACGAGCGGTCCGGGGCGAGCTCAGCCGGCGCAGCCCGAAGATGAACAGCGCCGCCGAACCGAGGTAGCCGAGCTGGGCGGCCGCGGTCACTTTCGGTCCTCGGGCTTGCGGCGGAACATGCCCAGCATGCGGTCGGTGACCAAGAAGCCGCCGACGACGTTGATCGTTGCGGTGACGACCGCCAAGAACGCCAGCACCGTGGCGAGCCCGCCGGCTCCGAATCCGGCGGCGGTGAGCGCTCCGACGATCGTGATGCCAGAAATGGCGTTGGCTCCCGACATCAGCGGGGTGTGCAGGGTCGGAGGCACCTTGGTGATGACCTCGAACCCGACGAACGTGGCCAACACGAACACGGTGATGCCGACGATCAGCGGGCTCATCCGGCCTCCTCGGAGCCCGCCGCTCGTCTTGCCTCGGGATGACGGATCTCACCGGCATGGGCGACACAGGCGCCATCGACGATCTCGTCGTCGAAGTCGAGCTCGATCTCGCCCTCCGCGGTGAGGTGGCGCAGCAGCTCGAGGACGTTGCGCCCGTACATGTCCGAGGCATCGGAGGCGACCCGGCTCGGCAGGTCCTCGGGCCCGAGGATCGAGACACCGGCATGGTCCACCTCTGCTCCGGGCCGGGTGAGCGCACAATTGCCTCCGGCGGGAGCCGCCACATCGACGATGACCGTTCCCGGCCGCATCCGCTCGACCATTCCGGCGTCGATCAGCAAGGGCGCCGGTCGGCCCGGGATCAGAGCCGTGGTGATGACGACGTCCGACCTGGCCACCTCCGGAGTGAGCGCCTCGAGCTGGCGCCGTTGGGCGTCTTCGGCCACTTCTCGGGCATAGCCGGCCGCGGTGGCCGCCTCCGCGTCAACTGGGGCCTCGACGAAGGAGGCCCCGAGGCTTTCCACCTGCTCGCGGGCCTCAGGGCGGATGTCGTACGCGGAGACGATCGCACCGAGGCGGCGGGCTGTGGCAACGGCCTGGAGGCCAGCCACGCCGGTCCCGAGCACGAGGACCCGGGAGGGGCGGATGGTTCCGGCGGCAGTCGTCAGCATGGGGAAGAAGCGAGGGGACGCCGCAGCTGCGGCCAGAACGGCGGCGTAGCCGGCGGCGGTGGCCTGCGAGGAAAGCGCGTCCATGCTCTGGGCGAGCGTGGTGCGCGGCATCGCCTCGAAGGCGAACGCGGTGAGCTTGCGCTCGGCGAGGGTTCGCACCACGGCTCCATCGGTGAACGGGGCCAGGAAGCCGATGACGGTGGCTCCTTCCCCGGCCCGGGCCAGATGATCACCGGGGGGAGGGCCCACGATGGCGATCACCTCTGCGGACCAGGGATCGCCGATCTCGGCGCCGTTGGCCCGAAAGGCCTCGTCGGGAAAGCCGGCCGCCCGACCGGCATCCGGCTCGACCGTCACGGTCGCCAGCCCGGCCATCGACTTGGCGATGGTCGGGGTGACCGCCACGCGGCGCTCGGCTGGGTCAGGTTCCTTGGGGATTCCGACTCGCATCAGCGCGAATCTACGAGGCGACCGGCGGATTCCCAAGCCCGGACGGCCCGGTCCCGGGTACGAGAATGGGGCCGGGAGCGCAGGGGGAAACGCTCCCGGCCCCGTGTGCTGGAGAACTCTGCTCCAGCGAGCCATGTGGGCCCGAGAGGGAACCGGGCGCCCACCTCGGCTCGTTGCCGCCAGAGGGGGCGGGAGGGTGTTGCCCCTCTAGGCTGGGCAGCCACTTGGACCCGGTCTCCACCGACGGAGTTCTGTGTTTTTCGACTCGAGAGGGCCGTGGCCCAAAACTGGAGAACCGCACGAGGCGGGGACGTGTCTAATTGGACATGGGGGGAATGGACGATCGATCTGACTTCCAGCTCGTTCGAGCAGCGAGCGAGGATCTGGGAGCTTTCGGCGAGTTGGTACGACGCCATCAGGACTTCGTCTTTGGGGCAGCGATGCGAGTGGTGAGGAACCCGGTCGTGGCCGAAGAAGTGGCCCAGGAAACCTTCATCAGAGCCTTTCGCGCTTCGGCCGACTTCCGCGGTGAAGCCCAGGTGCGTTCCTGGCTCTACCGGATCGCTACAACCTCGCTCTCAACGTGGTGAGCCGGCGCCGCAATCCGACCGAAGACCTCCCCGATCGGCCCGTTCTGGTCGGGCCGGAGAGCGCAGCCGTCGCCTCGGCCTTGCGCCGGGATCTCCACGAGGCCATCGCCGAGCTTCCCGACAACCTGCGGCGCCCGCTCGAGCTGCGGGAGCTGGAACACCGCAGCTACGACGAGATTGCCGAGGAGCTGGGCGTCCCGCTGAACACCGTTCGGACCAGGATTCTGCGAGGTCGACGGGCACTGGGCGAGAAGCTGGAGGCGTGGCGATGACCGTGGAGAGCGCTCCGCGCAGCTGCGGCGTCGCCGACGAGACACTGTTCGAGTTCTCGCTCGGAGACGTGCCGGTCGATCTGGCCGGGGTGGCCATCCCCGAGCCGGACATCGACGCACACGTGAGCGGGTGCGACGAGTGCCAGGCCTTCCTCGCCGAGCTGTGGGAGGGGTCCCTCGACAAGGATCTCTCCGAGCCGGTTCTGAAGATCATCGAGCTCGAGCTGTTCCTGATCGAGCTGGCCAAGCTGGGAGGGGGTATTCTCGCTTCCTTCGCCGAGGCGCTCCTCGCCTACGCGCTGGAACCCGAAGCGGAGGACTAGCCGAAGCTCGGAGGAAGAGTGGTCGTCGCCCTGGCTGCGTGGCTGGAAGGGCTCATCACCGTTGCGGCCGTAGCCGGGGCACTGCTGCTCCTCTGGCTGGTGTGGCGGCTCGTCTGCAAGCGGGTCCCTGAGACGATCGCCCAGCTGGTCGACCAGCTCATTCCCGTGTTGGTCGTTGCCGGCATCGTGGTGGCGGTGCTCGTGGTCATCGATCCCGATCAGGCCGAGCTGCTGATCGACGGGGTGATCCGCTACATCCCGGTGACGCTGGTGGCCATCATCGTGGTCACCTTGGCCCGGGCACTGGGGCGCATTCTCGGCTTGTTCGTAGAGACGGCTCTGCGCCCGGTGTCGGACGTGATGGCGGTGCGGGGGCGCTTGATCACCTCCTCGCTCATTCTCGGGGTGGGGCTCATCGTCGCTCTCCAGCAGCTGGGCGTCTCTACCGACATCATCCTCATTCTGGTGGCGGCGTTCGCCTTCGGAACGGCGCTGGCGGCGGCGCTCGCCGTCGGTTTGGGAGCCGTACCGCTGGCGCGCCAGGTGGCCGCCGGGCGCCACGTCAAAGAGCGCCACTCCGAGGGTCAGCTGATCCGCATCGGAGAGCTGGAGGGCCGGGTCGAGAGGATCGGTCTGGCCACCACACGGGTCGAAGCGATGGACGGCGGCTCCATCGAGGTACCGAACGACGAGTTCCTGGGCACCAACGTGGAGATCCTGCGCTAAGGGCGAGGCTTCGACTCCCACCAGGCCCAGCGTTCCACTGCGATCGAGATGACCGGGCCGGTCGGGGGTTGACGACGATACTGGGGGTACTTGGCAGCCAGCCACGCGACGGCGTCGGCGTGCTCGGGTCCGGCCTCGACTACCCGGGCCGTTCCATCGGCCCGTACCCACCACAGCCGGTTCCAGTCGGTGGCGTAGTGGTCGACCAGAGCCGTCACCCGGGGCTCGGCGGCGATGTTCTCGAGCCGGGCCAGTCGGCCGCCGGACTTCGGCTTGTGGTCGATGGCGGACACGATCAGGTCGCCGCGGGTGGCGAAGGTGATCGGCACCAAATGGGGATCGCCTCGGGGCCGGATCGTGGCCAGTCGAGCCACCGATGCCCCGGAAAACCGGCGTCGGGCCTCAGCCTGGTCCACCAGGTCCTCCTCGGCGATCGATCCCCTTCGTCGATCCGATCACTATGAGCCGTCGGAGCCGGCCGCACCGCCCGGACGGGTCCAGTCGGTGTGGTGGGACTCTCCCCGGGGCCGATCGATCCGTTCGTAGGTGTGGGCTCCGAAGTAGTCGCGCTGGGCCTGGATGAGGTTGGCCGGCAGGCGGGCGGTCCGGAATCCGTCGTAGAAGGCGAGGGCGGCCGAGTAAGCGGGCACCGGGATTCCGGCGTCGACCGCGGCCGCCACGACTCGCCGCCAGCCGGCCTGCGCCGCGGCCACCTCATCGGCGAAGAAGGGATGGAGGAGGAGGTTCTCCAGATCAGGGTCGCCGGCGAACGCGACACGGATCTCTTCGAGGAACGCCGAGCGGATGATGGTTCCGCCGCTCCACATCGTGGCGATGTTGCCGAAATCGAGTCGCCAATCCCGTTCCGCAGATGCCTGGGCCAGCAGCATGAATCCCTGGGCGTAGGAAACGATCTTCGACGCGTAGAGGGCATCTCCGATATCGGGGAGCAGCGTATCGGGGTCGCCGGGGATCCTCTGGGAAGGACCGCGAAGGACGGCGGCGGCCTCGATCCGCAGGTTCTTCAGCGACGAGAGAATGCGGGCATAGACCGCCTCGGCAACCAGGCTGACCGGGGAGCCGAGGTCCATCGACGAGATGACCGTCCACTTGCCGGTGCCCTTCTGACCGGCCGCATCGAGGACTCGCTCCACCAACGGGGTGCCGTCGTCGTCACGGACGGCCATGATGTCGGCGGTGATGCCCACCAAATAGGACTCGAGCTTCCCGTCGTTCCACGAGGCGAACACCTCGGCCAGCCGGTCGGCACTCAGACCCAGCCCCGAGCTCATCAGGTGGTAGGCCTCGGCGATCAGCTGCATGTCGCCGTATTCGATGCCGTTGTGGACCATCTTGACGTAGTGGCCGGCGCCGTCGGGGCCCACCCAGTTGCAGCACGGTGTGCCGTCGTCGAGCTTGGCGGCAATGGTCTGGAAGAGGTCGCTCACCAGGGGCCAGGCCGCCGCCGAGCCGCCGGGCATCAGTGAGGGCCCCCGTCGGGCCCCCGCCTCCCCGCCCGAGATTCCGGTGCCGACGAACAGCAGCCCGGCGTCCTCGAGCATCCGGGTGCGACGAATCGAATCCTCGTAGAGAGAGTTTCCCCCGTCGATGACGACGTCGCCGGGGGAGAGGAGAGGGATCAGCTGCTCGATCACCCGATCCACCGGAGGACCGGCCTGGATCATCAGCATCACCCGTCGGGGCCGCTGCAGGGACGCCACCAGTTCCTCGAGCGTGTGGGTGC
>CAYFYE010000002.1:8562-82028 GCA_964347285.1 uncultured Acidimicrobiia bacterium
GACGGCCACCGTGAATCCGTGGTCGTTCATGTTGAGGACCAGGTTCTGACCCATCACCGCCAGGCCGATCAGGCCGATGTCGGCGGCGGGGTGAGGGGGAGTGCTCATGGGCCGCGGATGATGCTACGCACCTGCGGAGCGCGGGTGGTCCGGGCTCGCCGAATCGTGTCACAGGTGGCCGGTACGGTGTCTACACGAGCGAACCGGAGGTCGAACCATGGTGATCGATTGCACCGAGTGCCAGATGCAGCACACCACTGCCTGCCAGGATTGTGTGGTCGCCCACGTGCTGGGAGACCTGTCCGGCCCGCTCGAGTTCGAATCCGAGCAAGCCGAAGCACTCGAGATCCTCGCCGACGCCGGACTGGTGGCTCCGCTCCGCCTGGTCCGGCGCGGCGAGCCCGACGCGGCCGCCGCCGGGTAGGGGCGGGGCCGCCGCCGACCGGCCGAGCGGAGCGGACGGGGGCCTCCGCCCGGCCCGGCCGGCCTAGGCTGCACCGGTGGAACTGCTCCGCCGGATCGAGAAGGCGGCCCGGGAGGCCGGGGTAGCCGGCTGGGGGGTGTGCGCCGCCGATCCCTTCCCCGAGGTCCGTTCCGCCATCGAAGTCCGGGTGCGCCGGGGCCTGTCTGCCGAGATGCGTTTCACGTACGCTCGCCCCGAGGTGTCCACCGACGTTCGGGTCTCCTTTCCCTGGGCAACCCGATTGGTGGTGGCGGCCTGGGCCTACCTGCCGTCGGCGGGCGACCCGGGCGCGCCGACCGCCGGTACCGGTCGCATCGCCCGGTTCGCCACCGACGATCACTACCGGGGCCTGCGGGCCACCCTGGCCGTCTTCTCCGAGCTCCTCGACGGCGCCGGCTACCGCTCGGAGGTCCTCTGTGACGACAACCGGTTGGTAGACCGGGCGGCCGCGGTGCGGGCCGGGATCGGCTGGTGGGGCAAGAACACGATGGTGCTGGCTCCCAGGTACGGCCCATGGCTGCTGCTGGGCGCGGTGGTCACCGACGCTCCCCTCGAGATCTCGAAGCCGATGCGGCGGGACTGCGGAACCTGTATCGCCTGCATTCCGGCATGTCCAACCGGCGCACTGGTGAGCCCGGGCGTGCTCGACGCCCGGCGGTGCCTCGCTCACCTGGCCCAGGCACCGGGCGTGATCCCGGCCGAGTACCGGGAGGCCATGGGTGACCGTTGGTACGGCTGCGACGATTGCCTCGATGCCTGCCCTCCCGGGCAACGGCTGGTCGAGGAGGCCCGGACCCCACGGGGTCGCATCGACCTCCTCGAGGTGCTGGGGAGCGATGATCGATCGCTGCTGGCGCGCTTCGAGCACTTCTACATTCCCCGTCGTCGGGCCCGATACCTGCGACGCAACGCGCTCGTGGCCATAGGCAACGTCGGGGGCGACGGGGCGCTCGGCGTGGTTTCCGGATACCTGGGTCACCCCGACCGGATTCTCCGCCTGCACGCCGCCTGGGCTCTGGGCCGGCTGGGGGGACCGGTGGCTCGGGCCGCCCTCACCCACCGAAGGGCACACGAGGTTGATCGAGGCGTGGTCGAGGAGATCGGGGCGGCACTCGACGGCAGGTGAGGATGGGCCGCCCGGCACCGGCTACCGTGCCGCTCCGAAGCGAGGCGGGGTCGAGTGGCGATGAGGTTGGCGTCCGACATTCATGGCGCGGTCGCCGCGCTGAGGCGAATGGCGGCACGCCCGGGGCCCTTGGTGATCCTCGGCGACCTCATCAACTTCATCGACTATCGAACCTATGACGGGATCGTCACCGAGGTCACCGGCCGGAACTTCGTCGCCGAGATGGTGCGTCTGCGCACCGGGGGCGACTTCGAGGCGGCGGGGGCGCTGTGGCGGAGCTTCCGGCAGGGACGGGAAGAAGAGCTGGCGCGCCGCTACCAGCAGCTCATCGAGGAGGCCTATGCCGAGATCTGCCCGGCGCTGGCCGGTTCTGGTGCTTACGTCACCTACGGCAACGTCGACCATCCCACCGTCCTGCGCCGCCACCTACCCCCGGACTGTACGTTCATCGAGGCGGGCGTAGTGGAGATCGAGGGGTTGGCCGTCGGTATCGCTGGGGGAGGTGTTCCTTCGCCTCTCCAGGTACCCGGAGAGGTCGCCGACGACGAGATGGGCGCTCGGCTGAGTTCTCTGGGCCACATCGATGTGCTCTGCACCCACGTGGCACCCGCCATCGACCCTCTCCAAACCGACGTGATCGGGGGCCGCCAGAAGGGCTCGACGGTCGTCCTCGAATACGTGCTCCACGTGCAGCCGGCCTTCCACTATTTCGGCGACATCCATCAGCCGCAGGCAGTTTCGTGGCGCCTGGGGAATACGGTGTTCCGCAACGTTGGATACTTTCGGGCCACCGGGCGGGGCATCGAGCACAGGCCGTAATCGAAGCCTCCGCACACTACGCTTTTCACCACATCCATCGAGGAGCCGAGATGGAGGCAACGATTCGGGCCACTGAGTCGTCGGCATCCGCCGAGCGGCTCTTCGAGGTGGCAGCCGACGTGGCCGCCTATCCGGAGTGGGCCGACGGGGTCAAAGAAGTCGAGATCCTCTCCACGGACGAAGAGGGAAGGGCGCTGCGCGCCAGGTTCGTGGTTGCGGCGATGATCAGCGAAATCACGTACGTGCTGGCGTACTCCTATCAATACCCCAATCAGATCTCGTGGGTGGCAGAGCCGGGCGCCGACATCGAGGCCATGGAGGGCTCGTACACCTTCGAGCCCTTGGAAGGGGGTGGCACCCAGGTGGTGTACGCCCTCGCCGTCCGGCCCGCCTTTCGGATTCCGGGTTTCCTCCGCGGGCAGGCGGAGCGCCACATCGTGACCACTGCATTGCGCGGCCTGAAGAGGAAAGCCGAATCGGGCTGATGCGCATCCTCCTCATCACCGGCAAGGGAGGAGTCGGCAAGACCACCGTGGCGGCGGCAACCGCTCTGCGAGCAGCCGACCTCGGCCACCGCACCCTGGTCACCTCCACCGATCCCGCCCACAGCCTGGCCGACGCCTTCGCCATGCCCCTCGGCGATGCCCTGGCACCCATCACCGATGGGCTATGGGGTCAGCAGATCGACACGCAGGACCGCCTCCAGCAGCAATGGGGGGCGGTACGCGACTACCTCATCGAGCTCTTCGACTGGAGCGGTCTCGAGGGGGTGGAAGCCGAGGAGCTAACGGTCTTTCCCGGAATGGATGAGCTGTTCGCTCTGGCCGAGGTGCGAGAGCGGGCTCAGAGCGACGAGTTCGATGCGATCGTCGTGGACTGTGCGCCCACCGCCGAGACGCTTCGGCTGCTCAGCCTTCCCGACATCTTGTCGTGGTACATGGAGAAGCTGTTCCCCACCGGGCGGCGGGTGGTCAAGGCGGTGCGGCCGGTCCTGTCCCGAATGGTCTCGACCCCGATTGCCCGTGACGAGGTGTTCGACGCGGCCCAGCGCTTCTACCAGCGGATTGAGGGGCTGCGCGACCTCCTCACCGATCCCGCCACCACCAGCGCCAGGCTGGTCATGAATCCCGAGCGGATGGTGATCAGCGAGGCGAGGCGCACCTATACCTACCTCAGCCTCTTCGGCTATGCGGTGGACGCCGCCGTCGTGAATCGGGTGCTACCCGAAGCGGTCTCCGATCCCTACTTCAAGCGGTGGCATGAGATCCAGGCCGAGCACCTGGCCACCGTCGAGGAAGGCTTCGCAGACGTGCCGACGCTCCGTTTGCGGTTGTTCGACGAGGAGATGGTCGGCATCGACAAGTTGCGGCTCGTCGGCGAGGAGCTCTACCAGGGTCGGAATCCGCTGGCCCGCCTGTCGACAAACCGGCCGTTCACCGTCGAGGAGGAGGACGACCGGGTCGTCTTGGTGATGACCGTGCCCTTCGTGGAGCGGGGCGAGGTCGACGTGCTCCGTCACGGAGACGAGCTCTACGTGACGGTCGGACCGTATCGGCGCTCGCTCACGCTCCCCGACTCGCTGAAGCGCCGCCAGGTGGGCCGGGCTCGACTGTCCGGCGGTGTGCTGAGACTGACGTTCGTGGACAAAGCATGAACGAAGCGGATCTCCCGGTCATCAGGGCCGTGTGGAAGGGCCTGAAGCGCTCTTCCATCCATCTGATTCGGGCCGGGTACGAGGTGGCGTCGAGTGCGGTCGTGTTCGTGGAAGAGGTGGCGGCTGCGCTGCGGCCGGCCGAGGAAGAGGCCGAGGCCCGACACGTTCCCGTCGAGGACGACGAGGGAGACGACTAGCAGCTCATCGAGGGCCGTCCCACCGAGTACCGTACGCCCATGGCCCGTCCTTCCCGTCGTTCCGTTCCCGCCACCGACCGGGGCAACCAGGACGTGCTGATGATCCTTCCCAACCTGGTCAAGCTGGTGACTCGCCTTGTCCGTGATCCGCGGGTGCCGCGCCGCCACCGAATGCTGGCCCTGGGAGCGCTCGCCTACGTTGTCTCTCCCATCGACCTCATTCCCGACGCCGTGCCGCTGCTCGGTCCGCTGGACGACGTGCTGGTGGTGGCGCTCGCTCTGCGCCGGCTCATCCATGGGGCCGGGCCCGAGATCGTGGACGAGCACTGGGACGGCGGCGACTCGGCACTCGAGACCGTCGACACCGTCATCGATTGGGTCGTCGGCCTGGCCCCTCCGCCGTTGCAGAGGGCCATGGATCGCCTCGCTCCGTGAGCACCGGTCGGGTGTTGGTGGGGGGAGCCTTCCTGGCACTGGGGATTCTCCTGGCCGTAGGCGGGGCCTCCGACTTCGATGGCGGAGGCCTGGTGGCCCGGTGGTGGCCGGTGGCGGCGATCGTCTTGGGCATGGCCCAGCTGAGCGCCGGGGGAAGAACCGGCGGTGGGATGCTCATCGGCACCGGTGCAGTGCTGCTCGGGTTCACGACCGGTGTCCTCGAGGGGATGGCGGCACGGTTGGTGGGCCCACTCGTCCTCGTCCTCGTCGGGTGGTGGGTGCTTTCGGGCCGTCGCCTCCGAGGAGAGGCCGAGGCGGCCGGGCCGCGCCTGAACGCATTTGCCGCCCTGGGCCGGGGAAGGATGACCTTCACCGGCTCGGTCCTGAACCGCGCCTCGGCAACCGCGATCCTCGCCGGCCTCGAACTCGATCTCAGAAGGGCCCGGCCGGCCGAGGAGGGGGCCCGGCTCATCGCAACGGTGGTGCTCGGGTCGCTCAACGTCATCGTTCCCGAGGGATGGCGGGTGCGGATCAGAGGCCTCCCCCTGCTGGGCGTGTGGGACGATACGACCCGGCGGAACGCGATCCGGCCGGAGGCGCCGGTGCTCGACGTGAACGCGGTGGTTGCCCTGGGGGGCCTGGAGGTACGGCACGCCTATCGCTGGCAGCGTTCGGAGATCCGCAGGCCGACGGGGAGCGAGGGCTAGCCTTTCGGGGAGAGCCATGGATTTCCGCCGCATCGGCAACCTTCCCCCGTACGTCTTCGCTCAGATCGATCAGCTGAAGCTCGACAAGCGACGCTCGGGTGAGGACATCATCGATCTCGGCTTCGGCAATCCAGACATACCGTCACCCCCGGTTGTGGTCGACAAGCTGGTCGAGGCCACCCGCCGGCCGACCAACCACGCCTACTCGGCATCGCGGGGAATCCCCAACCTGCGCAAAGGGGTGGCCGACCGCTATCGAAGGCGCTTTGGGGTCGAGATCGATCCGGAGACTGAGGTCATCAACACGATCGGCGCCAAAGAAGGTCTGTCCCACTTGATGTGGGCGCTCGTCGAGCCGGGTGACGTGGCGTTGGTGCCGGAACCGTCGTATCCGATTCACATCTACGCACCGGCGCTGGCCGGGGCCGAAGTGTTGCGGGTGCCGCTCTCTCTCGACGTCGACTTCTTCGAACGGATGCGGCATTCGTTCGTGGAGTCGTGGCCCCGCCCTCGGGTCATTTTGACCTCATTCCCTCACAACCCGACGACGGTTTGTGTAGAGATCGACTTCTTCGAAAAACTGGTGGACTTCGCCGCGACCAATGAAGTGATGCTGATACATGACTTCGCCTATGCAGACATCATCTTCGACGACTATCGGCCCCCGAGTCTGCTCGAGGTGCCGGGCGCCAGGGAGGTCGGGGTCGAGCTCTACACGCTGTCGAAGGGCCATTCGATGCCGGGTTGGCGGGTGGGCTTTGTCGTCGGGAATGCCGAGATGGTGGCAGCCCTGGCCAAGCTCAAGTCGTACCTCGACTACGGGACCTTCCAGCCCATCCAAATAGCCTCGATCATCGCTCTCAACGAGTGCGACGACTATCCGAGAGCGGTTTCGGAGGTGTACCGGAGGCGCCGCGATGCGCTGGTGGAGGGCCTCAATCGCAACGGATGGAAGGTCACCAAGCCACGGGGAACCATGTTCGTCTGGGCCCAGATTCCCGGTCCCTACGAGAACATGGGGTCGCTCGACTTCGCCGTCTACCTGCTCGAGGAGGCCAAGGTGGCGGTCAGTCCCGGCATCGGCTTCGGGCCGTCCGGCGACGGCTTCGTCCGGTTCGCTCTCGTCGAGAACGAACAGCGGATCGCCCAGGCCGTCCGGGGCATCCGCAAGAGCCTCGATCGCCTGTAGGAGGGGCTAGGCCTCGATCGCTATAGGAGACCTAGAGGAACTCGTTCGATCCGAGCGGAACGTAGGCGCGACCCGTGTACTCGAGGAGCATGCGGTGGGCCGAGAACGGCGCCACCAGGGTCGCCAGCGATTCCTTCATGCGCGCCACCCACCCAGTCGGGATGCCGTCGGCGTCTCTTTCGTAGTACAGCGGGATGACGTCCTGCTCCAGCAGGTCGTAAAGCTCGGCAGCCGCTTCGTCGTCGGTGGCCGCGTCGGCGCCGAATCCCCAGCCGTTGAGACGGTTCCATCCCTCCACCCACCAGCCGTCGAGGACACTCAGGTTGAGTCCACCGTTGGCCGCCGCCTTCATGCCCGATGTACCGCTCGCTTCGAGCGGCGGTCGGGGCGTGTTGAGCCACACATCGGCCCCGACGACGAGCATCCGGGCCAGCTCCATGTTGTAGTCCTCGATGAAGAAGATGTGCTCGCCCAGCTCGTCGGTCAGGGACAGGTCGACAACGCCCCGGATGATCCCCTGGCCCTCTCGGTCGGCCGGATGGGCCTTGCCGGCGAAGATCACCTGGACCGGGCGCTCGGAGTCGGTGAGCAGGCGGGTGAGTCGATCCGGATCCATGAGCAGCAGGCCGGCCCGCTTGTAGGAAGCGAATCGCCGGGCGAACACCAGCGTCAGTCGTTCGGGGGGGAGCTGGTCGGCCACATGGCGCAGCCGGCCGGGAGCGAAGCCGTGCCGGGCTCGCTGGGCCTGGATGCGTCGCCTCAGGTCGCGCACCATCCGCTCCTTCTCGCGAACGTGGGCTCGCCACACCTCGGCGTCGTCGACATCGTGGATGGCCTTCCATGCGTCGGGATCTCCGAGCGCCTCCGGCCAATCGGGTCCCAGGGCCCTTTCGAAGACGGTGTGGATTCGAGGGCCGGCCCAGGTGGGGATGTGAACGCCGTTGGTGATGCCGATCGCCGGACCACCGATCAGCTGGTGCCAGTCGCCGGTGGCAATCTCGGCGTGACGCTGACTGACGGCGTTGGTGATGGAGGTACTTCGTATGGCCAGACCGCTCATGTTGAAACCGTCGTCGCCGTCGACTCGACCCAGTCGCTCCATCGCAGACCACTCCAGGCCGGGGATGGCATCTTCGAGGTAGTAGCGCACCAGCGCTGGGTCGAATACCTCGTTGCCGGCCGGGACCGGGGTGTGGAGGGTGAACAGGGTATTGGCTCGAATCCGGGCCAATGCTTCCTCCTCGGCCAGGCCCTCTTCTACGTACCGGGAGAGCCTCTCCAGCAGGCTGAAGGCGGCATGTCCTTCGTTGACGTGCCAGACCTTCGGCTTGAGGCCAAGCGCCTGCAACAGGCGCACCGCCCCGATGCCGAGGACCACTTCCTGACACAGCCTCATTTCCCGGCCACGGACGTAGAGGATGTGGGAGATGGGTCGATCGGCCGGATCGTTCTCGGCAACATCCGTGTCGAGAAGCAGGAGCGGTACCCGACCGACGTCGATGCGCCAAACCGCGGTGGCGATCGTTCGACCGGGGAGGTCGACCTCGATCCGAATGGGTCTGCCATCGGTGCCGATGACCGGGCGCACCGGCCGGCGGGTCATCTCGATGTGGTGGTAGTGGTGCTGCTGCTCGCCGTCGTGGTCGACCTCCTGACGGAAATAGCCGCGTCGATAGAACAAGCCGATCCCGAGGAGCGGGAGGCCGAGGTCGGAGGCGGCCTTGGCGTGGTCACCGGCCAGCACGCCCAACCCTCCCGAGTAGAACGGCAGGGTGTGGTCGACGCCGAACTCTGCCGAGAGGTAGGCGATGCCATCGTCGAGGGCGGGGGCGTGATGGCGCTGATACCAGGTGTTCTGAGAAGACAGATAGAAGTCGAACTGCGCAAGGACCTCGTCGTACAGGTCGAGGAAGCGGGCGTTGTCCTGGAGCGCTTCCCAGGTTTCCGGTTCGACGCCGGCCATGACGCTGAGCGGGTTGCGGTTGTCGGTCCAGCGGACCGGGTCGATCCGGCTCCACAGGTCCCGTGCCTTCGGGTTCCACGTCCACCACAGGTTGTGGGAGAGGTCGTACAGGCGCGGGAACGCCCGGGGAACCTGGATCGGGCTGCCTGGTCCCGCTGGGATGCGATTGAAGAGTCTCTCGGCCATGCGGAGTTTTCGCGGGTTGCCGACTCGTCATTTTGGACCCGGCGAGGCCGCGAGGCAAGCAACTCCGGGTAGCATCGACCGGAGCCTGCTCGAAAGGTCACAGGGGGCACGAGAAAACGGGCCGAGGGAGAGTATGGCTTTCGACGACGGTGTCGCCGATTTCCGGTCCGACACGGTAACCCGGCCGACTGCGGCCATGCGCTCTGCGATGGCGGAGGCCGCCGTGGGCGACGACGTCTTCGGGGACGATCCCACCGTCAACCGCCTCGAGGAAGAGTCGGCGTCGATGCTCGGCAAAGAGGCGGCTGTGTTCGTTCCCAGCGGGACGATGGGCAACCAGCTGGCGGTGGCGGTGCACACCGAACGGGGCCAGGACGTCCTCTGCCCGCGCGATGCCCACCTCCGCTACGCCGAGCGCGGAGCGGCCAGTGCCTGGAGCGGCGTGTCCCTGCGCCCGGTCGGAGATGAGCGCGGGCTGATCCGAGCCGAGGAGGTCGAGTCTGCTGTGGAGGCCGCCCGCTCCTACGTCCCCCCGTTTCCTCCCATCGCCTTGCTCACCTGGGAGAACACCCACAACTTCTCCGGCGGTTCCATCGTCCAGATGGACCCGATGGAGGAGACCGTCGCCGCCGCCCGCCGGATCGGCCTGGCCGTCCATCTCGACGGGGCCCGGCTGTGGAACTCAGTGGCGGCCACCGGGATACCGGCGGAGCGGTACGCGGCGGCGGCAGACTCGGTGATGTTCTGCTTCTCGAAGGGACTGGGGGCGCCGGTGGGCTCGGTCTTGTGCGGCAATGCTCAATTCGTTGCCGAAGCCAGGGCCTGGCGCAAGAGAATGGGCGGCGGCATGCGCCAGGTCGGCGTGCTGGCGGCCCCGGCCCTCATCGCCCTGGCCGAGCGGGAGCGGCTGGTCGAAGATCATCACACCGCCCGTCGGTTGGCCGAAGGGATCGCCCAGCGGTATCCCGGTGCAGTCGACCTCGAGGGCGTGCAAACCAACATGGTCCTGGTGACAGAGGCGGCGCTGCCACATCCTCCCGGGACGTTTCTCGATGCGCTGGAGCGGGCCGCCGTCCTGGCGACTCCGGTCGCACCGGGGATTCTGCGATTCGTCACTCATCGCGACGTCGATCTCGACGATGTGGGCCGGGTGCTCGAGGTGCTGGACCGGTTGTGAAGAACGAGAGCCTTTACACGGCCGCCGTCATCGGCCTGGTTCGACGGCTGTTCGCACACGAGGATCCGGCCCTGGCGGGGGCTCGGGAGCGGGCCGCGGCGGCCGGCCTGCCGCTCATCGAAGTGGCGCCCGAAGATGGGGCGCTGCTCGGGTTCCTGGTGGCGTCGATCGGTGCTCGGCGGGTCGTGGAGATCGGAACGCTGTTCGGCTACTCGGCCATCTGGATGGCCCGGGCACTGCCTCCCGAGGGTCGCATCATCACGCTCGAGGCCAATGCGCGCCATGCCGAGGTGGCCGAGCGCAATCTGGAGATCGCCGGTGTCGGCGACTTCGTCGAAGTCCGCGTCGGCCCGGCCCTCGAGCTGCTCGCCGGGGTGGAGATGCCGGTGGATTTCGTCTTCATCGATGCCGACAAGGAGTCCTATCCCGCCTACCTGAAGTGGGCCAGGGGAGGTCTGCGACCGGGCGGACTGGTCGCGGTGGACAACGCCTTTCTCAGAGGCCAGGTGGCCGACCCGACAGATAGTGAGTCGGCGGCGGTGCGACGTCTCCTCGACGATCTGGCCGGAGATCCGGCCTGGCACCCGGCGATCGTACCGACCCTGGCCGGAATGGCGCTGGCCATTCGAACCGCAGCCGACTGAGTCAACGGGCCAGGCAGCCGTCGGCCACGACGCCGGCCACGGCGCGCTGGGCCGCCCGGAAGTGGGTCCCGGACACGACGTCGGTGATCTCGCCGTGGTACTGGGTGTGGGCCTGTACCTCGAGCAGTTCCAGGTGATCGATGACGCTCTCCACGAGCGCAGTGCCGGTCCTACCGCGTTCGATCTCGGCTCGGACCACCGCTGCGCTGCACGCCTCGACGACCTCGTTGTTGATGTAGGCGTGGCCGTCCTCATGGTCCCGGCTGATGCCTTCGTGGCGCCCGCGCGGCAACAGCTCGATCGTCACAGCGATCACGGTGACCGTATCTCCCCGCCCGTACACCGCGTGGCTGCCGTACGCCAAGGCTGCGGCGTCGGTTTCGAGGCGAGCAAGGCCGTTGGCGGCCAGATCGGTCACGTACTCGTAGTCGTCGGCGAGGTCCACGAGCTCGGCTGCCATGTCCTCGTCGACCGCCCGATCGGCCGCGTCGAGGAGGGCGGCCCGGATGCCGCGCCGGACGTACTCGACGTCCGGGTCTTCGGTGAGCCACACCACCACCGGCTCGGTGGTGAGGACCTGCACCTCGACCCCTTCTCCCGGATCGAAGACGATGGCCCGATCCCACAGGTAGTAGGTGAGCACTCCGGTGATCAGCAGTGCTACGGCGAAGAACGGGCGCATCGCAACACCATCGGCACCGGTCGGACACCGGTGAAGCGCGCCGGTAACGGAATCGCCCCGGAGTGGGTCTGAACGGTATGCGCTACGCCGTCCTCTTTCCCGGGCAGGGGAGTCAGTTCGTGGGCATGGGGGCCGACCTGTTCGCGGCTCGTCCCGACCTGCTGGGGCGGCGAGCCGACGACATCCTCGGATGGTCTCTGGAGTGGCTGTGCCTGGAGGGGCCCGAGGAAGAGCTGACCAGGACCGAGGTGGCCCAGCCGGCCCTGTACGCCCTGGCCTACGCATTGTGGGATCTGTGGTCGGAACGCGTTGCCGATGTGCCGGCGGCCGCCGCCGGCCACTCCCTCGGCGAGTACACCGCCTTGGCCGCCTCCGGCCGCTTCAGCTATGAGGAGGGACTCCAGTTGGTCGCCGCCCGCGGGCAGGCCATGGCGGCGGCCGCCCGGCGGGAGCCCTCGGGAATGGCCGCCCTCGTCGGCGCCGACGTCGATCTGGCCGAGGGCATCGCCGCACAGCGGCGGTCCATGGGGGGACGCTTGTGGGTGGCCAACATCAACGCCCCCGGCCAGGTGGTGGTGGCCGGCGCGATGGACGACATCGCCTGGCTACAGGCCGAGGGGAGCGCACGGGGGGTGCGGCGGGTCGTGCCCTTGAAGGTGGCCGGAGCCTTTCACACACCGATGATGGAAACGGCGGGCCCCCGGCTGGCGGAGGCGTTGAGCGGCGTCACCTTTCGAGCGGGCTCGTTTCCCGTCTGGGCCAACACCGACGCCTCTCCCCATGGAAGCGGGGTAGCCGATGGACTGTTGACCCAGCTGACGGCTCCGGTCCGCTTCTCCGAGAGCATGACTGCCATGGCGGCGGCTGGAGTCGAGATGTTCGTGCACGTTGGACCCGGTGACGTCACCGCCGGGCTGGCCAGGCGCTCGGTGGCTGATGCCTCCGTCCTGGTGGTGAACGACGTCGCCTCGGTCGATGAGGCTGCGGCGGCGATGGGCGCCTCCATAGAATGACCCGGCGAAGGGAGCCCCATGCGACACGCCATGATCACCGGTTGGGGTAAGTGTGTTCCCCCGGCGGTCCTGTCGAACACGGACCTCGAGAAGCTCACCGACACCTCGGACGACTGGATCACCACCCGGACCGGGATCAAAGAGAGGCGAATCAGTCACGTAGAGACCTCGGATCTGGCGACGGTCGCCGGCCTGCGGGCCATTGCCGCCGCCGGCCTGGAGCCCAACGACATCGACCTCGTGGTCCTGGCCACCTGCTCGCCGGATCGCCTCATTCCCAGTGCGGCCTCGTTCGTCCAGGAGAAGCTGGGCGCATCGCGAGCCGGGGCATTCGATATCAACGCCGCCTGTTCGGGCTTCATCTATGGATATGCCACGGCCGACCAGATGGTGCGGGCCGGCGGCGTCGACCGGGTGGTGGTGATCGGAGCCGAGAAACTGTCCTATTGGCTCGACTTCTCGGACCGATCCACGGCGGTGCTGTTCGGCGACGGCGCCGGCGCCGTCGTGGTCGAGGCCGCCGAAGGGGAGGGCGGACTGCTCGCGTTCGAGCTGGGATCGGATGGATCTGCCGCCGGCATCCTGTGTGTGGCCAATACCGGCACCGAGGGGGTTCCGGCGACGGACCGGCCCCCGCTGTTGCGCATGGACGGCCCGGAGGTCTTCAAGCGGGCAGTCAAGGCGATGGGAGACACCTCGGTTCGTGTCGTCGAGCGGGCCGGGCTGGGACTCGACGACATCGATCTGCTCATCCCGCACCAGGCCAACGTCCGCATCATCGATGCCACTGCCCGTCGCCTCAAGCTGCCCCCGGACAAGGTGTACGTCAACATCGCCTCCTACGGCAACACGTCGGCCGCCACCATCCCGATCGCACTCACCGAGGCCCTGGATGAGGGGCGCATCTCCCCGGGGGATCACATCGTCTTCGCCGCGTTCGGTGGAGGGCTCACCTGGGCCGCCTCCGTCATGCAATGGGGGGCGCGGGTGACGCCGTTGGGTCGCAGCAACGCCGAACTCCCGGCCAGCAATGCCGACGCGCTCGATCTGCTCCGCCCCAACGTCGAGGTCTACGGACCCGGCTTCCAGCCTTGAGCTCCCGGGTTGCCCTCGTCACCGGGGCGTCGCGAGGGATCGGGCGCAGCATCGCCGAAGTGCTGGCCGGGGGCGGTCATCGGGTGGCGGTGAACTTCGTAGCGCGTCCCGATGCCGCCGAGGAGGTGGTCCGCTCCATCCAGGCCTCCGGGGGAGAGGCGATTGCTGTGGCCGCCGACGTCGGCGACGAGGAGTCGGTGGCCGGCATGTTCGAGGAGGTGGCTGCCAAGCTGGGACCGGTCGAGGTGCTGGTCAACAATGCCGGGGTGACGCGTGACGGACTGGCGGTCCGGATGTCCAGCGCGGACTGGGACGAGGTGGTGCGCACCGATCTTCGCTCGGTGTTTCTGTGTAGCCGGGCGGCGCTGCGCAATATGCTGCGGGCCAAATGGGGACGGGTCGTGTCGCTGGCCTCGGTGGCCGGACTGGTGGGCAATGCCGGTCAATCGAACTACGCGGCCGCCAAGGCCGGCATCGTGGGCTTCTCCAAGTCACTCGCGAAAGAAGTCGGCTCGCGCGGCATCACCGTGAATGTGGTGGCGCCCGGTTTCATCGAGACCGATCTCACCTCGGGAATGAGCGACGAATTGACCGAACAGGCCCGGCGAGCTATCAGCGTGGGCCGGTTCGGCGTGCCGAGTGAGGTGGCGTCCCTGGTCGGCTATCTTGCCTCGGACGAGGCGTCGTACCTCACCGGCCAGGTGCTGCGAGTCGACGGTGGGCTGACGCTGTGAACACGAGCAAGGAGAGAGGATGGAGCGTTCCGACATCGAGTCCAAGCTGACCGACCTGCTCGTCGACGAGCTGGGCCTGGACCGGGAGGCTGTGAATCCCGACGCCACCTTCGAGGGAGACCTCGAGGTCGACTCGCTGGGAGTGGTGGAGCTGCTGATGGCTCTCGAGGACACGTTCGGCATCAAGATCGCCGACGAAGAAGCCGAGCAGATCTCCACGGTCGGCCAGGCAGTCGACATGGTGCAAGACAAGCTCGGGTCCTGACGTGGAACGGCGGCGGGTAGTCGTCACCGGCCTCGGCACCATCAACCCCCTGGGCTTGGACGTGGCCGGGTTCTGGAAGAACGCACTCGACGGCGCCTCCGGCATCGCGACCATACGCTCGTTCGACGCTTCCCATCTGCCGGTTCGGTTTGCCGGCGAGGTCAACGACTTCGATCCGGAGGAGTACCTGTCGCGCCGGGACGCCCGCCATATGGATCGATACGCCCAGCTCTTCTATGCCGCCTCGATGCAGGCCCTCGAAGACGCCGGCCTCCGGATCGAAGCCGACTCCGAAGAGGCGACCCGGGCCGGGGTGATGGTGGGTACCGGGATCGGCGGGATCATCGCGTTCCAGGAGAACATGGATCTCATGCGAGAGCGGGGACCCGACCGGGTGAGCCCTTACGCCATCACTCAGATCATCGCCAACATGGCCGGAGGGCAGGTGTCGATCGGGTTCAATCTCTTCGGCCCGAACGTCGCTACGGTGACCGCCTGTGCCGCGTCTGCGAATGCCATCGGCGAGGCGGCCGAAGTGATCCGCCGTGACGCCGCCGATGTGATGGTGGCCGGTGGCTCAGAGGCGGCCGTGTGCGAGTTCGCCATGGCCGGCTTCGCCAGAGCGAGGGCGCTCAGCACCCGGAACGACGACCCGGCGGGCGCCTCGCGGCCTTTCGATTCGGGAAGGGACGGGTTCGTCCTGGCGGAAGGGGCGGCGGTGCTGATCCTGGAGGAACGCTCGAGGGCCCTCGAGCGGGGGGCGCGGGTCTACGGCGAAGTGGCCGGCTACGGCATGTCGGCCGACGGATACCACATCACCCTGCCGCGGCCCGGAGGCGGCGGCGCCGCCATGGCCATGGAGCGGGCGCTCGCCGACGCGGCTCTGGAGCCGGTCGACATCGACTACATCAACGCCCACGGAACGTCGACCCCGGCCAACGACATCACCGAGACCGAGGCTGTGAAGTCCGTCTTCGGCGACGCCGCCTACCGGATACCGATCTCCTCTACGAAGTCGATGACCGGGCACCTTCTCGGGGGGGCGGGAGCGCTGGAGTCGATCGTGTGCCTGCTGGCCATGCGGGACGGCATCCTCCCGCCGACGATCAATCACGAAGATCCCGACCCGGAGTGTGATCTGGACTACGTGCCCAACGCCGCCCGTGAGGCCGAGTCCCGGGCCACGATGACGAACTCGTTCGGCTTCGGCGGGCACAACGTCGCCCTGGTCTTTACCCGGGACGACGCGTAGGCGGCGCGGCTACTCGCGTTCCTCTTCCTCGACGGGCTCGGCCTCACAACCGGGACCGGGAGCCTCGGGGAGAGCCCCGGAACGATGCTGGTGCCATTCGGCCATCGACCTGATCACGAGCACGATCACGATGGCCACTCCCACCGCCGCCCCGAGGAAGCCGATCACGGCAAAGGTCACCTCACGCCCCGGGCACGATTCGGCAACGGCGGACGTCGTGGAGAGGCAGGACACCCGGGCCAGGTTGCGCCCGATCAGGGCTCCGGTGGCGGCCGCCGCCAGCACCGGCACCAGGAACCACGGGTTGGGGTAGCGCTTCACCGGCGCGGCCGCCCCCGCTCGTCGAGGCCGGCGGCCTCGAACACCTCGGGGGGCACGAGCTCGGGCGGTATCGGGTAACCCCGGGCCCGCTGTGGGAGCAGCGCTACCGCCGAGCGGGCCACGGCCCGACTCCACGACAGGCCGCCCAGGATGATCACGGCGGCCGCCAGGCCCACCCTTCCCGGCATCGGAGAGAACGCCACGGCGGCGCCCCCGAGCAGCGGTAGGAGGAGCCGCCCCAGCCACAGGCCCAGAGGCCCGCCCCGTCCGAGGAGAAGAGCGAGCACCGGCCCCGCAGCCGCCGCGACCCAGTGGATCGGTCCCAGGCCGGACGGAACCATCAGCGCCGCCCAGCCTGGCAGGGCCACGAGACCGATCAGCAGTACCACGGCCTGCGGGGGCGGACCGTCGGCCGAGGGCAGCCGGCGCAGCCAGTGGGCCCGGGCTATGGCGGCGACGGCGGCGGCCGCTGCAACCGTCGTCGACGCGGCCGGCCACGCGGAGTCGAGGCCCACCACCGCCGCCAGCACCACTTCGGTAGCGACGATGGCGATGGTGAGGCGCAGCGCCCATCGGGCCCGGGCCAGCAGCACGCCGGCGACGGCGACGACCGTCACGAGGAGGAGGTCGGTACCTAGCAGGATCGCCGAGCCCTCCGAGAAGGGCTCCGGGGCAAAGGCGAGGAGGACCGACCATGCAGCGGCCGAGATGACGAGTGCTACGGCGGCAATCGCAGGGCGGACCATGACCCGATTATGGCGCCGGTCCGGGCGTGCCGGATGGGGGTCGGCAATCGAGGTGGGCGGCTCACCGGAGCCGACGGAGCTCATGGAGGCGGTGGGAACGGTGCTCCGCCGAGGTCGGGTGCCGGGGTCCACCGGCCGGCCTCGCGCCAGAGCGTCCCAGGAGACAACGAGATGATCGTGCAATGGTGCGGCTTGTCGGTCGGGAACTCCGAGGGGGCCCGTCCGGTGAGCATGATCAAACCGGCTTGGATGGGGTCCTGGTGCGATACCAGCACCAGATCGCCGCCCGGGTGGGCCCGAGCGTGATCGCGTACCGCTGCCGCAACACGTCGTGCCACGTCGGCGAGCGGCTCGGGCGAGAACGGGAGGCGAAACGGATCACGGTGGTAGGCGTCGATCTCGCCCGGGAACCGATCGGGGATCTCCCCCCAAGGCAGGCCCGCCCAGCGGTCGGCGAGGCCCCATTCCGTCAGCCGGACGTCCTCGACGACCGCATCGTCGGCGAGGACCACGGCCGTTTCCAGAGCTCGCTGCAGCGGGGACGAGATCACGGCCACCACCGTTCGCTGGGCGAGATGCCGGGCTGCCGCTTCGGCCTGGAGGCGCCCGGCCCGACTGAGCCCGAAGCCGGGAAGGGAGGCATACACGATTCCTCCGGGGTTGTGCACCTCGCCATGGCGGACGAGATGGATGAGCCGTGACACCCGGCGAGTCTATGAATCCGAAGGTGCGCGGCGGTACCGTGACGCCGTGACGACGATCAGCGAACCCATCCTCCACGTCGACATGGACGCCTTCTTCGTGGAGGTGGAGCGCCTGGAGCGTCCCGAGCTGCGGGGTGTCCCGGTGGTCGTCGGGGGGCTGGGCAACCGGGGGGTGGTTTCGTCGGCGAGCTACGAGGCGCGCCGCCATGGGGTGCGATCGGCCATGCCGACGGTAGAGGCTCGACGCCGCTGTCCCCAGGCCCGCTTCGTGCCTCCCGATCACGTCAAGTACCGGCGGGCCTCGGCCCGGGTGTTCGCCGTCCTCGAGTCGTTCACGCCGCACGTGGAGGCGCTGTCGGTCGACGAGGCGTTCCTCGATGTAACCGGACTGTCCCTGCACTTCGAATCGGCTGCCCAGGTGGGCGAGTCGGTTCGGCAGCGGCTGCGCGCTGAGCTCGGTCTCCCCGCCTCGGTTGGTTCCGCCGCCTCCAAGTTCATCGCCAAGCTTGCCAGCGAGAGGGCCAAGCCCGACGGGCTGGTCGTGGTCCCGGCCGGGGAAGAACTGGAGTTCCTGCACCCTCTCGGGGTCCGGGCCCTGTGGGGAGTGGGCGAGGCCACCTACGCCGCCCTCGAACAGCTCGGAGTGGAAACGGTGGGCGACCTGGCCGCCCTACCGCAGGCGCTGATCGTTCGTCGACTGGGCGAGGCCCTGGGCACTCACCTCTATGAGCTGGCATGGGCCCGGGACGAGCGCCCGGTGGTTCCGCGAGCCGAGCCCAAGTCGATCTCGGTGGAGCACACGTACGACGAGGATCTCAGGGATCCGGACACCATCGATAACGAGCTGTTCCGACACTGTGATCGGCTGGCCCGTCGCCTGCGCAGCGCTGGGATGACCGGCCGCACGCTGACTCTCAAGGTCCGCTTCTCGGACTTCGAGACCATGACCAGGAGCCACTCGCTCGATGCGCCGGTCGATCGGGCTCACCCGTTGTACCGGGCGGCACGCCGGCTGGCCGATCGAGTCTCGCTGAGCGGAAGGGCGGTCCGGTTGCTGGGCGTGGGAGCGACGAGTCTCGCTCCGGCCGACGCTCCCCGCCAGCTCGGCTTCGGGGGAGATCAGGGTGAGCGACTGGCCCGAGCCACCGACGACGTGCGCCGGCGCTTCGGCGAGGAGGCGGTGCGGCCGGCCCGGCTCATCGACGACCCGTCCCGCCCGGCCGAGGATTGATGCCTCGGCTACCGAAAACGCTCGCTCGGTATACTGGCGCCCGCTAGCCGCGAGCCGGTGCAGGAAGAAGCCCATGCCGCTGGACGACAGAGAGCAACGGATCCTCGAGGAGATCGAGCGACAGTTCTATCAAGAGGACCCGAAGCTGGCGGAGACCGTCCGCGACACGACATTGGCCACCGTTACTGCCCGCAGGGTGCGCTGGGCTTCTCTGGGTCTCATCGTCGGCCTCGTCGTCATGCTGGTGTTCTTCACGCGGAACCGTTTCATCGCATTGGCCGGTTTCCTCGGGATGGTGCTGGCGACGTTCTGGATCGTGTCTGTTCTCCGTAGCCGGGGAGGAGACGGGCGCGAATCACTGGCGACGCGGCTGAACCGCACTCGGCAGCGGTGGAAGCGCGACGGCTAGAGTACGGCGCCGCTGGAAGGAGGAGACCAAGCCGGGGAGTCGTCCGGGCGGGCTCGCCTCTCCGCCGGGGAGATCGAGGAAGGGCAACGTGGAGGAAGGGTTCACCGCACAGCAGGCATCGCGACTCACAGCCTGCACTGCGCATCAGCTGCGTTATTGGGACCGGGTCGGATTGATCCGGCCGAGCATCCAGAGCACCGGCGGCCGACCGGGTCGCCGTCGCTTGTACTCATTCCGCGACCTGGTCGCCTTGCGGGTGGTGAGGAGTCTCCTGGACAACGGCATGTCGGTGCAGCGAGTGCGGCGGGCCTGGGACTATTTGCGCCGCACGGCCCACATGGATGATCACCTGGCCGAGGTGAAGCTCGTCACCGACGGCCAATCCATCTTTCGGATCGCCTCAGACGAAGCCGAGCTCCTCGATGCCCTCAGAGAGGGCCAGCTCGCCTTCTTCGTTGCCATCAACGAGATCACCCAAGAGGTCGCCGAGGACGTGTCGCGTTTCGAGCTGGACCGGGATCGGTTCCTCGAGATGCTGCGCCGGGTCGAAGAGGACGTCGTCTCCGAAGCCTCCGGGTCCTAACGCTTCTTGCGCAGCAACGACTTGAGTCGATAAGCGGCCAGGAATCTCTCGGTGGGCCCGTAGCGAGTCCTGAGCTGTTGCTCGGCCTCAGTGAACGACCGGGTCGCAGCGCGCAGTCCGCCTGAATCGAGAGGCTCTTTGCCGTAGATCGCCTCGCCGTAGTGGGCCGCCAACGGGGCCAGCGTGGGGTGGGTGGCCGCGGCGTATTCGGCCGGCGTCTGGGAGAGCTCGGGGGCTGCCCCCAGGTCGGTCAGCCGCGAGGTGATCTCTGACCAAGCCGCGGCGACATCGCCCCGGGCCAGCCGCCCCAGCCGCCTCCGCCGCCGCGCCCACTTGAACGCCGGCAACGCCAGCACCGCGATGCCGCCCAGGACTGCCACGGGCACCACCGACGTGAGCCATCCCGGCAGTCTGATGGCGATTTCCTCGTCACTCCCGCTCTGACCGACGAGCCGCAGGTTCTCCTCATCGATCAATGGGGGCGGCACGAGCGGAGAGATTGCAAAGGGGACGTTTTCCACCTCGAGAATCTCGAGATGCGGCGTGATGTCGAACGGCAGCGCACTAGCCGCGGAGGGGTTGACACCGTCGAGGCGCGGCGTGGCGTCGAAGCGGACCCAACCCTGGGAGGGCATCCAGAACTCGACCCAGGCATGGGCATTGTTGTCTCGGACTACCACCCGGCCCTCACCGATGTCGGTGCCGGGCGTGAAGCCGAGCACGATCCGGCTGGGAATGCCCGCCGCTCGCCCCATGACCCCCAATGCTCCGGCGTACTGTTCGCAGTAGCCGGATCGCCAATCGGGGTTGGTGTCATCGAACAGCCAGGTGCCCAGATCCTCGGCACCACCGGCGGGAGCGACCGTGGTGTCGTAGCGAAAGCCGTTGGACGGGTTGCGCAGGTAGCTCTCGAGTGCCAGGGCCTTCTCGTAGTCGGAGTCGAGGCCATTCGTGATGTCTTCGGCCAGCTCGGTGATGCGGGGATCGAGTTCTTCCGGCAGTGCCAGGAACCGGTCGCGGTCCGGGGGACCATCGCGAAGGGGCGGGGCCTCGACGAACTCGGGCGGCTCGTAGTCACCCTCTTCGATCGCCGCTTGAAAGACCCGGGTCGGCTCGCCCTCGGCGTCGACGGCCAGGGCCGCCAGATCGGGGACCGGGACCTCCGACGTTACCCGGTAGGTCATGCTCTCGAAGCTGAGGGATCCGAAGCGCAGGGAGCCGTCTCCGGCGACCCGGATTCCTCGATCGACCTGGCGGATGGAAGAGGAAACCTCCACCGGCGCGTACGCAGCCGGGAGCCAATCCATGCTCAAGCCCAGGATCGTGATCTCCTGGCCGACGGTTTCGGTCGGGCCGGCGAAGGCGTGGTCCGAATCCTCGAGCGGACCGTCGTCGTCGGGGAGTGACAGCTCGGGCCCCGAGGCGAACCACCAGGCTCCGTTGAATGTGTCCAGGGTGAGCAACCGCCAATAGAGCTCGTCGCCATCGATATTGCCTTCGGTCTGGGCGACGAACACCGGGGTGTTGGTGGGGTTGATCAGGTCCTTCTGAACGTTGACGAACGGGTTGTAGGAAACGCTCCCGTAGAAATCGCCGGTGAGACCGCTCTGGTACCTCCACGAGACGACGCCTGTGGGCGGCACGGAGCCGCTCAAACCTGCTGTGGTGAGCAGCGCCAGTGCTCCTACGCCGGCTGCCACAGCCAGCGACCAGCCCGGCAAGGCAAACCAGTTCGCTCCCCGGGCGGCTCCCGCCAGTCTCCCCACCCCAGCGGTTCGCTCGTCGAGGGTCACCGCAGCCAGCCCGACGGCGATGAGCGCCAGGAGGCCGAGCGACCAACTCAACCGCAATCCGATCCGATCGACCGTTGCCAGATGCAGGTACAGGGCAGCCGGCGGAATCAGTGCTACGAAGGGATGGCCCCTCTGCAGACCCCAGACGGCCAGGGCTCCGATCGCCCAGAAGACCACCATGAGCAGGACCATCAGCCCTGTGGAGGGGAGCACCGGTGCCGACCCGCTGCGGATGATGTCGGCGGCGTACCTCAGCTCGGTGGCCAGGGTCCGGGCCGTCTCCCACGTCGGGATGATGAACCAGGTAGTGGCGGGGGCGGCGATACGAACGACGACCAGGAGCGCCGCGGCCAGGTTCGCGGCGATGAGGAGGGGGAGCTTCTTGCGAAAAGCGAGAACGGTCCAGGTGACCGCCCCGCCGAGCAGGAGCGCCGCCACCAGGAGCAACTGCCAGGGCGCTCCCTCCACCGACGGGCGAATCAGTCGGTTCAGCCTGGCGAGGGCCAGGAGTACTCCGAGCGCGGCGGCTAGCCAGCTGAAGCGGTAGACCATGGCGCTTCGGTCACTCGGGTCCACGCCGCCGCCCAGCTCTCGCCGGGTTCGACGACCACGGTCGTAGCCCCACTGCGGCGGATCATGGCCAGTGAGGCCTCGCCGGCGTCGGTCACGGCCAGGACCGTCGACCTTCCGAACGATCTGGTGAGGTTGCGGTAGCCGGCCAGGATCGCCTCATCGGGCTCTCCCGTGAGCAGATAGAGGGCCCCCCCGCCGATATCGCCCTGACGGAGCCGGAACAGCTCTCGGCGCAAGTCCAGTTTCACCGGTTGCACCGTGGCCAGGCTGCTCATCGCAGCCAGGTAGCCGATCTGTGTCGGCGTGCTGCCGTGGGGAACGCCGCTCCACAAGTGTGGGCTGAAACCGCCTTCGTGGAGGTGGCGCACCACTGAAGCAGCGCCGCGCACCGCGTGCTCGAAGGCTTCCGGGGAGCCGTAGGAAGAGGAGCGCGGATCGAACACGATCAGCGCCCGGGACTGCCATGGGATCTCGAGCTGGCGGATCATCAGCTCGTCCCGTTTCGCCGTGCTCGGCCAGTGAACTCGACGCAGGTCGTCGCCGACCTGGTACTCGCGGAGCGTGAAGAACTCCTCTCCTCCATAGGGCGAGTAGCTGGGCCGATTCGACTGGACGGACGGGTCTCGTCCCCGTACCTGCGGGAAGCCCTCCAGCTCTTCGACGGCGGGGAAGACGATCAAGTGATCCACCAGCCCGGCCCGGCCTCCGGCCTCGGCGAGACCGAACGGGTCACCGGCGGCAACAGTCGCCGGACCAACCTGGTAGACGCCCCGAGGGCGGCACAGCACCTCGTACCGGGCTACGAGGGGAGTATGAGCGTCGATGCGAGCGGCGGCGAACCTGGCCGTGCCCAACCCACCGACGGTGTCGTCGACGATGACGTTCCGCAGAGTCGTGGGCGAGGTGATGGTGACCTCGACGACGGCCCGGTCCCCCTCGTGGACGTTCTCGGGGGCGATGCGGCGGTGTACGTCGACTCGAGGGGATCTCATTCTGACCAGGGCGACTCCGGCGAGCGTGGCGGCTGCCAGAAAGAGAGCGGCGGCCAGCAACTCCCTCTCCCCGAAGGCGACCCAGAGGATCACCAATGCGACGGCGGCCCCGAGGGCCGCCCATCCACGACCGCTAGGCACGTTTGACCCTCATGTCACCGTTCCCGGTACGGGTACTCCCTGGGCGATGGCTTCGACGATCTTCTGCACCTGGACGCCGCGCATCTGCGCCTCCGGGCGCAGGATGAGCCGGTGGGAGAGGATCGGCTGCAACACGGCTTTGACATCGTCGGGAGACACGAAGTCGCGTCCCAGCGTCGCCGCCCGGGCCCGGGCCGCCCGTTGCAGAAACAGCGTGGTCCGGGGTGATGCGCCCAGCAACAAATCGGGGTCGTACCGGGTGGCCTCGGCCACGTCGACGAGGTAGCCCTTCACTGCATCGGAAACGTGTACCGACTTCACGACTTCGGTCATGACGGCCACGTCTTCAGCAGACACGACCGGCTTGAGGTCCTCGTATGTGGATCGGATGCCGTGGATGTCCAACATCTCCAGCTCTTTGGAGCGGTCCGGGTAGCCGACGATGAGGCGCATCATGAAGCGATCCAGCTGGGCCTCAGGCAGGGGATAAGTGCCTTCATGCTCGATCGGGTTCTGGGTGGCGACGACCATGAACGGCACGGGTAGGGGCCTGGTGGCAGCGTCGACCGTGACCTGGCGTTCCTCCATGGCTTCGAGGAGGGCCGACTGGGTCTTGGGGCTGGCCCGGTTGATCTCGTCGCCGAGCACGATGTTGGCAAATACCGGCCCGGCCCGGAACACGAAGTCGCCCCGCTCCCGATCCCACACCGACACTCCGGTCACGTCCGAGGGGAGAAGGTCGGGGGTGAACTGGAGGCGATGGAAGGTGCAGTCGATGGACCGGGCCAGGGATTTCGCCAGCAGGGTCTTGCCGACCCCGGGAACGTCTTCGACGAGGGCATGACCCTGGGCGAGGAGGCAAAGAGCGGTCAGTTCGATGACTTCTCGCTTGCCCTGGATGACCCGCTCGATGTTCGACGCAATCTCATCGAAACGCTCAGCGAACCACGCTGTGCCGGGCAGGGGCGTCGTCACCAGTTCCTCCAGGCTCGGGTGGGGACCGATGGTCAGCCTAATAGTGGCCGCTGGTTGCGCGTTCCGGCCGGTGATGGGACGGCGGGTACCATGCCGGATCCGGAAAGGGCGAGATGATCGACGCCGACGAGCTCCGCGGCCAACTCCTGAGCGTCGGGGGTGTGACCGAAGCCGAGGTGACTACTTCTGCGGATGGCGGCCTGGCCGGTATTCGCATCAGGCTCGAGGAAGGCGCAGACGGCGAGGACGTCGGCCGTCGCGTTCAAGAGATACTGGCCGGCCACAGGGTCCGGGGCCGAATGGAAGGCTCGGGACAGCAGTCGGGCCCCCCACCTCCTCCCGGGGCCCCGACGGAGACTCCGACAATTGTTGCCCTGGCCGACTTCGAGCAGGCCTCCCGGCCGGTGCCGGCCCCGGTGACGGATGCAGCGTTGGACTCGGTGACGGTGGAAGAGTCTCCGGAAGGCCTTGTGGTTACGGCATCGGCCGTCGACGGCCGGACCGTTGTCCGCCCGGCGCGCTCGCACGACACCGGGACGGTCGAGGCGGTGGTCGCCGCTGCCGCCGAGCTGGCGGGTGGACCTCAGCCCACCCTCTCCGGATGGCACGACGCCGAGGTGGGCGGTGTGCGGGTGGTGACGGTCGTTCTGGAACTCTCCGCCGGTCGTCGGGCTGCCGGGGCCGCGGTGGTGAGTGGGGGTCTTCCTTTTGCGGTGGCCGCGGCCGTTTGGCAGGCCCTCGATTCAGCGTGAACGCCGCCGCCGCCCCGCCTTCGTTTGGGCAGGGATGATCTCTACCGGGACCTCAGGCGGCGCCTCGCTGATCGGAAGGGGCCGGCCAGTGCCGTGAGCCACGGCGTCCAGGTACTGGCCGACTCGTGCCAGGACGTCGCGAACCAGCTGCCGGCTGCGATCGAGGGGAGGGTCCGACAGGGCCGGAACGTCATCGGGCTCGGCCGACAACACCTTGACTCGTCGCGAGCGCAGATCCCACATCATGATCTCCTGGACGATCTTGTCCGGGGAAAGGGTTTGGAGGGAGGCGATGAGCACTCCATCGACCTGACCGGCGTCGACGATGCCGACCAGCGCCTGGTACCCATCCCGGTTCAGGGCCGAACCCGGCTGACGAAGATCCTGGCAGACCGCCACCAGTTGATGACCGCCCTCGGCAACGGCCCGCCGGACCTTTTCGGCCTGGGCGTAGGCGGTATCGGCGTCCTGCGGGCTTGGGGATTCGCGCACGTAGCCGACCACTCGCACGGCTCACCTTTCCCGCTCGGCAGCACCTCCAGTTTGGTCGCCGTCACCAAAAGCGTCAACAGTTCACCCAGAGTGTCAACACCTTTGCCGGCTCCACCACCTGGTACTCTCGCCGCCGTATGGGACGTGCCCTCGTTCTCAACGCCACATACGAGCCGCTCTCGATCGTTTCGTCGCGGCGGGCGGTGGTGCTCGTGCTGCGACAGAAGGCCGATATGGTGGAACCGGGCGACGGGGACTGGCGCTCGGCCCGTATGTCGCTTCCAGTGCCGGCGGTCATCCGTCTCCGTACGTTCGTCAAGGTCCCCTACGCCCGGCGGGTGCCGCTCAACCGGAAGGCGGTGTTCGCCCGGGACAGAGGACGCTGTCAGTACTGCAGAAAGGCGGCCGAGAACCTCGACCACGTCGTGCCGCGCTCCCGGGGCGGTACCCACACCTGGGAAAACGTGGTGGCGGCGTGTCGGCGCTGCAATACCCGCAAAGGCAACCGCACCCCCTCCGAGTCCGGTCTCAGTCTTCAACGGGCTCCCACTGCGCCTCGTCGGCATGGCTGGGTCCTGGTGACCGTTGGGGGCGCTCCCCACCCCAGCTGGCAGCGCTATCTCTTCGACGGGTTCTAGCGGGCCTGCCGGCTGCTACGTTCCGGCCTCGTCCCCGTCGGTACCGCCGGTTCCGGCCCCTTCTGTTCCTTCGGTCCCCTCTTCGGCCGGCGGCTCCTCTTCTTCGGCCGGCGGCTCCTCTTCGACTTGCGGCAAGAGACAGGTGTCGCGGGCTGCGGCCTCGTCTTCAGCCGACAACAGTTCGACCTGGCCGTCCGGGTTGGCGACGTCGCAGAACCAGGTGCCGGTAGCGCTGACGGTGATCAGCACCACCCGGGCGGGCTCCTGGACGACACCTTCGTCGTCGACGACCGGCGCCTGGCGGTCCACGCCGACCACCCCGACACCGGCACCGGCGAAGCCCTGGTTGAAGTCCACACCGCTCCACAAGGGTTGGAGGGCTGCCGCGCTCACCTGGTCGTACGTACCGACTTCGGCAACATAGTCGCCGGCCACCACCAGGGCGGTACTCAGGAGCTCTTGAGCGGCGTTGTCCGCGGCGACCGGATCCACCGGCACCAGGCCGGGCGCCACCTCGAAGGCCGGGCCCGGTCCGAAGGCATAGGGGATGGGAAAGTCGAAGTTGCCGGTATCGCAGTAGGCCGGATTGATGGCGAGTTCCCCCGGACCGCTCATTTCCAGCCATCTCTGGGTGCCGTCGGGGATGTTGAGCAGCACCCCGGCCGGAGGGTCCGCCACCGGCCCCAAGCGCCCATCGCGGGGCACCCCGAATATGAAGGCCCGCGAATAGCGGACCGAAGCGCTGTCCGGCTGGCCCGGGACGCCCGAGGCGGGGATGGTGACGGCATCGATGGCCCACTTGAAGAGAAGCTCGGCATCGCCTGCGAACGTGTCGCTGTGCAGCCGGGCCGATGCTCCGTTGGGCCATTGCGCCACTGCGGCGACGTCCGGGTACCGGGCGCCGGGCCAGGTGGCATCGATGTCGGTGACGTTTCCGACGTCGATAGCCAGGGCAAACACTTGGGTGACGACCTCGCTATCGGGGTCACCGCACACCACGGATCCGTATTCGACGGCCCGGGCCACGAACGTTTCTCCCCAGGAGATGTCCTGACCCATGGCCACGGCCGGCACCTGCGGAGGCTCGAAGGTCTGCTCCTCGATCGGGGATTCGAGGTCGAACTCGGCCGCGGTCCCCTCCGAGCGGGCAATCAGCGTCAAGTCTCCCGAGTAGACGGTGGGGACCTGGAAGCCGACCGTCCAGCGCCCGGACAGGCCCACCGGGATGTCGATCAGCATCGAACCCGTGGTCAGGGCCTGGGTGCCCAATTCCTCCGGCAGCGGGTACTCCACTCCGGCCGCGTCGCGTACCGCCAACCGGGGGTACACGGAGGGAGATGACCCGAAGCCGTCGGCCAGATACGGCAAGGGCTCTGGTCCCAGGCTGCGCAGGGTGATCGCGATGCGGACGTCGGTGTAGCCGGCCCGGGTCGGCGACGGAGCCAGGAACACGTCGCCCACGGCCAGTTCCCAGGCCTCGGCTGTGAATCGGTCGCCCCGAGTCAGGGGGACGACCTCTTCGCCGGGAGTCTCGATCTCCTCGGCCTGGACGCTCTCGGTCTGTTCCGGCTCCTCGTCCTGCGCCAGCACGCCGGGAGGGCCGATGGCAATCAGCAGCGCGGCGACGAGGGCGCAGGCAAGCGCAACGGCGAGTGTTGCCTTGCGACGGGCGACAGGGTCTTCGGGCATGGTGTGTGGGTTGTGGATCGTCAGCCTAACCAAGCTTCGGCCGTCGCCACCGGACGATTGAGGAAAAACCTCGGCGCCTGCCACCGAGGGTCGCCTACCAAGCCATTCCGGCGACGTTGAGTGGGGATGGGCACCCACCGGGGGCCGGGTCAGCGGGTCGATGAACCTCGTGCCTCGAGCGGCACCAGCAGCACCGGGCAGGGGGCATGGCGCATCAGCTTGGTCCCGGTGCCCCCGATGAGGTCGGGGAAGAGGCCTCGGCCGTGGCTGCCGACGCAGACGACATCGGGTTGCAGGTCGTCGATGGTTTCCAGGATCGTAGCCGCCGCGTTCTCCCCTTCGCGCGCCTCTATGACCACGTCGAGGCCGGCCGTCCGCAAGGCGTGGCCCAGCGCTGCCGTGCGCCGATCGCGCTGGTCGTCCAGATAGCGGGAGAGGATGGCATCGTCCCCCGGCCATCTCTGGGCAGAGGCTCCACCGCTCGGAGCCTGTACGTACTCGGCGTCTCGGTCGATGGGGGGATCCACCTGCTCGCCGAAGACCTCGCGCAGCTCGGCCAAGAGAGTGCGCGGTATCTCGACCACCGTGAGGACGGTTACCGGGCTGCCACCGGCCAGGCCGGCGACGAAGGGCACGACCCTATCGGGCTCGAGTCGGCCGTCGGTGGCAATCAACACGTGCATGGGCTCATCTCCTCGTCGAGCGAGCTTAGGCGACCGGCTCGGGGCGGCGCCGCTCCCGGATGGCCCGGAGGCCGGGAACATCCAGGCCGAGAGTATCGGCATGTGACAGGGCGCGGGCCAGACGCTCCGGTCCGCTGCGGCCCATCGCCTGGTGCTCTGGATCGGCGGCAAAGGCCTCGGCCATTCCCTCGATGAGGATCTCTCGGGGAAGCTCTCGTTCCACGAGCCGTTCCTGGATGTCGAGTATCTCCTCGGTCACGCGCCGGGCCAGATCCTGGTGTTGAGTCCACAGCTCGCCGACCGTACCCCCAGTCTCCAAGCCGACGATGTTGGCAACCAGGACGTACAGGTTCTTGCGCACCAACTCGAGCGTCATCGCCTCCGAATCCATCACCGGCACAGACGGAACGCCGATGGCCGAGAGAGCCTCGACCACGAGACCGGCAGTGGGCCCACCGACCCGGGTGGGCAGGATCACCCGGACGTCACGTCCCGGCTTCTTCTCGAACCACACCGCCATCACGGTGGGCTCCTCGATGTGGTGAGCCTTCCAGTCACGGGGCAGGAGCTCGTTCTGGAGGAGACCGACCCGGGGTCGCCACGGGGCCGGCAACCCGCCGAGCACTTCGTGGAGGTCCTTCTCGGCCACCGCCACGAGTACCAGTGCTGGTCCGGGTAGCTCGGCGGCCATCGATCCGGGGTCGGTCTCCCGGGTGACCGGGTAGATCGGCCGACCGATACGGAGGAAGCCTCGGGCAAACACGCCGGCCATCTCTCCGATACCGATGATGACGATGGGTGCGTGCCGCTTCACCGGTCCCTCGAGTGCTGTTGCCCCGACACTAGCCCCGCAGTTCCGCGAGTCGCCCTGCTTCGGACGTCAGTGAGCCGATGGCGGGCGGTGGCGACATGGGCCATAAAGTGGTTGACATGGGTAACAAAATGGGGCAAAGTGGTTGATCAATGGAGGACGATGGACGGGGCTGAGCAGTGTTTCTCGGCGAGTTCCAGCACAACCTGGACGGCAAGGGTCGCCTCGTGCTGCCCCGCAAGTTTCGTGACGCCCTGGCGGGCGGATGCGTCATCACCAAAGGCCAGGAGCGCTGCCTCTACCTGTTCCCCATGTCGCGTTGGGACGAAGAGGTGGAAAGGGTGAAGAAGCTGCCCCGCACCGACCGCAAGGCCCGCAACTTCGCCCGTTCCTTCTTTGCCGGAGCCAGCGATCAGGTACCGGACGGGCAGGGGAGGATCGCCGTCCCCCCGGCGCTGCGCGCCTATGCGTCGTTGGAGAAAGAAATCACGGTCGTCGGCGTCGCCGAGCGGGTAGAGATCTGGTCCACGCCGAACTGGGAGCGGCTCTCCGCCGAGGCCGACGAGTACTACGCCGATATCGAGGAGACACTGACCGAGGAAGGAATCTGAGCGGCGATGCCTGGTCCATCGTCAGCCCCCCGGATGCCATATGGAAGGCCCCTTACTCCGCCCGCTTCCATGTTGGCGCCAGCGCTCCGGGGGGCTGACCATGGATCAGAGCACTCAGCACGAACCGGTGATGGTGGCCGAAGTGGTCGCCCTCCTGCGGCCGATCGGGAGCGGCCCGGTAGTGGACGCGACGTTCGGCGGAGGCGGTCACACCCGGGCACTCGTCGCATCGATCCCCGACGTCCAGATCCTGGCTCTCGATCGCGACCCGGAGAGCCGATTCCGAACCGCGGGATTGCCGGCACGGGTGCACTTCGTGCAGGCAAACTTCGCCGCCCTGGTCTCGGTGTGCGCCCAGGAGGGTATCGATGAGTTGGGGGGCGCACTCTTCGACTTGGGTGTCTCCTCTTTCCAACTGGAGCAACCGGAACGGGGATTCTCGTTTCGGGAAAAGGGCCGGCTCGACATGCGCATGGGGCCGGATGCAGCTCGGACCGCCTCCGACGTCGTCAACACCCTCGCTCGCGACGATCTGGCCGAGATCATCCGCCGCTTCGGTGAAGAGCCGAATGCCGGCCGCATCGCCGGCGCCATCGTGGCGGCTCGGCCCATCGAGGACACCGCCCGGCTGGCCGAGGTCGTTGCCAGTGCCGTACCGACCTCGGCCCGCCGGCGAAGGCATCCGGCCCGCCGCACCTTCCAGGCGATCCGCATCTTCGTTAACGACGAGCTCGAGGCTTTACAGCGAGGGCTCGACGGTGCGATCGATCTGCTTCGACCGGGAGGCCGCATCGTGGTGATCTCCTACCACTCGCTCGAGGACCGCATCGCCAAACGGAGGTTGGCCGCTGGTTCCAAGGACTGCTCGTGTCCCCCCGACCTCCCCGAATGTCGGTGTGAGCAGGTCGCCGAGCTGCGACTGCTGACGCGCAAGGGCCTGCAGCCGTCCGCAGAGGAGGTGGCCGCCAATCCACGAGCCCGAAGTGCCCGCTTGCGGGCTGCGGAGAAGCTGGGGACGCTGCCGTCAGGCAGCGGCGATGCGGCGTGAGCGCTCTTCCCCGGGCCGCCCCCGCACGGGGTTTGGAGCTGGTGGTCAACCGCAGACCGAGGCCGGCGCCTCGATTGCGGGGCTGGGTGATGTTCACTGCTGCAGTAATCGCCTGCTTCCTGGCGATCATCTACTCCCGGGTTGCCCTGGATCGGACGGCATTCGTGCTCCAGGAAATCGAGACTGCCTCGCTCGCCGAGGAGACCCGGTATTGGCAGCTGCGCCTGGAGGTGGCCGAGTTGGAGTCTCCCGATCGGGTCATTCGGGCCGCCGAGGGCATGGGGATGGTGTACCCGGAGGGGCGCCGCACCCTGCACGTGTCGGGCATGTCGCCGGAGGCCCCCGACATCGATCAGGGCTGGATCGAGCTCAAGACTCTGCTGAGCGCCCAGCCATGAGCGACCGGTCGAGCGCTGGCGACCTGAGGAGTGGGGGCTTCTCGGCTCGTCCCGGCGGCTAGCTATGGGCCGTCCGGCCCGACGCGCACTGAACATTCGATTGCTGGCGATCGGGACCGTGCTGCTGCTGGCCTGGATCGCGGTAGCTGCTCGTTTGTTCGAGGTGCAGGCGGTACGTGCCGAGGCATACGCAGCTCGTGGCATGGAGCAGCGTCTGCGCCGGGAGGTCCTGGCCGCCGACCGGGGGACGATCTTCGATCGGGACGGCAACGAGCTGGCCGTCACCGTGGATGCCATCACGGTGTACGCCAACCCGCTCCAGGTGGAAGATCCAGCCGCAGCGGCTCGGCTGATTGCGCCATTCGCCGGCGTCGAAACCGAGGACCTGGAGGAGCGCCTGCGGCGCGACGCCGGGTTCGTCTACGTAACCCGCCAGCTGGACCGGCGCCGGGCCGAGGTGATCGGTGATTTCGATCTGCCCGGTATCTATCTCACTCAGGAGCCACGTCGGACTTACCCATCGGGTCGGCTGGCAGCCAACGTCATCGGGTTCGTGCGCAAGGACGACAACGTCGGACTGGAGGGCCTGGAGCTGGCGCACAATGAGGTACTCCAGGGACGTCCTGGGGAGCTGCTCGTCGAAAAGGACCGGGCCGGGGAGGTGGATATTCCCTTGGGGGAATACGAACTCGTGCCACCGGAGCCGGGAGGAGACCTGGTGCTCACCATCGATCGTGAAATCCAGTTCCAGGCCGAGCAGACGCTGGCTCGGACGGTGGATCGATTCGGGGCGGCCGGGGGCTCGGTGGTCGTTCTCCAGCCCGAGACCGGTGAGATCCTGGCGATGGCTAACCTGCCGACGTTCGATCCCAACGAGCGTTCCGGAGTGGATCCGGAGGCGTTTCGCAATCGAGCCGTCACCGACCTGTATGAGCCGGGATCGACGCAGAAGCTGATCACGGTGACCGCAGCCATCGAAGAGGGCCTCGTCAAGCCCGCTGATGTGTTTCACATTCCCGACGAGCTGGTGATCAACGACAAGGTGTACGAGGACGTTGGTGGTCATCCACCCGACCTGACTGTGTCCGACATCGTGACCTACTCCTCGAACGTGGGGACGATCCTCCTTCAGCGCCGGGTGGGTAACGAGGTGCTCCACCGCTATCTGGCCGATTTCGGCTTCGGGCGGCCGTCCGGGGTGGGGTTTCCGGGCGAGGCCCGAGGCGTGCTCCACTCGCCCGAGGATTGGTGCCACTCCACCTGTGGCGCCAGCACCGCCATTGGCTACGGCGTCTCGGTCACTGCGCTGCAGATGGCCTCGGCGTTTGCAATCATCGCCAACGACGGTGTCTGGGTCGGCCCGCAACTCGTTGCCGAGATCGTGAACGGGGACGGCAGCCGGGAGAGCGGACCCCGCCTGGAGCGACGGGTGGTCTCGGAGGAGACCGCGGTACAGATGCGGGTGATGCTGGGAGGGGTGGTCGAACGGGGTACCGGGGTCAACGCCCGGATCACCGGCTATCAGGTGGGCGGCAAGACCGGGACCACCGAGAAGTTCGTTGCCGAGCTCGGCGAGTACGGGGACGACGTCGTGTCCAGTTTCATCGGAATGGCTCCGCTCGACGACCCGAAGGTCGTGATTGCGGTGACAATCGACGCGCCGGCCGGCGGCGAGTTCGGTGGGACGGTCGCCGCGCCGGCCTTTGCCGAGATCGCCCTTTCGTCGCTACACCAGCTGGGGGTACCTCCCGATGCTGACTGACGGCCCCACCCTCGAGGCCCTGGCCGCCATGGTGGAGGGGAGGGTGATCGGCGACCCCGATCGCCGGGTGACCGATGTCACCCACGACAGTCGGCAATGCTCCGCTGCGACTCTGTTCGTCGCTGTGCGGGGACACACGTCCGACGGCCACACCTTCGCCGCTCGGGCCGCAGACGCCGGCGCTGCATTGTGCGTCGATCACGAGATGGAGGGAGTGGCCGCCGATCAGCTGATCGTGGCCGACACCAGGCGATCGATGGGGCCCCTGGCGTCCGCCGTACACGGCGATCCCTGGATGCAGCTCGAGATGGTCGGGGTGACCGGCACCAATGGGAAGACGATGGTCACGCATCTGCTGGAGTCCATCGCCGGTGCGGCCGGCCGCAGGGCGGCGGTGGTAGGCACGCTCGGCGCGCGAATCGGAGGGCGGGCGGTGCCCATCGCCCGAACGACCCCGGAAGCAACCGATCTCCAGAGGCTGTTGGCGGGAATGGTCTCCGCCGGGGTCGAGCTGGCGGCCATCGAGGTCTCGTCCCACGGCTTGGCCCTGCGAAGGGTGGATGGGATGCGCTTCGACGTCGCCGCGTTCACCAACCTGAGCCAGGACCATCTGGATTTCCACGGAGACCTGGAAACCTACTTCGCCGCCAAGGCCTCGATGTTCGAAGAGGAGCGGGCGGCCCGGGCGGTGGTGTGGATCGATGATCCGTGGGGGGAACGGCTGGCGGCCACGACGGCCCTGCCGGTGACCACTGTTGGTTTGACCGCTGCCGACGTCGGCGCCCGGGACGTGGAGTTGCGTCTAGACGGCAGCCGGTTCACGCTCGACGCTCCCGCCGGAAGGGCACCGATCGACTTCTCGCTGGGTGGTGACTTCAACGTGGCCAACGCCCTGGTTGCCGCTGCTTGTGCTCTGGAGTTGGGGATATCGCTCGAGGAGGTGGTGAGCGGACTCGAGGCCCTGGACCGGGTCCCGGGGAGGTTTGATCGGGTCGATGTCGGCCAACCCTTCGACGTGATCGTGGACTATGCCCACACCCCGGACGGCATCGCAGCGGTATTGGGAGCGGTGCGCCGCATGGGTCCCCGGCAAGTGGTCGCGGTCGTGGGCGCCGGTGGGGATCGCGATCCCGACAAGAGGCCCCGGATGGGAGCAGCGGCCGCCGGCGCCGACCTCGTTGTGGTGACGTCCGACAACCCGCGCAGCGAAGACCCCCTCGACATCATCAGCGCCGTGGCGGCAGGAGCACGCGCCGCCGGTGCCGAGGTGCTGGAGGATCCCGATCGGCGGACGGCCATCCGGGCCGCCGTGCACCGAGCCCGCCCCGGCGATGTGGTCCTGATTCTCGGCAAGGGGCACGAGGAGGGGCAGGAGTTCGCCGATCACGTCGAACCCTTCAGCGATCGCACCGTGGCGCAGGAGGAGGTCTTAGCTCTGTGAACCGGCTGGTGGCGACGCCCTTGGAGTGGAATCTGGCCACGGTGGTCGATGCCACCGGCGGCGATGCTCACGGCAGCCTGCTGGTCCCGGTGCACGCCATTGTGACCGATTCCCGCTCGGTGACCCCCGATGCCGTCTTCGTGGCACTGCGTGGTGAACACCGCGACGGGCACGACTTCGCCGGTGCGGCGCTGGAGGCCGGAGCCGCGGCCGTCATCGTCGGCACCGGTAGGGGAGGCGGTCTCGAGCCGCGCATCGAGGTGGACGATCCTCTCCAGGCGCTGATCGACCTGGCCGTCCGCCGCCGGGCCGAGATCGACGCCCGGGTGGTGGCAATCACCGGGAGCACCGGAAAGACGTCCACGAAGGATTTGCTGGCCGCCGGACTCGGTCCTGATACCTGGGCATCTCCATACTCGTACAACAACGAGATCGGCGTGCCGCTCACGGTCCTGGGGACCCCGGAAGGCTGCCGTCGTCTGGTGATCGAGGTGGGCAGCAGAGGGCTGGGGCACATTGCCCGACTGGCGCCGGCGGTACGGCCCCATGTGGCTGTGATCACCAACCTCGGTTTGGTGCATCTCGAGACGTTCGGTACCCCCGAGGCCCTGGCCGCGGCCAAATGGGAGTTGGTCGCTTCGCTCGGTCCGAACGGCGTGGCCGTCTTGCCCGAGGGAGAGGAGCGGCTGCCCGACCATCGGGGACGGTGCCTCACCTTCGGTCTCGATGGAGGCGACGTTGCGGTGCGGGATCTCGTTTTGGACAGCGACGGCCGGCCGGCCTTCACCGTGCACACGCCACAAGGACGGCACCGTATGCGGCTCCGCCTGTCGGGGGCCCACCATGCTCTCAACGCTGCTGCCGCCTGCGCCGCCGTTGCCGGCCTCGGCGAGGATCTGGCCGCCGCCTGCGCCGCAATGGAATCGGCCTCGGGATCGCCCTGGCGGATGGAGGTCCACCACGGTTCTTTCACGATCGTCAACGACGCGTACAACGCCAATCCCACCTCTACCGAGTCGGCCCTGCGGACCGTGGCCGCCATGCCGGGACGGCACATGGCCGTGCTCGGCCTCATGGCAGAGCTGGGTGTGGCCGAGGAAGAGCAGCACCTGCGGATCGGTCGGCTGGCCGCCGAACTGGGCTTCAACCCGGTGGTCGTGGTAGGTACCGATCCGGGATTGGCCGCCGGTGCCGGAGACGTTGCCGTTCCGGTGGCGACGATGGCCGAGGCCCGAGCCGTCGTGTTGGAGGCAGTTACTCCCGGCGACGTCGTGCTGGTGAAGGGCTCGCGGGTGGTGGGCCTCGAGGCATTGGCCGCCGGTCTCGCCGAGGAGGCGTCCCAGTGATCGCCCTCCTGGTATCCGGGAGCGTGGCATTCGGGATTGCCATCCTGCTGACGCCCTGGGCAATGCGGCTGCTGCGTCGCTTGGACATCGGACAGTTCATTCGTGAAGAGGTGGAAGATCACTTCCACAAGCGGGGTACCCCCACCATGGGCGGACTGGTGGTGTTGGCGGCGCTGGGCATCGGCTATCTCGTCGGCCACCTCAGCATGTGGACCCCGGGCGAGGGCTTCGACTTCTCGGTGCGGCCGTTCACCGCTCCGGGAGGCCTTGCGTTGGGTGCCGTTGCCGGCATGGGATTCATCGGCTTCCTGGACGACTTTTCCAAGGTTCGCCGGGAGCGCAACCTCGGTCTCAACAAACGGTGGAAATTCCTCGGCCAGGTGGTCGTCGCCGGTCTGTTTGCGTGGGGCGCAGTCGAAGCGGGGGTGAGCACCGAGCTCTCCTTCACGCGCGAGCTCGGATTCGATCTCGGTCCCTTCTACGTTGTCTGGGTGCTCGTCATGCTCATTGCCACCGCCAACGCGGTCAATCTCACCGACGGTCTGGATGGCCTGGCCGCCGGGTCCGGATCGCTCGTGTTCGGCGCCTTCGTGATCATGGCTTTCTGGCAATTCCGGAATCCGGACTTCTACCCCATCTCCGGAGGCCTCGACCTGGCGGTGATGGCAGCGGCATTGCTGGGAGCCACCCTCGGGTTCCTGTGGTGGAACGCGGCGCCGGCACAGATCTTCATGGGCGATACCGGTTCGCAGGCTCTGGGCGGCGCCATGGCCGCCCTGGCCCTGCTCACCAATACCCACCTGCTGCTCGTCGTGCTCGGCGGCCTCTACGTGATCGAGACCGGCTCGGTCATTCTTCAAGTGATTTCGTTCCGGGGGTGGGGCAAACGCATCTTCCGGATGGCGCCGATCCACCACCACTTCGAGTTGGCGGGGTGGCCGGAGACGATGATCATCGTTCGCTTCTGGATCCTGGCCGCGCTCTTCGTGGCGGTGGGCCTAGGCCTCTTCTACGGCGACTTCATCACCACAACAGGGGGTCTCGAATGAGGTATCTGGTGCTCGGGGCCGGGGTGAGCGGCACCGCGGCAGCCGGCCTGGCTCGTCGCCGGGGCTATGAGGCGGTCGTGTTCGACGAAGATCCTGCGGCCCTCGGCCCGTTGCGATCCGACGGTTTCGAGGTGCACGGCGGCGTCTGGTCCCGCCGTCTGCTGGCCAGGGCGGATGCGGTGGTTGCCAGCCCCGGCATCCGGGAGCACTCCCCGCTGATCCAGGACACGCTTCGGTCCGGGCTCCCGTTGTGGAGCGAGCTCGAATTCGGCTTCCGGCACCTCTCGGCGCCCCTGGTGGCGGTGACCGGAACAAACGGCAAGACGACGGTTACCGGTCTCGTGGCCGGCATGGCGCACCGCGCCGGGCTGAGGAGCGCCGCCGCCGGAAACATCGGTACGGCCTTGTCTGAGGTGGCCGACGGCGACTGGGATCTCGTGGTGGCCGAGGCCTCGAGTTTTCAGCTCCGCTTCGTCGAAGCGTTTCGACCGGTGGTGGCGGTCCTCCTGAACGTCGCCCCCGATCACCTCGATTGGCACGGCGGCTTCGAGGCTTACGCTGCCGCCAAGGCCAACGTGTTCGCCGCCCAGGGCCCCAATGACGTGCTCGTCTATGACGGCGACGACGTCGGGGCGGCCGAGCTGGCTGCAGGAGCACCGTCCCGGCGTGTTCCGGTGAGCGGAGTACGCCGTCTCGAGGCAGGAGGCGTGGAGGGGGGCAAGCTCTGGCTGGGGGATGTGGCTCTCGAAGTGGCCACCGCCGACGCCGCCTATGGAGTCGACCTGGTTGCCGCCGGCGTCGCCGCCTCGGAAGCGGGTATCCCGGACGATGCGGTGGAGGCCGCAATCTCGGCCTTTCGCCCCGGTCCCCACCGCCGAACGGTGGTCGAAGAGCGGGGCGGGGTGACGTTCGTAGATGATTCGAAGGCCACCAATCCGCATGCCGCCCTGGCCTCGCTTGCGGCGTACGGTCCGGTGGTGCTGATCGCCGGGGGACGCAACAAAGGTCTCGACCTGACGCCTCTGGTCACCGCAGCGAACGTGCGTGCGGTGGTGGCCCTGGGGGAGGCGGCCGGAGAGCTGGTGGCGGCCGACCCCTCCAAGGTGACGCGGGCAGCCGACATGGCTGAAGCGGTTGCGGTGGCCGCTGCAATGGCCGAGGCGGGCGACACCGTTCTCCTGGCACCGGGCTGCGCCAGCTTCGACATGTTCGAGTCGTATGCCGCCCGCGGCGAAGCCTTTGCCGCCGCAGTGGTTGGGAGGAATCCGTGGCCGGACGGGTGATCTCGATTACGTCGGCCCGCCGTCTGGCCCGGACCAGGTCGGAACGAGCCGGTTACAGGGCCCGCCTCATCGTTTTCGTGTTGGTACCGGTGGCACTCCTGGTGATCGTCGGACTGGGCACCCTGCTGTCGGCTTCGTCGGTGACTTCGATCCGGGAGACGGGAGACTCTCTCTATTACTTCAAGCGACAGGCACTATGGGCCATTCTCGGTGTGGTTGCTCTGCTGGTTGTGGCCCGCATTCCCTACCGCACCTATCAGCACCTGGCCGTACCGCTGCTCTTCGCCACCATCGCCGCCCTGGTCGTCGTGTTGGCCGTCGGAGACGTTCGAGGGGGATCGCAGCGTTGGCTCTCGATCGGTTCGATGAGCGTACAGCCCTCCGAATTCGCCAAGTTCAGCGTGGTCGCCTTCTTGGCCATGATCATGACGCGGCGAGAAGGCTCACTGCGGAGCTTCGGGGACTTCTTCTGGCCGGTATTGCTGTCGCTGGGCGTCGTGGGAGCGCTGGTGATGAAGCAGCCCGATATGGGAACGACCCTCATCATCGGAGGAGCAGCCTTTGCGGTTCTGATGGCCTCTGCGGCTCCCTTTCGGTACGTGTTCGGCTCGGCGGCGCTGGCTTCGGTAGCCGCCGCCGTGCTGGCGGCCGTGGCTCCGTATAGATGGGCCCGCATCACCAGCTTCCTCGATCCCTTCGCCGACAGTCTCGACACGGGTTTCCAGGCGGTCCAGAGCCTCGTGGCGCTGGGGACGGGGGGTATCTTCGGCGTCGGTCTTGGTCTGAGTCGGGCCCGGTGGTCCTTTCTCCCCAATGCTCACACCGATTTCATCTTCGCCATCATCGGCGAAGAAACCGGCTTTGTCGGGGTCCTCGGCGTGATCGTGCTCTTCGTCTCTTTCACGGTGGCCGGAACGCTCATCGCCTTGCGGGCCGCCGACCGCTTCGGCCGACTCTTGGGGATAGGCATCGTGGCTTGGTTGTCGCTTCAGGCGGTGGTCAATATCGGCGGCGTCGCCGGGATCGTTCCGATCACGGGCGTTCCGCTGCCCTTCATGTCGTTCGGCGGCAGCGCTTTGATGACCAACCTGGCAGCCGTGGGCGTGCTGGTGGCCATCGCCAGGGAGTCCCGGGAGGCGCGATGAGTTACGCCATCGCCGCCGCCGGCACGGGCGGCCATGTCTATCCGGGCCTGGCCGTCGCCGACGCGTTGGTGGCCGAGGGGATCGATCAGGACGACATCGTGTTCTTCGGCGGCGATCGACTGGCCGCAGATGTGGTCCCCCCTGCCGGGTACCCCTATGTGCGGCTGACGCTCCAGGGTCTGCGCCGCTCGTTGAGCCCCGCCAATTTCCGGCTCCCGGGCGTGGTCGTGGCCGCGGCGAAACGGATACGCGAAGAGTTGGTCGAACGGAAAGTGGGCGCTCTCCTCGCCGTGGGAAGCTACGTGACGGTGAGCGCCGCCTTGGCGGCCCGGCGGGCCCGGGTCCCGCTGGTGATCCACGAACAAAACGCGTCGCCGGGCCTTGCCAATCGGCTGAGTGCCCCCTTGGCGAGCCGGGTCCTCGTAGCCTTTGCTCCGGCAGCCGCTCGCCTCAAGCGGGCCGAGGTGGTCGGGAACCCACTCCGGCCTCAATTCATGGACTTCAACAGAGAAGCCCTGCGTCTCGGAGCCCGGGCTCGTTACGGACTCCCCTCGGACGCCATGGTCGTGGGCGTGCTGGGCGGAAGCCTGGGAGCCAGGGTTCTCAATGATGCGGCGGCGGCGCTGGTCGCTGGGCGCTTGCCGGGCCGTGCCGCCGTTCTCCATGTGGCCGGCCCGTCCGCCGCTGCCGAGATGCAACGGCGCGCTGAAGGCGCGTCGGTACCCTGGGTCGTTCTCTCGTTCGAGGAGGCGATGCAGGACTTCTACGCGGCATCAGACTTGGTCGTAGCCCGCGCCGGCGCTATGACCGTGAGCGAGCTGGCCGCAACCGGCACACCTTCGGTGCTCGTGCCGTTGGCCGCAGTGGCCCAGGAAGGAAATGCCGAAGTGCTGGCCGAGACGGACGGTGCCCGGATCGTCGCCGAGGACGAGGTGGAGTCGCTGCCGGAGGTGGTGGCCGAGCTGTTGGCCGATGCCGAGAGATTACGGGAGATGTCGTCCGGCGCCCTCGCCGTTGCCAGGAGCGACGCGGCACGCTGCGTGGCCGACGTGATGATCGAGGTGGCGGGTGACTGAGCTCGGAGGCTTCCACCACATTCACCTGGTCGGCGTGGGGGGCGCCGGAATGAGCGGCCTTGCCAAGCTGCTGGCTCAGAAGGGTTACTCGGTGAGCGGCTCCGATTTGAAGCCGGCCGCCGCCCTCGACGCCCTCAGGGACCTGGGGGTGGATACCTGGGTGGGGCACCGCCCCGAAGAGGCCCGGCGGTGGGATCTGGTGGTGTCTTCTTCGGCGGTGCCCGCTTCCGATCCCGAGCTGGTTGCCGCCGAGGTCGCCGGGATCCCCTCCTGGAAGCGGCCTCGGCTGCTTGGCGTGCTCAGCAGAGAGACCCCGGCTCTGGGATTTGCCGGCACGCACGGAAAGACCACCAGCACGGCCATGGCGGTGGCCGGGCTCAGGGGTTTGGGTCGTGACCCGTCCTTCCTGGTGGGAGGGGATCTGGTCGACCTCAACACCAACGCCCATCTCGGCGAGCCCGGGCTTTTCGTCGTCGAAGCGGACGAGGCGTTTGGGACCTTCTTGGAGCTTCGTTTGGCGGCGCTGATGGTGTCCAACGTCGAAGCCGACCACCTGGATCACTACGGATCGGTCGGCGCCTTGGAGGAGGCTTTTGCCGAGGTCGGTGGCGGAGTCGAGGGTCCGGTGGTGGTGTGCATCGATGATCCGGGGGGACGCCGTCTGGCTAATCGGATCGGGGCCGTTACCTACGGCATCAGCCCCGAGGCAGACTGGACGATCGAGATCGCCGAGCACGGGCCGTCTCAGGCTCGTTTCACGTTGCGGGGACGGGGGGAGGCGGCCGACGTAGAGGTGCCCCGCCCCGGCCTTCACGTCGTGCAGAATGCCGCCGGCGTGTTGGCCACTCTGGCCGAAGTGGGCCATGACCTGGGAGCCACAGCCGCCGGGCTCAAGGATTTCATGGGCGTACGCCGTCGTTTCGAGGTCCGGGCCAGGATCGCCGGGGTCACCGTCGTCGACGACTATGCCCACCATCCCACCGAGGTCGAAGCCACCCTGGCCGCTGCCCGTCTCGGACCGTGGCACACGATCTGGGCGGTGTTCCAGCCGCATCGGTATTCCCGAACCGCCGAGCTGGCGAGCGCCTTCGGACCGGCCCTGGCCCGAGCCGATCGAGTCGTCGTAACCGACGTCTACGGAGCCGGCGAGGCCCCGGTGCCGGGAATCACCGGAAGGCTGGTGGCCGACGCCGTTACGGCCGCCGGGACCCCGCGGGTGGTGTACGTCCCCAAGCGGCGAGAGCTCGCCTCCTACCTGTCCCGGCGGACCGAGGAGGGCGATCTCGTGGTCCTGCTCGGTGCCGGAGACGTCACGGCTGTGGCCGACGAACTGGCCGCCCTGTTGGCTGAGCGGCGATGACGACGCTGGCTGACCTCGTGGGCGCCGGTCGGGTGGCCGAGGACGTGCCGCTGGCCCCATTGACTACCTACAAGTTCGGGGGGCCGGCCGACTACTTCGCCGAGGTCGACTCCGAGGAGGATCTGTTGGAGCTCACGGAGGCCGCTGCAGAAGAGGGGCTGGCCGTGCTGGTGGTGGGGCGGGGCAGCAATCTGGTCATCGCCGACGATGGATTCCGGGGCCTGGCAATGCGCCTCGGCACCGGCCTGGGGAGGGTGGAGGTGACCGACGGTGGCGAGGTCGTGGCCGGCGGGGCGGCTTCGCTTCCGACCTTGGCCAGGACGTCGGTACGGGCGGGACGTTTGGGATTGGAGTGGTGTGTCGGCGTGCCCGGTTCGGTGGGGGGAGCGGTGCGCATGAACGCCGGTTGTCACGGAAGCGATATCTCGAAGTGCCTGACGGCGGCCCGGGTCGTGGACATCGACCGATCCCGTGCCGAGGAGCGGACCGTGGACGACCTGGGCTTGGGCTATCGCACCAGCCGCCTCACCGACAACGATGTGGTCACGTCGGCCCGGTTCCATACCGTTCCCGGCAGCAGCGAGGAGGGCGAGCGACGCATACGCGAGGTCACTCAGTGGCGGCGTAAGCACCAGCCCGGGGGCACGCTGAACGCTGGGAGTGTGTTCAAGAATCCGCCGGGCGACGCGGCCGGTCGGATCATCGACGAGACGGGCCTGAAGGGATTCCGGGTCGGCTCGGTAGCCGTATCCGACAAGCATGCCAACTTCTTCGTCGCCGACCCCGGCGCCCGCGCTCAAGACCTCTTCGACTTGGTGTGGGCGGTCCGCTCCCGGGTGGGCCGGGCCACCGGAACATGGCTCGAGCCCGAGATCCACTTTGCCGGCGCGTTCCGCCCTTCTCCGGACCGGGCCGATCCATGACCATCACCATGGACCCGCGTCTCCAACAGCGTCGCCGCCGGGTGGCCGAGCACGGGGCGCGCCGGCGGCTGCGGGCCATGGCATGGATGGCGATGATCCTGGTGGTCGTCGGCCTCGCAGTTTGGGTTTCGCAGTCGACGCTGCTCGACGTCGATGAAGTGACATCGAGCGGCATCGAGAATTCTGATGCATTGCGGCTGCTCGAGGAAGCGGGGATCTCACCAGGTACGCCGATCGTATCGGCTATTTGGCGGGCGGGCCGAGCGGAGCGGGCCATCGAGGAGGATCCGTGGGTCAGCGACGCCGCGGTGTCGGCTGTTTTGCCCGATAGGGTGGAACTGGTCGTGGTCGAGCGGCATCCGGCGGCGTGGGCGGAAGCCGATGACGGCTGGCTGCTGCTCGGGGGCGATGGCGTGGTGGTCGAGCAGGCGGCGGCCCCCCGGTCCGGCCTGGCGACGATCCGGCTTCCCGGGGTGACGGGTTCGGTGGGGGAGGCCGTGCAGCATGCCGAGGCCGCCGGCGTCCTCGAATTTGCCAACACCCTGGTCCCCGACGTGGCCGCCGATCTGGAAGTCGGGGTCCGGGACGGGGCCCTGTGGGCCGAGGCCGGCGCTCTCTCCGCGAAGCTGGGCCGGGCCCGGGAGATGACGGCCAAGGCCACGGCGTTCATGGCCTTCCTAGCCGAGGACGTGCCTGAGGGGTGGGCCGTCAATCTGGTCGCCCCGAGTCGGCCGGCCTTGTTCGAGCACGCATTGGGAGACGGGGCCGGGGGCGGGGAGCAGACGCCGGATCAGTAAAGTGAGGGTCGACCCTGGACTCTCAACCTGAAGTTGAAGGTGAGTCGGCCACGTTTTTTCGCGTTCTTGTATCGGGTAACCTGGCGGGCATCATGACGAGTGAGCGAAGGACCCCGCAAACGTACCTAGCGGTGATCAAAGTAGTCGGCGTTGGTGGGGGAGGCGTCAATGCCGTCAACCGAATGCTCGACGCCGGAGTGGGTGGTGTGGAGTTCGTTGCCATCAACACCGATGCTCAGGCGTTGCTCATGTCCGACGCCGATATCAAGCTCGACATCGGCAGGGATCTGACTCGCGGCCTGGGCTCGGGGGCCGACCCCGAGCTGGGGCGCCAAGCCGCCGAGTCCCACCGCGCCGACATCGAGGACGCCCTCAAGGGTGCCGATATGGTGTTCATCACGGCCGGGGAGGGAGGCGGTACCGGTACCGGTGGTGCTCCGGTCGTGGCGGAAATCGCCCGGGAACTCGGAGCGCTGTCTGTTGGTGTGGTCACCCGCCCATTCGGTTTCGAGGGCCGTCGCCGTTCGGTGCAGGCCGAACAGGGGATACAGGATCTCAAGCAGGCGGTCGACACCCTGATCATCATTCCCAACGATCGACTGCTGGAGGTGGCCGAGCCCAGCACGACGGTGGTCGAGGCTTTCCAGCTGGCCGACGAGGTGCTTACGAGCGGGGTCGCCGGCATCACCGGCATCATCACGACCCCTGGGTTGATCAATGTCGACTTCGCCGACGTCAAGGCGGTGATGCAGGGGGCCGGATCCGCGGTGATGGGTATCGGCCGCTCGACGGGGGAGCAGCGGGCCCAGCAGGCTGCCGACAAAGCCATCTCGAGTCCGCTGTTGGAGACATCGATGGAGGGTGCCACCGGTGTGCTCATGTCGGTGGCCGGTCCCACCGATTTGACCTTGCTCGAGGTGAATCAAGCCGCCGGGGCCATCGCCGAACATTGCGATCCAGACGCCAATGTGATCTTCGGGGCCGTCATCGATGATGCGTTCGATGACGAGGTACGGGTGACGGTCATCGCCGCCGGATTCGAGGCGGGCCGTCCTTCCCGGCTGTGGAGCTATGAGGACCTGGAAGAGGAACCCGGCTTCGCACCGGGCCGGGAAGACGACCTCGACATTCCATCCTTCGTAGAAGGATGATCCGCCCGCCCGGGTTCCGTGGGGCGGCCTTTGGCACCGCCCGAGACGGCGACGCCCGCGCCTCTGCCGAGGCTCGTGCTGCCATTTCCCGAGAGCTGGGCATCAGCTCGAAATGGGCCTTCGCTCGGCAGGTCCATGGAACCGATGTGTTGACGGCTCGGGGTCCGGGGTTGGCGGGAGAGGGTGACGCCCTGATGACGAGCACACCGGGGTTGCCGCTGGTGGTGGGAACGGCCGACTGCGTCCCGGTGATCGTGGAGGGTCGGGCGGTCGTAGCGGTGATCCACGCCGGGTGGAGGGGTCTGGCGGCCGGCGTGATCGGCGCGACCCTCGACCACATGGCCCGATCGGGCGCGGAACCGGAACGGGCCGCCGTCGGGCCGGCCATAGGACCATGTTGCTACGAGGTGGGAGAGGAAGTTCTGGCCGCCCTGGAGGGGTACGCCGTCACGACTCGCTCCGGCGCCCCGGGGGTGAATCTTTCGTCGGCGGCCGTAGCGCAGTTGGGGAGCCTGGCCGTGTGGAGGGATGAGCACTGCACCAGTTGTGGCGCCGGCTTCCACTCGTACCGGCGCACCGGAACGCCATCGCGCCAGGTGGCGGTAGGTTGGTTGCCGAGCGCCTGAAGCAGGTACTGGAGCGGATCGGAGCGGCCGCGATCCGAGGCGGCCGAAACCCCGACGAGATCACCCTGGTGGCGGTCACCAAAGGGCGATCCGTCGACCAGGTCCTCGAAGCCTATGGAGCCGGCCAGCGCCACTTCGGAGAGAATCGGGCCCAAGAGTTGGTGGCCAAGGCGCCGCTGCTTCCCTCCGACATCCACTGGCATTTCATCGGACCCCTACAGCGCAACAAGGTGGGGAAGGTCCGTCCGCTGACCGTGCTCCTGCACTCGCTGGACCGGATTTCCCTGGCCCAGAGCTGGGCCCGTGGTGGCGCCGCGCCGCCGGCTCTGCTGGAGGTCAATGTCGGGGGGGAGCCTCAAAAGCACGGCTTTCGTCCCCTAGAGGCCCGGGAAGCGGCCTCGATCTGTATCGATCTCGGCATCGATCTGTTGGGGGTGATGACGATGCCGCCCCAGGTGGCCAGCCCGGATCAGGCCCGGCCATGGTTCGAGGCCTTGGTGGGCGTGCGCGATCAGTTGGCCAAGGAGTGGCCCGAAGTCCGGGAGCTCTCGATGGGTATGACCGACGATTTCGAGGTGGCCGTGGAGATGGGAGCCACACTCGTCCGCGTGGGACGGGCTATCTTTGGCGCCGCACGGGGAACGTGATGCCGGCGGGCCCTGGCCACGACGAACCGGAAGGTGAACATGGCATCACTCTGGCAGAAGACCCTCTACTACTTGGGGTTGGTCGACGAGGAAGAGGGGCCCGAAGCCGAGCCGGGGGACGGCGAGGTGCCGGCCAAAGCACCCCCGCCGCAAGCGCCGCCACGACGGACCGCGAAGAGTGTGCAGCACGTCGGAACACCCACCGGAACGATTCCCGGTCAGCGAGTCGAGCCGCCGCCCCGGTCCCGGCGGCGAATCGCTGCCGATCCGGCGTTGGCCGAGGCGGGTGTGTACATTTCCAACGAGAGCGAAGAGTCGGCGGTGCGCCCCACCTCGACGACCGCCGAGTCGGAGGTCATTTCCGCCAACAGCTTCTCGGATGCCCAATTACTCGCCGACCTGATTCGGGAGAGGACTCCGGTGGTCCTCGATTTGCGGACGACCGAGCCGGAAATGGTGCGGCGGCTCGTGGACTTTGCCTCCGGTCTGACCTATGCCCTCGACGGCACGATGAGGCGGGTCGCACAAGGTGTGATATTGGTGACTCCGCCCCGGGTGACTGTGAGCCGCGACGAGCGGCGCCGCCTGGCCTCTCTCGGTCTCTACGAAGGCCGCGACCTGAGCTGAGCCGGTTTGGACCTCGTCTGCTCGCTTCTTCGCATCTACTACTTCGTAGTCATAGGGCGCATCGTGCTGCGCCTGATCGTCGACTTCGGACGGATGCCGTGGGGGCACCCCGTTCGGCGCGTCGAGGAGCTGTTCGGTAAGGCGGTCGATCCCTTGCTACGGCCGATCAGAGCCGTGGTCCCGGCCGTGCCGGTGGGCGGGATCTCATTGGACCTCTCACCATTGATCCTCATCGTCGGATTGAGCATCGTCGTAGGAGTAGTGTGCTGAGCCGCTAGCCACCGGCCGGTGCCAGCTCGAGCAGCAGCCGCCTTCCCCCTATTTCGACGGTGCTCGCTTCGGGCCCGGTGCCTTCAGAGATTCGCTGAGCCAGGATCTCGGCTGCGATGAACGCCTGGTGGCTCCGGATGGCGGCCGCCAGCGCATCATCATCGGTGGCCCAGCGCAGCTCGATGCGGTCGCTCACGGCCAGTCCGGCTTCCCTGCGCAGCGCTTGAGTGCGGTTGACGACCTCGCGGGCCAAGCCCTCGGAGATCAGCTCGTCCGAGAGGGCGCAATCGAGGACCACCACCAACGAGCCTTCCGCTGCAACGACCTGGCCCCGACGCGGGATCCTGGTCACCACCACATCGCCTCCGCTGATGGTTTCGCCCTCTACTTGGACGGCCCCTCCTTCGACGAGCCGATCGACGTCCTCGTCGCCCAGGGCGGCAATAGCGGCGGCCACTTGCTTCACCCGGGCGCCCAGGCGGGGTCCGAGCACCCTGAAGTCGGCCTTGGCGCTGAGGTGAACCAGATCCGCCTCGTGCTCGCCGAGGCGCACCTCCTTGACGTTGAGCTCTTCGCCGATGAGGTCGAGATGGCCGGCGATTGCGGCGCGGGACGCCGGGTCTCTGGTCACCACGGTCATGCTGGGAAGCGGCTGGCGGACCCGGATCCTCTCGGATACCCGCAGGCCCCGACCCAGATTGACCACCCGGCGGACGACGGCCATTGACCGTTCGAGCTGGGCATCGATGAGTGCCGGGTCGGCTTCCGGATAGTCGGTGTGGTGGACGCTGTCGGGGCCATCACCGTCCTCCGGCCGCTGCCGGACCACGAGGTGGAGGAAGATCTCTTCGGTGACGAACGGAAGGAGGGGTGCCAGGACGCCGGCGAACGTCACCAGCACCTCGTACAGGGTGGCGAAGGCGGCCGTCTTGTCCCTGTCGTCGCCGGTCTTGGTGCGCCAGAACCGGCGGCGAGAACGGCGGATGTACCAATTGGTGAGGTCGTCGATGAAGGCCAGCATCGGCGGGACGACCGCATACAGGTAGTAGCCCTCCATCTGCTCGTTTACCCGTTTGATGAGGCTCTGGAGCACGGAAAGGATCCAGCGGTCCACTTCGGGCCGCTCTGCCGGGGGCGGGGCCGAGGCGAGGTCCTCGGGACCGATGCGGTCGGCCTCGGCATACGTCGTGAAGAACGAATAAGCGTTCCAAAGCGGAAGCATGACGGTGCGCACCACCTCACGCACACCCTTCTCCGAGAAACGCAGGGTCTCGGCCCGCATCACCGGTGAGTTGATCAGGAAGGCCCGCAAGGCATCGGCGCCGTTGCGGTTGATGACGTCGATCGGATCCTCGTAGTTCCTCAGGCTCTTCGACATCTTCCGCCCGTCCTCGGCCAGGATCAGCCCGTTGACCACGCAGTTGCGAAACGGCACCTCGTCGAACAACGCCGTTGCCAAGACCACCAGCGTGTAGAACCACCCGCGGGTCTGGTCGAGGCCCTCGGCGATGTAGTCGGCCGGAAACAGGGCGGCGAACTCCTCTCGGTTTTCGAAGGGGTAGTGCTGCTGGGCGTAAGGCATCGAGCCCGATTCAAACCAGCAATCCAACACCTCCGGTATCCGCCTCATCGTTCCGTCGCACCGGGTGCACGGGAAGGTGACCGGATCCACGAAGTGCTTGTGGAGGTCGGTCAGCCGGATCCCCGAGCGCTCTTCCAGCTCGTCGATCGAGCCGATGCAAACCGTCTCGTCGCACTCCTCACATTCCCATATCGGTATGCAGCTTCCCCAGTAACGGTTGCGACTGATGGCCCAATCGCGGGCCTCCTCGAGCCAGTTGCCGAAGCGGCGGGTGCCCACGTAGCCGGGCACCCAGTGAATGGTCTTGTTCAGCTCGACCATGCGGTCCCGGAACGCCTCGACTCGGACGTACCAGGTGGGAATGGCCTTGTAGATGAGGGGCGTTTCGGTGCGCCAGCAGAACGGGTAGGAGTGGACCAATCGCTCGGAGCGCACCAGGAGATCGGCCTCGTCCAGCATCTCGACCAGTCGGGCGTCGGCGTCCTTGACGTTCTGGCCGGCTACGTCGGGGACGGCGTCGGTGAACCGACCCTCGGCATCGACCGGATCGAGCATCACGTCGAGGCCGGCGTCCTGGAGGGCGAAGAAGTCGGCCTCGCCGTAGGCCGGCGCCATGTGCACGAGGCCGGTTCCCTCTTCCGTGTTTACGTCGTCGGAGGCGATGATCCGAAATGCCCCCCGGTCGCGCTCTTCGGCGAAATACTCGAAAGGCGGCTGGTAGGCCACTCCCAGCAACTCGGCGCCGGTGGCCTCATCTGTGATCAGGCCCCCATTCGTGAAATAGCGTTCCACTAGGTCGGCAGCGATCCAGTAGGTGCCCGGATGCCCGTCGATGGGGCCCTCGACCCGGGCGTACCGGACGTCTTCGGCGACTGCGATGGCCAGATTGCCCGGAAGTGTCCAGGGCGTCGTGGTCCAGATGAGCAGGTGGTCCCCGGGGCGGACCGGACCGGGGCCGGCGACGACCGGCAGCCGCACGGTGATCGATGGATCCTCGACGTCGCGGTAGTCAAGGTTGGCCTCGAAGTTGGACAGAGGGGTGGTGGCCCCCCACGAGTAGGGGACGACCTTGAAGTCCTTGTAGATCAGTCCCTTGTTCCACAACTGCTTGAACACCCACCACACCGATTCCATGAAGTCGACGTCCATGGTCTTGAAGTCGTTCTCGAAATCGACCCAACGGCCGATCCGGCGGGTGACCCTCTCCCAATTCTCGGTGTTGGCCTGGACACGGAGGCGGCACGCCTCGTTGAACCGATCCTCGCCGAAGGAGGCGATGGCGCTCGGACCGGACAGGCCGAGATCCTGCTGCACCTCCATCTCGATGGGCAGGCCGTGCGTGTCCCAGCCGAACCGGCGCTCGATGCGATAGCCGCGCATCGTCCAGTAGCGGGGGACGACGTCCTTGAGTACCCCGGCCAGCAGGTTTCCAAAGTGAGGACTTCCGGTTGGGAAGGGCGGGCCGTCGTAGAAGGTGTATTCCCGCCCCGGCGGACGCAGTTCCACCGACCGGGCAAAGGCGTCGATCTCGTCCCAGAACTCGAGGATGCGCTCTTCGAGCGCGGGAAAGTCGACGTCGGGAGCGACTCGACGAAACGGTGTACTGCTCATAGGGGCTCACGCCTCCTGCCCGGCTCTCTGCCGGGACGGGGCGGCAGCCCCGCGGTACCACCCGGCTTGCCGGGCCGAGGCCCGGCCGCTCGTTGCGCCCGGATGTCGGTGGGCCACCGGCGGGTTCTACTCCCTACTCCATTTGGCGGAGGGTTTCTTCCCGCGGCTCGGGGATGATGTCCGCCCGGGGCCGCGGCACCGTCCTCGCACCAAGCGACGGCTCGCTGGGCCGGGTGATCCCGGGCGGCGCCGTTCCCGTCGACGCCGTGGTCGGAAGAGTACCGCGGGAGCACGTGGAAATCAGAGGAAGAAACCTCTGGGTGGGCGCGTTGCCTAGGGGTCGGGCCGACCGGTGCTATGGTCCGCCCGCTCCGGAGATTGTCGATGGCCAGAAAACTCGCCAAATCAACCGTGAACCGTTTCCGCAGGAAGTTGGACGACGAAGCCGAGCGGCTCTCGGCAATGATCGAGGAGCTGGAGCAGGAGCGCGAGGAGGTACGTATCTCGGAAACCTCCTCGGAGCGCAGTCCCGATCCCAACACCGCCGAAGGGGGCTCCTTGGCATTCGAGCTGGAGAAGGAGCTCTCGATCGCCCAGAACGCGGTGGACCTGCTCGCCAAGGTGAATAGGGCCAAGGAACGCCTCGAGGCGGGTAAGTTCGGCGTGTGCGAGGTGTGCGGGAAATCGATCCCGGTGGCCCGGTTGGACGTGCTTCCCTACGCCACCACCTGCGTTGAGTGCGCCGCCGAGCGTTGAGCGCAGGAGCGCGCGACTCTCGGCACTCCTGATCGCCGCCGGCGTCGTCGCCCTTGACCAAGCCACCAAGGCCTGGGCCCTGGCCGCTCTCGACGAGGGCCCCATCCGTCTGATCGATGACTTCCTACGCCTGGCGCTGGCCCGCAATTCCGGAGCCGCCTTCGGACTCCTGCGCGGAGTCGGGTCGTGGCTGGCTCTCCTGGCCGTGATCATCATCGTCACTATCTTCATGGGCCTCCGAGTCGACCTCGACCGCCCCTCCACGATTGCGCTTGGTCTCATCCTGGGGGGAGCGATCGGCAATCTCATCGATCGACTGTTTCGGGGCTCGGGCCTCGCCGACGGGCTGGTCGTCGATTTCATCGACTTCAATTTCTGGCCCACCTTCAACGTGGCCGACAGCGCCATTACGGTGGGCGCCTTGATCATCGTGTGGGAGGGCCTACGGAGCTTTGCCGCTACACCGTCGGAGCCGAGCTAGCCGGCGAGCGCCTCGACAAAGCCGTGGCCGTGCTGGCCGGTCTCAGCCGGACCCAAGCACGTAGGCTCGTCGAAGACCACGCCGCCCTTGTCGATGGCTCTCCGGCCCGGCCCACCGATCGGGTGACGCCCGGGGCGGTGATCGAGGTGGGGCTTCCCCCAGCCCCGGGCCGCCTCCTGCCCGAGCCGGTGCCGTTCGACGTGATCTGGGAAGACGAGTACTTGGCGATCGTCGCCAAGCCCTCCGGGGTCGTCGTGCATCCGGGTTCAGGCGCCCGGCGGGGCACCCTGGCGGCCGGATTGCTGCACCGTTGGCCCCAGCTGGAGGGGGTGGGGGAGCCGGATCGATGGGGCATCGTCCACCGCCTCGATCGGGAGACTTCGGGATGCCTGCTGGTGGCGAAGACCTCCGAGACGCTCGGAGCGTTGCGGGCGGCGCTGGCGCGCCGCGAGATCGAACGATCGTATTGGGTGCTCGTGCGAGGAGGATTCGATGTCCCGGCCGGCACGGTGGATGCTCCGATCGGCCGCGACCGCCGTCATCCGACCCGCTTTGCCGTCGACCCGGCCGGCCGGCCGGCCCGCACCCACTACCGGGTGGCGGCGCAATGGGATGAGCCGGCGGTTTCGCTCCTCGAGGTGCACCCCGAAACCGGGCGGACCCATCAGATCCGGGTACACCTGCTGTCCATCGGGCACCCCGTCGTCGGCGACCGCACCTACGGACGGGTCCCCGGCCTGGGCTCGAAACGGGTATGGCTCCACGCCTTCCGCCTGGAACTGAGGCACCCGATCAGCGGCCAACCCATCGACGCCGGCGCACCTCTCCCCGACGAATTGCGCGACGATCTCCGCAATCTGGGTCCCCCCGACCGGGGTGAGCTGCCCGACTAGCCGAAGAAGGTGCGGGCCACGTCGTAGAGGCTCTGGGGCACGCCCCGCACCTCGGCACAGGCCTCCTCGAGTGGAACGGCCGTGATGTTCGGGCCGCGCGAGGCGACCATGACGCCCGAGGCTCCGTCGGCGGCGAAATCGGCGGCCCATACTCCGAGGCGAGTGGCTAGGACTCGGTCGAACGCGGTCGGGACCCCGCCCCGTTGCACGTGCCCGAGAACGGTGACCCGGCTCTCAAAGCCGGTCAGCTTTTCCAGCTCGGGGGCGATCTGGTAGGCGACCCCGCCGAGGCGGGCGAAGCCGAAGACGTCGGTCTCCACCGCCCGCTCGTGGCCCGGGGGCGGCTCGACCCCTTCGGCAACGACGACGATCGAGTACGTCCGGCCCCGGCGGTGCCGCCTCTTGATCGTGGTGGCCACCTCGTCGAGGTCGTAGGGGATCTCCGGGACGAGAATGGCATCGGCCCCGGCTGCGATACCGGAGTGGACGGCAATCCAACCCTTGGTGCGGCCCATCACCTCCACGATCATCAGGCGGTTGTGCGCCTCGGCGGTGGTGGTGATGCGGTCGATCGCCTCGGTAGCGATCTCCACGGCGGTGGTGAAGCCGAAGGTGATGTCCGTGCCGGCGATGTCGTTGTCGATGGTCTTGGGGACTCCGACGACGGCCAGGCCCTCTTTGGCGAGGCGAAGGGCGGTGCGCAGGGTGCCGTCACCTCCGATCACGATGAGACGCTCGATGCCGTTGCGCTCGATCGTGGCCCGGATGCTCTCATAGCCTTCGCCCTGCTCGTAGGGGTCGCGACGCGATGTGCCCAGGATCGTTCCGCCCCGCTGCAGGATGCCCCGCACGTCATCGCGATCGAGTGGACGGACGTTCCCCTCCATGAGGCCGTCCCAGCCGTTCAGTACGCCGACCACCTCGGCGTCGTGGACCTCGGTGGCGCGCGATACCACCCCGCGGATGACGGCGTTCAGACCGGGGCAGTCCCCGCCGGCTGTGAGTACCCCGATGACATCCATCGGTCGGTCTAATACAGGAACATGGGCTTGCCGGGGACGTGGCGCACCTTGGGCCGATACTGCCGGACGTCGTAGAGCTCTTCGACATCGACGTGCTTGGCCCCCGCGCCGGTCACGGTGATGGGCACGTTCGTGTAGATGCCGCTGCGCAGTGAGACCATCCGCCCCGCCGAGCCCTCGACGGCCAGATCGGCCGCCATGACCGCATAGTTGGAAGCCACCATCAGATCGAGCGAGTCGGGACTCCCGGACCGCATGAGGTAGGCGAGCCGCTGATTGATGACGTTGACCCCGGTCAGCTCCTTGATCATCTCCCCGCAGATGACCCCGATGCCGCCCAGCTTGCGATGCCCAAAGGCGTCTTCCTCGCCCGAAAGGACCAGGTCTCCTCCCTCGATGACGGCGCCCTCGGAGATCGTCAGCATCGCATAGTTCGACGGGTTGGCCGCCCGGTCTTCCATGAGGAGGTCGGACAGCCGCTTGATGTCCACGGGCACTTCCGAGATCACGGCTCGATCGACTCCGGCCAGGTAGGCGGTGACCAGGGAGGTCTCGCCGCTGTACCGGCCGAACAGCTCGACGACTGCGATGCGCTCGTGGGACCCGGCGCTGGTCCGCAGGTTGTGGATGAACTCCACGCCGCGGGTGATGGCGGTGGAGAAGCCGATGCAGTAGTCGGTGCCGTGGACGTCGTTGTCCATGGTCTTGGGGATGCCCACGATCGGCACGCCCTCCTGGTGGAGGCGGAGCGCGTACGACAGGGTGTCGTCCCCACCGATGGGGATCAGGACGTCGAGCTTCAGTGACTCGATGACCGCCAAAACGTGGTCGGTGAAGTCGAAGGGACCCTCTCCGGTCGCCTCGTCCGCCAGGAACTCGGGGACCTCGGCGGGGCGTACGTTGCTCGGGTTGGTGCGCGAAGTGTGAAGAACGGTCCCGCCGCTGCGATCGATCGTGCGCACCACTCCTTTGTCGAGAGGGACGATGTTGGCCGCAGCACTGTCCGGGTCGTCGAGGTTGGTGCTCAGCAGCCCGTCCCAGCCCCGGCGGATGCCGATGGTCTCGTGTTCGTCGTCGGTCACGCGGTACACCGCCGCCTTGATGCAGGCATTCAGGCCGGGCACGTCACCGCCTCCGGTGAGGATCCCGATGCGCATTAGCCGGCCGCCTCTTCGTATACGGCGTGGAAGCGGCGGTAGGCCTCGCCGATCTTGGCGGCCGCCGCCTCGCGTCCCAGGTCGCCCTTGACGAACTCGTCTATTCCCGGGCCCCAAATCGTCCTTCCTATGGCGAACCCGATATAGCCGTCGACCCCGGCTCCCATCTTCAGCCAGTGCTCGACGGCCCCATCATCGGCTCCCCGGCCGAGCACGACCGCCTTGACATCGTCCCGGCCCCCACCTCGGATCAGCCCGGCCAGGAGTTCGCAGCTGCGGCTGCGGTCGAGGCCCTCGATCTTCCAGATGTCGGGTTCGATGCCGGCCGTCTGGATCTCGCTGATCGACTCCAGGGTGAGGGCGGGACGGAGCTCGGTGTCGTAGGCGGCGGCATCGCCTCCCACCAGCTCGAGCTGGCGGTCGCTGGCGGGCACCAACAGCTCGAAGAGGAACTTGCGGTCGTGCTGATGAAGCCAATCCGACAGGCGCTTGAGCCGTTCCGACTGGGCCGACTTGTCGGCAGGGTCGTCGTCCGGATTCCATCGCACCAGCACTTTGGCAAACGAGGGGTCGTACTTCTCGATGTGAGCCGCGAAGTCCTCTCCGAACTCGAAGTCGAAGACGTCTTGGCCCGACTTCTCCACGGGCATGGCCAGCGTGATGTCCAGCTCCTTGGCCCGGAAGGCGACGTCGGCTCCCATCTCTTCGTCGACCAGGATGCCGGCACCGGGAAGGGAGCCGTTTCCGGCTGCCGTCAGGAAACCCTCGAAGACGAGCATCTTGGCGTCGCGCAACCTCTCCTGATCCTCGGCTGATGGTGTTCCTTCGATGCCGAAGCGCTTGCGAAAACTGCCCCGATGGTCGAACGCGAGGATGAAGAGCTTGCCCTGGTACCCGAGTTGCATGTCCCACTCCTTCATCGAGTGCGGCGCCGAGGATACCGCCGTCGAGAGCGGCGACTGGGACCGGGCCCCTCAGATGATGGAGCCTCGACCCGAGGAGGGGGTGGGGGCCTGGTAGCCTCGAATTGCCCGACCGGGCACGGATGACTGTGGGGAACGGTGGAAGGCGAGGCCGAGCCGACCGAGGCCAGTGAGGAGGAGCATCCCAAGGGCACGCTGGTGCTGCTCGTCGGCTTCATTCTCCTCATCGTCGTGCTCTGGCTGTGGACGTACGCCACCTTGCTGGTGCGGGCTTAGACATGGCCCTCAAGGTGGAGAGATACGAGCGGATCTTCCTCTACCTCACCGTGGTCGTGCTCGTCGCCGGCATCGTTGCGATCGTCCTCAGCGTCGCCGAGGCCAACATCCACCTCCCCTCGACCGAAGACCGGATCGATCCGCGCCGGGTCGAGGAGACGCCGCCATTCGACGACCCCGGCGTCTTCCAGGCCGGGCCCGACGAGTTTCAGGCGGTCGTCATCGCTCGGGCCTGGTCATTCGAACCGGCTGAAGTGCGGGTCCCGGCCGGGGCGGAGGTGGAATTCGTCATCACCTCGGCCGACGTCCTGCACGGGTTTCTGATCCTGGACACCTCGGTCAATGCGATGGTGATCCCCGGCCAGGTGACCAGGGTGACTACGACGTTCGACGAAGCCGGTGAGTACGAGATCGTGTGCCACGAGTACTGCGGGATCGGCCATCAAGGTATGTTCGGAAAGGTGGTGGCGGAATGACGTCGGCCGCCCCGGCGGCATCGTCTGTCCTGGACACGCTCGACGTCGACCAGCGGAAGTGGATTCGCCGGCAGCTCTACCTCGCCTTCGCCGGACTGGCGGTGGGCGTGCTGATGGGGCTGCTCCAGGTGCTGGAACGTCTCAACATAGACCTGTACGACGAGGTCCAGCTACAGAGCTACTACCAGGGCCTCACCATGCACGGCGTGGCGACGGCCATCGTGTTCACGTTTACGTTCTCCAATGCGTTCCTGGCGCTCGCCACGGCTCGGGGACTGGGCCGGCCCCTCGCCTCCACCAACCTCGTCATCGGTTCGTTCGTCACGGCGGCCCTGGGCCTGGTGCTGGCACTGGCGGCGATGGTGACCAACTCGGCCACCGTCCTCTACACGTTCTACGCCCCCTTGGAAGCCAGTTCGCTGTTCTATCTGGGGGCGGTGCTGTTGGTGGTGTCGACGTGGCTGGTCTCGGTCAATCAGCTGCTCACCCTCCGGGCCTGGCGGCGCCAGCATCCCGGTGAGCGAATCCCGCTCCTGGCTTTCACGTCGATCGTCACCTATTTGATGTGGGATCTGGCTTCGGTGGGAATCGCCGTCGAGGTGGTGGTCTTCCTGTTGCCGTGGGCCCTGGGCTGGGTGGCGGGCACCGATCCCTTGCTGACCAGGACCCTGTTCTGGTTCACCGGCCATCCGATCGTCTACTTCTGGCTGCTGCCCGCCTACGTGAGCTGGTACATGATGGTGCCCCGGCGGGCCGGAGGGAAGCTGTACAGCGACGCCATCGTGAGAGCGGTCTTCATCATGTTCCTCTTGCTCTCCACGCCGGTCGGCCTGCACCACCAGTTCACCGACCCGGGCGTGGACAGCGGCTTGAAGTTCGTGCACGCCATCCTCACCTTCGCCGTCTTTTTCCCGTCCATGGTCACCGCCTTCACCCTCCTCGCCGCATTCGAGAACGGGGGCCGGGCCCGGGGGGGCAAGGGATTGTTCGGCTGGATCCGCAAGCTTCCTTGGCGGGAGCCCTTCGTCGCCCCACAGCTGCTGGCCATGCTGGCCTTCACGGTGGGAGGGGCTACCGGGCTCATCAACGCCAGCTTTACCGTCAATCTCGTGGTCCACAACACCGCGTACATACCGGGCCACCTCCATCTGACCGTCGGCACGGCGGTGGCCCTGTCGTTCATGGGCATCTCCTACTGGCTGGTGCCTCACCTCACCGGTCGGCGGCTGTTCTCCGATGGGATGGCCGTTCTCCAGGCCTGGCTCTATTTCGCGGGGGTGCTGTTGATGTCCCGGGGTCTGATGGGTGCCGGCCTCGAAGGGCAGCCCCGGCGGGTGCCCGCCAACTCCATTCCCTACCGCCAGGAGGGCTGGTCGACGTTCGATGCGCTCACCGGCCTCGGGGGCGTGCTCATGGTGATCAGCGCCGCCCTGTTCTTCTGGAACATCATCGCTACGGTGCGCAACCGGGAGCCGGCCCAGGGTGAGGAGCTCACGTTCTCCCTCAGCGAGACCATTCACGGTGCCGACGTGGCTCCTCCAGCGTTGGATCGCCTCGGCGTGTGGGTCCTGGCGGCGGTCGCCCTGGTGCTCGTTGCCTATCTGCCGGCGCTGGTCACCCAAGGCATCGATCTGAGCTCGCCCGGCTTCTCCCTGTTCTGATGAAAAGGGGAACAACTGCGCTGGTGTTGGCCCTCGTGGCGGTGCTCTCTGGGGCCTCGCCCGCCGCCGGTCAGGACGGGGAGGAGGTCTACCGGACGAACTGTGCCGGCTGTCACGGCCCCGATGGAGAGGGAGCGGAGGGAGTGTTCCCGCCCTTGGCCGGCAATGAGCGTATCCAGGATTCCTCCTATGTGGGCCGGGTGCTGGCAGAGGGCCTGGCCGGCGAGCTCGAGGTAGATGGCGTCACCTACGACGGACAGATGCCGGCGTTCCCCACCCTGGGCCCGGCCGAGGTCGATGCGGTCATCGCCTACATCCAGGGTTTCGAAGCGGCGGTACCGGCCACCACCGCCGCTCAGGCCATCGTCGTCGATGGCGTCGGGGACGCTGCCCGGGGCCGAAATTTGTTCGAGGGCCGGGACGGATTGGTCAACGGGGGACCGGCGTGCGTCGCCTGTCATACCGCCGGCGACGTCGGCAACCCGGCCGGGGGAGGCTTTGGGGGAGACCTCACCGACGCCTTCGAGCGTCTCGGCAGCGACGCGCTGGCGGCCGCAATCGTCCAGCCGGCGGGGGGCTCGATGGAGACGCTGTACGGGCCCGACCCGGCGACGCCCCAGGAGGTGGCCGACCTGGTGGCCTTCCTCGGAGGAGCAGCCACCCAGGGGCGAGGGCTCGACGCAATCGTGCTGATCGGATTGATCGGACTCGGGGTCGCCCTTGCTGCCACCGCCTTCGCGCTGAAACCGCCACGGACTGAATCGGTGGGAGCAGAGCGATGACCGGCGACGAGCTCCTCTACGGGGCCCTGCCCGGCGCGGCGATGATCGTCGCCTTGGTCACCTTGTTGTGGCGGCTGTTCGTCTCGGAGCAACCGCTGACGGAGCGAATCCCGCCCGGCGACGACCGGGCGGCGCGGTGGGGATGGTTCTCGGTGCGATGGGGGCTGGGGCTGGCGCTGGCCACCCATCTGGTGGCGCTGGTGGTTCCCCGGAGCATCGCCGGGTGGAATGCCGTCGAGGCCCGCTTGTATCTCCTCGAAGGCACCGGCCTGGCCATAGGACTGTGGGCCGCAGTGGGCATCGTCATCCTCGGGGTGCGCTTCGTTCGGGGCCGGGCATCGAAACCGTCCTGGGCCGACTCAGTCGTGGTGGGCCTGGTGGTCGTCGTCGTGTTTTCCGGGATCGTCATCGCCGTCTTCCACCGCTTCGGATCGTTCTGGGGGGTCGAGGTGATGGTGCCCTACCTCTTTTCGCTGGCAGGTGGCGAACCCCGCCCCGAGCTGGTCGCCGACCTGCCGGTGGCGGCGAGGATCCACCTACTGGCCGGCTTCGCCCTGGTGGCGGTGTTCCCGTTGTCGCGGTGGCTGGCCGTGCCCGCTTCCTACGTGGTCGGGGCGTGGCAGATGCTGGCCGGGCCGATCCCGGCCGAAATCCCCCCCGAGGGTCGACGGGGAGGCGATCGTCTCGGCTGGGCGGCGGCCTGGGTGCGGGGGATCGCCATCGTGGCCTACTTCATCGTGGCCACGGTGTGGCTGCCCTCGTTGGTGTTCGATCGCATGGCCGACGCTCCCCAGTGGGCCCGCGATGTTGCCGGGTCAGGAGTGTGGCTGGTGGCGGTCGCGATCGGGGTGGCCCTGCTGAGGCGGTTGCAGCAGGCCGCCGAGATCTGACCGGCTCCGCCGGCGGTGCTACCGTTGCTTACACTCGTGTAACTTGACCGTACGGAGGACCGTGGCCGACACCTTCGCCCACCTGCACCTGCATACCGAGTTCTCGATGCTCGACGGAGCGGCCCGGGTCCGGGATGTCGTGGCCGCCGCCGCGGCCGATGGTCAGCCGGCGGTGGCCATCACCGATCACGGCGTCCTCTACGGAGCCGTCGACTTCTATCAGGCGGCAGTAGCCGCGGGGGTGAAGCCGATCATCGGCATCGAGGCCTATGTGACTCCCGGATCGCGCTACGACCGTCCGCCTCGGCGCGACGACATCCGCTATCACGTGACGTTGCTGGCCGAGAACGACGCCGGCTACCGCAACCTCATCGCCCTCGCCTCCCGCGGCTATCTCGACGGCTTCTACTACAAGCCCCGCATCGACCTCGAGCTGCTCGCCGAGCATGCCGAGGGCCTCATCGGCACGTCGGGCTGCTTGGGAGGGCCGGTGGCCCAGCACCTGGCTCCGGACGCCTCCCGCGAGGAGGGCAACGTCGGGGGCGAACCCGACTACCGGGCCGCCCTCGAGGCGGCGGCGACCTACCAGGACATCCTCGGCAAGGACTCCTTCTTCATAGAGATCCAGGATCACGGTCTCGAGCCGCAGCGGCGCATCATGGGCGACCTCCTCTCTATCTCTGCCGAGATCGGCGCCCCCCTGCTGGCAACCAACGACTGCCACTACACCCAGGCCGACGAGGCCGAGGCCCACGACGTGTTGTTGTGCATTCAGACCGGAACGACGATGGACGACCAGGACCGTTTCCGGTTCGACGCCCAGGAGTTCTACCTGAAGAGCGCCGCCCAGATGAGGGCTCTCTTCCCCGACGACCAGTACCCGGGCGCCTGCGACAACACGCTCCTCGTGGCGGAGCGAGCCCAGGTGGAGCTGGAGTTCGGGCAGATCTTGCTTCCCCATTTTCCCGTGCCGGAGGGAGAGACCGAGGCCAGTTACCTGCGCCGCCTCGTCTACGAGGGGGCCGAGGCCCGCTACGGGGATCCGGCTCCGGAGGCGGTCGTCGAGCGCATCGAGCACGAGCTGGCGGTCATCGAGGAGATGGGCTTCCCGGCCTACTTCCTGGTGGTGTGGGATCTCATCCGCTACGCCAGGAGCCGCAACATCCGGACCGGACCGGGGCGGGGCAGTGCTCCGGGAGCGATCGTCTCCTACTGCCTGGGCATCACCGGCCTCGATCCGCTCCAGTACGGGCTCATCTTCGAGCGCTTCCTCAATCCGGGCCGAAGACAGATGCCCGACATCGACATGGACTTCGACGAGCGCTATCGGGGCGAGATGATCCGGTACTGCGCCGAGCGCTACGGCACCGATCACGTCGCCCAGATCGTGACCTTCTCGACGATCAAGGGGCGCCAGTCGGTGCGCGACGCGGCCCGGGTGCTCGGCTATCCCTACGGGCTGGGCGATCGAATCGCCAAGCTGATGCCGCCCCCGATTCTGGGCATAGAGGCGTCACTGACCCAATGCCTGGAGGCCCCCGGCGCCGACGCCGAACCGGCCGTCAAAGACTTCTACTCCAACGCCGCCGGGCTACGGGAGCTCTACGCCACCGATCCCGATGCGGCGCGGGTCATCGACACGGCGCGGGGGCTCGAAGGCCTGCGGCGCCAGGACTCCATCCATGCGGCAGCCGTGGTCATCTCCCCCAAGCCCCTCATCGAGATCGTTCCCGTGCAGCGCAAGGGCGACGGCGGTGAGGTCGTCACCCAGTACGAGATGCACGCCATCGAGGATCTCGGCCTCCTCAAGATGGACTTCCTGGGATTGCGCAACCTGTCGACGATCGAGAGGGCGCTAGAGCTCATCGCGGCCAATCGAGGGCAACAGGTGGACATCGACGCCGTCGACCTCGACGACGAGGCCGTGTACGAAATGCTGCAGCACGGCGACTCGATGGGAGTGTTCCAGCTGGAGGGTCCGGCGATGCGCTCCCTGATGCGCAACCTGCGCCCCGACCGGTTCACGGACCTGGTCGCTCTGGTGGCCCTGTATCGGCCCGGGCCTCTGGGCGCCGGCATGCATACCGAGTACGCCGACCGCAAGAACGGCCGCACCGAGGTCGACTACCTCCACCCCGACCTCGAGGAGATCCTTGCCGACACCTACGGGATCATGGTGTTCCAGGAGCAGGTCATGCAGGTGGCCCAGAAGATGGCCGGCTTCTCGATGGCGGAGGCCGACGATCTCCGCAAGGCCATGGGCAAGAAGATTCCTGAAGTCATGGCTGCTCAGGAGGACAAGTTCGTTCGCGGCTGTGCCGCTCGGGGGTACGCAGAGCAATTGGGCCGCGAGCTCTTCGGGTTCATCGAGCACTTCGCCGGCTACGGTTTCAACAAGCCCCATTCGGCCGCGTACGCGCTCGTCGCCTACCAGACCGCGTGGCTCAAGGCCCATTACCCCGCCGAGTACATGGCGGCGCTGCTCACGGCGGTCAAGCGCGACAAGGACCGCACCGCCCTCTATCTGAACGAATGTCGGACCATGGGGGTGAGGGTCCTGGCGCCCGACGTCAACCGCTCCGAGACGGATTTCACGGCCGACGACGAGGCCATCACCTTCGGCCTGAGCGCCATCCGCAACGTGGGGGAGGGCGTCGTCGAGCTGATTCTCCAGGAGCGCAGCAAGAATGGCCCCTTTGCCGACTTCGGGGATTTCGTCAATCGGGTCGACGTTGCCGTCCTCAACCGGCGGACGATCGAGTCCCTGATCAAAGCCGGGGCGTTCGACGGCCTGGGCCATACCCGTCGCGGCCTCACCGAGACGTTCGAGGCGATGCTCGATGCAGTCCTGGCCCGCCGGCGAGCCGAAGAGATGGGCCAGTATTCGCTCTTCGGTGAGGACGAGGCCGCCGTGCAGAACGGTGTCGTCGAGATCCCCGAGATCTCCTGGGACCGCAAGATCCGACTCGGCTTCGAGAAGGAGATGCTGGGCCTTTATGTGAGCGACCACCCGCTCTTCGGGGTCAACGACGTGCTGCAGTCGATGGCCACCACCACAATGGCCGGATTGTGGGAGCTCGAGGACGGCGCCACGGTCAAAGTGGGCGGCATCGTGGGCCCGATCATGCGCCGCTACACCCGGAACGGCGAACCGATGCTGTTCTTCCAGCTGGAGGATCTGGACGGCTCCGCCGAGGTGGTGTGCTTCCCAAGGGTGGTGGTCGAGTCCGGACCGCTGATCCGTGAGGACGCCGTGCTGCTGGTGGGCGGTCGCCTGGATCACCGGGGCGATTCGGTCAAGCTGGTTGCCGACGAGATCCGAGAGCCCGATCTCGGTTCGGAGGCCACGGTGCGGCTCCGCGTCCCGGCGACGAGGCTGTCGCGGGCCATGGTCGATAGCCTCAAGACGGCGCTCGCCAACCATCCCGGCCGGGCGGCGGTGATCCTGCACATGACCGGAGAGCAGGGCGAGAAGGTGATCCGCTTGGGCGACGAGTTCCGGGTCGAGCCCCGCAGTGCCCTCTACGCCGAGCTCCGCGAGTTGCTGGGACCGTCGGCAGTGGTCTGAGAGGTGGCCTCAGCGCTCACGGATGGTGGCACTGATCTCGAGGACCCGCCGGCCCCGGACGACCTCGAGGGCCAACGTAGCGCCCACATCGGCCCTTTCGATCTCGGCGACCACATCGTCGACATCGCCGACCTCCTTCCCATCGATGCCCACGATGATGTCGCCGATCCGGAGTCCGGCGTCGGCGGCCGGCGTCCCCCCGAACACTTCGACCACGAGGACCCCCACGTCGACCGGCAGGCCGAACTGCGCAGCCGTGCCCGGGCTGTTGGGGAACATCTGGATACCCAGATAGGGCTGGCCTTGGCGGGCCACAGCGGCTTCGACGAACGGCATCGCTTCGTCGATGAGAATGGCGAATCCGATGTTCTCGGCGCCGCCGGCTACTGCGGTGTTGATGCCGATCACCTCCCCGGCAGCGTTCAGGAGGGGGCCGCCGGAGTTGCCGGGGTTGATGGCCGCATCGGTCTGGAGGAGATTGCGCAGTGGACCGGTATCGGTCGAGACGGCCCTCCCCAGCGCGGAGACGATACCCACCGAGACCGAGATGCCGAGGCCGAGTGCGTTGCCGATGGCCACCACCGGATCACCGACCCGGAGTTGCGACGAGCTTCCCAGCGGGATCGGTTCGAGCCCTTCGTTCTGTTCCACCAGGAGGAGCGCCAGATCGTTGTCGGGAAAAGCGGTGCCGACCACGACGCCGTCCCGTTGGCTGCCGTCGGCTCCGATGACGATCACATTGCGAGCCCCGGTGATCACATGGTCGTTGGTGAGTACGTGGCCCTGATCGTCGATGACGATGCCGGTGCCGGTTCCGGCCGGCACCTCGGTGGGCTGCAGCAGAGCGTCGAGCTGGATCTGGGTACTGGTCACGGTCACCACCCCGTTGCCGACCCGCTCGACGAGATCGGACACGTCGGTGAGCACCAGGTCCCCGCCCGGCCCGGGTGCATCCGTCGTGGTACTGGTCGAGCACGCGACAGCGGCGACACAGAGGACCACGACGGCACGCTTCACGATCGGCAGGCTAGGGGAGTCCCAGTCGGTCGATGTCCAAGCCGGCGGCCGCTTCGACGAGCCCGGCCAGATCCTCCAGTCCGGTGGGAGCCTCCGGCAGCCACGGGATGGTGGCCGGGGCCACGCCGTAGCGGGCCGCCAGCTCACGGCGGGCGTGCTCTTGACGAAGCGCTTCTGATCCCCACCGGTCCAGATTGGTGCGCAGGGCCTCCGACGAGCTCGTTGCTTCGCCGGGGTGAGCCCAGGTCACCGGGAGCGTTCTATTGAAGACGACGAGAGCGGGGGGAGCGGCCACCTCCGGCAGCGCCGTGAAGAACCGGACCGTCTCCGCCAGCGGGGCCGGGTCGGCGGTGGTGATCACGATCGTGGTGGCGCCCCTCAGTCGACGTTCGACGTGACGAGCCCGGCGGGTCACCCCGTCGTAGGCAGAGCGCAGATCGAGGAGGAATTCGGCCACCTCTTCCAAAAGCCGGCTTCCCAGGACGGCGTCCGCCAGGCGGAGAGCCGGCCCGGCGGTGAGGCGGTACAGGCGCCGGCGGGCCGGGAGGCGGGCGCCGGTCAGCCAGCGGAGCAGGCGTCCTCCTACGAGCTTGCGGATGCCGGCGGGAGCCTGGAAGAAGTCGATGCCTCCTCCGGCCGGGGGGGTGTCCACGACGACCAGGTCCCATCGTCCCTCCTCGAGGTGGGCGGTCATCTGCTCGGCGGCGGCGTAGGCCTGACCGGCCGGGAAGCGGGCCGCAATCGCCTGGAAGAAAGGGCTGGCCACGATCCGCTCCGCTGCTTCCGGCGGGGCGTTGCGGCGAATGACGTCGTGCCACGACGACTCGGCGTCGAGCATGGCCGCCTGCAGCCCCGGCTGCGGAGTGTCGGTCGGGTCGTTGCCGATGTCGGCCAGGCCCATGGCATCCGCCAATCGCCGGGCCGGGTCCACCGTCAGGACCAGCGTCCGGCTCCCGGTTCGCGAGGCGGCGACGCCCAGAGCGGCGGCCAGGGTCGTTTTGCCGACGCCGCCGGCCCCGGTCACGATCACCGCCCGGGTCATGCGTCCTCCCACAGCTCGGCGAGGCGGGCGGCCACCTCGCCCGGTGTGAGCAGGCCGAACAGGTGGGGCAGGGCGGGTCCCGGCGGCAGGCGCTTGCGCCACAGCTCCTGCTCGCGCTGGAGGCCCAGATGGAGCCGGGCGGCGGCTCCGTAGGGATCGTCGCCCAGAGCGGCCTCATCGACATCGAGGGGCTCCAGCATTCGATTGACGACCACGGCAGCCACGTCGATGGCCTGCTCGGCGTCAACCTCTTCGAGCGCTTCGAGGGTCTCGGCGACCGGGAGCTCCTCGGGAGTGGTGGTGATGACCAGACCGGCGGCACTGCGATCTTCGAGCAATGCCCGCATTCGGGCGGCCTGGTCGCGCACCGGTCCGGCCGGGACCAGGCCGGCGATCACCGTCGGGGCCCGCAGGTAGGAGGTCACCTGGCCGAGGGGGGGTCCGTCGGCCACCACGAGGTCCCACTGATCCTCCCAGGTCTCGAAGATCACCTTGCCCACAGTGATGATGTCGCGTATTCCGGGCACGGTGTCGGCGAGAACGTTCAGCGCCCGGCCCAGCGGTCCCAGCGGGGCGAAGCGAGGGGCGTGCAGCTGGACGTGGAGATACTCGTCGAGGGCGCTGGAACGGTCGATCGCCATGGCCCACAATCCGGGACGGACCTGGGCGGCGTTGTACCGCAACTCGGGAGCTCCCAGGTGGAGTCCGAGGCCCTCCCGTTCGAGCATGGCCACGGCCAGCACTCGCTTGCCCTCCGCCGCGGCCCTGATGGCCAGGGCTGCGGTAGCGGCCGACCGGCCGGTTCCGCCCTTTCCGGTGACGATGAGGAGGCGCCGCTCGAGCACGACCCGGAGCGTAGATCGATCGATACTCTGGTGCGGGCACGGCGAGCCAAGGAGCAAGCGTGGCGGAGTTCGACGTAGACGCGTTCATCTCCCGATTCCGGAGCCGGGCCGAGGCGGTGCGGGAACGGGGGATCCCGCCCCTGGAGGGCGAGGCCCGGCGCAAGTTCATCGAGCAGGCCGAGCTGGACCACACCGACTACAGCCTCGTCGGGTCGGCATCGTGGAGCGTCGAGGAGGGGGACCTGGTGCTGAGGATCACGCTCGGCGGCGAGTAGAAACCGAGCTCCGCCGGGAACTACTCTCCTTCTTCGGTGTCTTACTGACGAAATCGAGAGGAGGGAACATGTCCTTTTGGGACCAGCTCCGCGACGGGTTAGAGGAGATCGGCAGCAAGATCGCCGATTTCCTTCCCAAGCTCGTCGCCGCAGTTCTGATCCTGCTTGTTGGATGGTGGATTGCGCGCTGGATCCGACGTCTGGCGCATCGCCTTCTGGAGAGCTCGCCGGTGAAAGCCGTGCTCGATCGGGCCGGAATAACCGGCCTGATGGAGAACGCCGGTTACTCGGCCTCGGCACTGGTGGCGAACATCATCTATTTCGTGGCGTTGCTCATCGTCTTTTTGCTGGCGGCCCAAGCGCTGGGTGCGGACACACTCACGACCCTGATCCAGGATTTGATCGCGTACCTGCCCCTGGTGATCGCCGGCATACTGATCTTGGTGCTGGCCGGCTGGGTGGGAGCCTTCCTGGCCGACCTGGTCAGGCCGTGGGCCCAGCAGCGTCAGATGGGGTGGATCGCCGAGGCCGCCAAGTACGCAGTGCTGGTGTTCGGCGTTCTGACGGCGCTCAACGTGATCGGGGTGGGTGAGATCTCCACCCTGACGTTCCAGATCGCCTTCGGTGCGATAGGCGTGGCCTTCGCGATCGCCTTCGGCGTCGGAGGCATCGACACCGCCAAGAGGTGGTGGGCCAAGAGGCTGGCACCGCGCGAGTAGGGCCGGGCCTACCGACAGAGCGAACGGGGACGGCTCGGCCGTCCCCGTTCTCGTGGGTAGGTCCGTCCCGGCTACTCCGGGTCGGCCGCGCCGAGGGCGGCCCGCTTGGCGGCCGAGCGGCGCTCGCTCTCCAGGCGGGACAGCTCGTAGTCGTTGTGGTCGACATGCTTCATGGCGTCGGCGATGAGCCGATGTCCGGCCTGGTCCCTGATGAGACGGTGCATCTGCTGGCACACCCGGCGGTAGCCGGGATGCCCCCCCTGGGTGGTGCGCAGCTCGAGAAGGTGGAAGGCCTCGCGAACATTGAGATGGAAGTAGAAGCGGATCTTGTACGCAAAGGGGACGACGTATTGGGCGACGTGCGGACCGTGGGCGGCGACGACCCGCTCCCACAGGGCGGCGGTACGGTCCATCGCTTCCCGCCACACGTCTGCGCCGTCGATGTCGGCGATCGAACCGGGCAACACGTAACCGTGGTCGGGGGTGAGGCGTTGCCACTCGATCGTGAGCAACCGGTGCCGTTGCAGATCGCGAAAGATGCCGTAGTCGCACAGGATGTCGAAGCGGTACGAGCTCCGCTCCATGCCCCGGCCCGGCTTGTGGCGCCGGTTGGAGCGCTCTCCGGCATAGGCGCGCAGGATGGAAGCTCGCTCATCATCGCTCATCCCTCGCACCGTTTCGAGTAGTTGATCGTCGGGCACGTCCACATAGGGGTAGAGGGCGGCCGCGGCCAGCTTGAGCTCGGCGTCGGGGTCCCATTCGGTGAGGACCACCTCCGGACGCGGCTCGGGGCTCAAGCCGAGCCCGGCGGCGATGTCGCTCATCTCTGCGGCGACGTCGCGGAGGTATTGCGACCACCGTCCCCCGCGGTCGGGGACGTCGACCCGCCGCATGAATGCCGGGATCACCTTGCGCAACTCGGTGAGCATGAGGTCGGCGTAGTGGCGGACCTCGGCCAGTGGATGGGCCCGCATGCGCAGCATCATCATCTCGTAGGCCTGGCCGGTGCCGTAGATTCCGACGTTGGAGAGGGTCGAGGCGGGAAGCAGGCCCCGCACGTCGTCGCACGCTTTGGCCTTGATGGTGGAGCGGTAGATGAAATCGGAGTCGTCCGGATCCTTCGGATACAACGTCTCGAAGTAGGGGACCAGCCGCTGCACCAGCTCCCCGTACCTGGCAAACAGCCAGTCGGCGGTTGCCTCGTACTCCTCGCCCAGCGGTGTGCCCCGTATCTCGGGTGGTGTCAAGTAGCGATAGCGGTCACCGAGCAGCTGGTCGTAGTACAGGTAGCGGGTGCTCTGCTCGAGATAGGCGGCCAGGCGGCCCCATTCGAGCACCTTGGTGAGGATGTTGGACGCCTGTTCGCACGCCAGGTGCACGCCGCCCAGCTGGGCCACCGAGTCGTCGCCGTACTGATTGAAGACTCGCTGGTAGAGGGCCTCGGCCCTCTCGACGTCGACCAGGTCCTGGGCGTCGGGTCCCAATGCCCCGATGCCCAGCTCGGGTTGGTTGAAGAACTCGTCCAGGAAGAGTCGGCGCACCGATTTTGAAGAGCGGCTGTAACGAGCGAACAACGCTCCTTTGACCACCTCGGGGAGGTTGACGAGTGCGAAGACCGGGCCGTCTATGTTGGTGAAGAAGCGGGAGAGGACGTCCCGCTCTTCATCCGTGAACGACTCCGCGAAGTACGCCGGGGAAGCGGCAACGGGAGTGGTGCCGATGGCCACGACAGGAGCGTAATTACATGCGTGCGATTCGGCAAGTCGGCGGGCCTATTCCGACTTCCGCTCTCGTGGTCCTATCTTGTCACTCATGACCACCCTGCGGGTCCTCGCCGTAATCCTCGTGCTCGCCATCATCGCAGTGGCCGCAGTGCCGCTCCTGGTCGTCGCCGACCTGGTGGGCGGGGGCGACGGGTGGGGCCTGTGCCCCGAAGGCCTGAGCTCGTGTCACACCTCCTACTTCGAGGGGCCCGAGCTGGCCGCCCTTCTGGCGGCGGCCACCTTCGTCTTGGTGGCGTTGCTTCGGCTGGTGTTCGTCGTCCAGCAACGATTGGAGAAACGTCGGAGCCGCCGGCTCAGTGGGCCGGTGTCACCGCCTCGGCCGCCGGCACGTCGTCCCCCTTCGGCGTGAAGAACAGCACGAGGTAGATTCCGACCAGGATCAAACCGGCCCCCACCCAGCCCGGGCCGGTCAGCCGCTCATCGAGGACCACTGCGGCAGTGGCGGCGGCGAACGCCGGCTCGAGGGAGAGGATGATGGCCGTACGTGATGGGCCTACGACCGTCTGTGACCAGACCTGCAGGAGGAAGGCGAAGGCGCTGACGGCGAGGCCGGTGAACACGACCGCGCCCAGCACTTCGCCGGAGGGAAGCGGAAGGCCGTCGATCGGAGCCGCCAGCAGGAGCGACAGCGCGGCGGTGGTGAGCAGCTGGACCGCAGTCAGCGGGACGACCGCATGGCGAGGTGCCACCCGCGCCAGCACGACGATGTGGCCGGCGAACGCCAGCGCGCACGCCATGGTGAGCAGATCACCCGATTGCAGGGAGAAGTCCTCGCCCACCGTCAACAGTGCCAGACCTGCAAAAGACAACGTCGCGCCGGCAACGACCCGGTAGCGGACGGCGCGGCGGGCGACCACGGCCACGACGAAGGGCGTGAAGACCACGTAGAGACCGGTGATCAGCCCGGAGTTGGCGGCGGTGGTACGGGCCAGGCCCAGGGTCTGCAGGGCATAACCGGCGAACAGGAGCACGCCGGCTCCGACCCCGTCCCGCCACAGCCGCGCCGTCCGAGGCCGGACCAAGGCCAGAAGGACGGCACTGCCGATCAGGAATCGCCAACCGACAAAGGACAAGGGGGGGAGGGTGGTGATGGCCTCCTTGATCACGACGAACGTGGCCCCGAATAGGAAGCTGGCCACCACCAGGGCGAGGTAGGCAACGGGCGTGCGGCGCACCCGTCGAGGTTACGGATTTTGGACGGCTCAGCCGAGCCGTTTGGTGAGCGAGGACAGTCCCCCGGCCAAAGCCAGCAGCGTCGAGACAAGCAGGATCCACGGTCCCGGGCCGAGCGACCCGCCGCCGTCGTCGGCGGCCTTGACGGCGTCGGCCAGCTTGAACGCCGCGAAGGTCACGGCCAGCCCGGCGATGGCTATGGCGACCAGCGCCGCCGGAGCCCGAAGACCCTCGGCGCGATCACCGAACACCGCCAGAAGTGCCGGAATGCCGAGGGCTGCGGCTGCCGGCCAGGCATCGCCCTCGAAGCCGTTGACCGAGCCCTGGACCGGCAGTTCGAGGAAAGGAAAGGCCAGCGCCGCCAGTGCCGCCGCCGCGCCGAGGAGGATGATGATACGGGAGCGATGCACCGGGCCACGTTACCGGGCCGGGCCTATCCGGCTCCCGTGCCGGCCGGCCGCCGAGCGACTCAGAGGGGCTTCCACACCTCGATTCAGCGCTCCAATCCGGCCGCGTGGAGCGCATCGGCCAACCACGACTGGTAGATCTCGAAGAGCCTGAGGGATCCCGAATCGGCATGTCCGAGGCCGATGAGTGCCCAGCAGATGGCATCGAGGATGCTGAAGATCCTGCCGGCCTTGGCCGATTCCTCGATTGCCTTGCCGGTCAGCCAAGACCAACGATCGCGAGCCGTCATCCAATAGGCAGCAGCATCCACGTGGGAGATGTCAATTGCCGGTGGTCCCCAGCCGGCTTCCCCCCAATCGAAGGGCAAGAGAACGAGTCGGCCATTCTCCTGCCGCACTCGCAAGTTCTTGTCGGCAAAATCGCCGTGGACCAGCGTCCATGGTGGTCCCGCACACATTGCCTCCAACTGATCCCAGCGGGATTCGAGCAGATCACACTGCGCCATGACGGCCGGCAGAGAGAGGTCGCCGGCCCGAAGCTCGCGAGCATCGTCGAGATAGCCGTGAATGGTTTCCCGGGCCGACCGGAGGCGCTCTAAGTAGCTTCGGGGCCCTTTGTGGGGCAGGCCGTTGACCACCGGAATACCTGTCGCAGTGGAATGCATGAGGGCCAACCAGCGGGCGCGGAGGAGGCGGTGCTCCCCCGACTGGGCAGAATACGGCTCTCCGCCAACGGACTCCAGAAAAAGCCAGCTGTATTCCCCGTTTGCTTCGTCCACCTTGCCGTAGTAGCTGGGGGAATGGATGGAAAGGAGAGGGATGACGTCCCGGTAGACGGCATCCTCGACCACGGCGTTGATCTGCCGGCATCGTTTGCCGATCACGGCCGAACCGCCCGGACCCACGCCGGCGAGCCGGCACACCACTTCCTTGTGCGGCTTTCCCTTCAGGATCTCGATGCTGCTCGGCGCTTTGGCGGCCGGATCCAAATCACGCCAGGCCTGAAAGGCCAGGTGCTCAAGCAGGTCGGCATTCGGCGGTTCGCCGGGCACACGCCCATCCATCCGTCAATCCCCCCGAGGGACCGTCTCGAGCTCGCCGAGGTCTGGCGGCTGCTTGTCGGCCGTAGAGCCATTCGTCCTTGCGTTGTCGATCCGGCCATTCCTCATCTCGATCAAGAGGTCGCAGTGCGCCAGCGTGTTCAGACGGTGGGCGATCATGAAACTGGTCCGGCCCTGCATGAGTCGCTCCATGGCCTCCATGATCCCGGCTTCCGTCGCGACGTCCACGGAGCTGGTGGGCTCATCCAATATGAGGATGGGCGCGTCCTTCAGGAAAGCCCTGGCCAAGGCGATGCGCTGACGCTCTCCGCCGGAAAGGAGCATGCCGCGCTCTCCGACCCGAGTCTCATAGCCGTCGGGGAGGCCGGCGATGAAGTCGTGGGCGTTGGCCGCCCGGGAAGCTTCTTCGATCTCACCTTCGCCGGCATCGGGATGGGCGTAGGCGATGTTCTCGGCGATGCTGGCCGAGAACAAAATCGGTTCCTGGAGGACGATGGCGAACTGATCGCGCAGATCGGCCAGTTTGTAATCCCTCAGATCGACGCCGTCGAGGAGGATCCGGCCGGCAGAAGGATCGTAGAAACGGGTCAGCAGGTTCACGAGCGTGCTCTTGCCTGCGCCCGTTTCCCCGACGATGCCTACCCTGGTCCCGGCCGGAACCTCCAGAGTGAAGTCCTGCAGGACCGGGCGGCCCCGATCATAGGAAAACGAGACATGGTCGAAGGCCACGGCCCCCTCGGCCCTCGAAAGAAACCTCGCCCCCCGCTTGTCGACGATTTCGGGCGCCTCGTCGAGGACCGAAAGAGCCCGCTCGGCACTGGCCAGATGCAGCTGCAGGCTGGCCACCTTTCTACCGATGGTCTGTAGCGGCTGGTAGAGCTGGGCCAGGTAGGCCATGACCAGGAGCAGGGCGCCCAGAGTCAACGTACCCGCCTGAACATTGCGGACGCCGAGGAACAGCACCGCCGCCGTGCCCATGGCCGTGGTCAGGCCGAGCAGGAGGCCCAGGCCGCCTTCAGCCAAGGACACCCGAAAACGCGCCTCCATACCTTCGCTGGAACGGCGGACGAATCGCTCTTGTTCGCGCTCCTCTTGGCCAAAGGCCCGGACGACGCGACCCGAGGTGAGCACCTCCTGGGCCACCGACAGAGTCGAGCTTTCCAGCTTCTTCAACCGGCGCGACTGGCGGCGCAGCCGGAGTCGATACATGCGCACGATGATGAAGTGGATGGGCGACACAGCCAGGGCAACCAGGGCCAATTGCCGATCGAGCCGGAAGGTGACGTACAACATCGAGACGAGCGTTATCGCCGCAGTGAGAAAGGGAATGACGCCATCGATGACGATGTAGCGGATGGCCGAGCCGTCGTATTGGATGCGATAGGTGGAATCGGCTGTGCCTTTGGAGTCGTGGTAGGGCAGCGAAAGGTGCTGAATATGGCCGAAGAGTTGGGTCCGAAAACCGACGACCAGCTTTTCCCCCGTATAGGTGCTGAGCAGTGAACTTCCGACTACCTGGAGCTGTTTCAAGAGGGCGATGACTATGAGCAGCACCGCAGCCATGGCCAGCAACCCCGCATCGGAGTCCACGATCGACGAAGGCACCAGCGATTCCAAGAGAGCCGGCGGCGGCTTGTCGCCTATCACGCTGTCGACGGCTATTGCCAGCGGAACGGGGGCGAGCAGCGACAGAGGCGTGGCCAGAAGGCCCAGCAAGAAGATGCCCAGGATGTGGAACCAAAAGGGTCGGGTCCGTCGTAGCAGCCGCCGGTACAGGGTGAGGTCCGTGTAGCCCATCGGATCAGTTGCTCATCCGGCGGAACCGTTGCGTTCCCGAACCGCGATCTTCGACGGCCACGGCCGAGCCCAACAATCCACCCCCCGACTTCCAGGTCCTGCCCATCGTAGTCGGCCTCGGCTGAGACGACCACGCTCTGTGCCCGAAAGGCTGCGGCGACAGGTACGTAATCCGCTGTGGCGTGATCAGGCGCACGTCCCTGCGTTGCCTTTCGGGGTCGGGCGCCGGGCGCCCCAACTTCGTATCCTGCATTCTCCATGGAGGTCGATGCTCCCGACGCCACGGCCAGGCGCCACGCCCGCACCGTCCTCGGCCGCCTCAAGAGGCGTTACCCCACCATCCACACCGCCCTCCATCACCGCGATCCGTGGGAGCTCCTCGTGGCCACGGTCATCTCGGCCCAGACCACCGATGAGAACGTCAACGCGGTCACCCCGGAGCTGTTCCGCCGGTGGCCCACGCCGGCCGAACTGGCCGGGGCCGATCCCGAGGAGGTGGAGCGGGTCATCTACTCGACCGGCTTCTACCGGCAGAAGACGCGCTCGATCATCCATCTGTCGGAAGATCTGGTCG
>CAYFYE010000003.1:0-68596 GCA_964347285.1 uncultured Acidimicrobiia bacterium
ACCAGCAGCAGCGCCACCACCCCCACCACCGCCGCCGGGAACAGGACCAAGCCGGTGATTCGAGCCACCCGCCGGCTTCCCAGGGCAAGCACCAGCCCGCCCTTGACGGCGGTGTTGACCGCAACGGCCGCCAGGACGGCCCGCGCCGCCGAGGTGGGATCCAGCCCGTCCCGCACCAGGTTGGCCATAGACAGGGTGATGGCGTCGACGTCGTTGATGCCGCTGACCGCACCCACGGCCACCAGCGAGGCGTCCGAGACCCGATCGAGCAGCAATGCCGAGATGAAGACGATCAGGGCGTACAGGGCGCCGAACTGGAGGGCGATCCCCAGGGTCAGCGGGTTGCGAAACCGGGGACCTTCTTCGTCAGACGTGCCCCCGGCCGCGGGCCGCCACAGCCACCACACCGCCACGCCGGCGACCATCACGAACAGCAGCGCCAGCGGAACTGCCAGCTCCCGGGCCAGGTCGGGCGCCACCACCTGGGCCTCGACGAAGACCCGCGGATACATGATCGCCGAGGCGCCGAGGATCCCGCCGGTGAGCGCCGCCCGCAAGCCGCGCTCGGCCTTCGACATACGGCTGAATCCCAGGGTGACGGCGGTCGACGATACGAGGCCGCCGGTCACGCCGGTCAGCCCCAGTCCCCGCGAGCCGAACAGACGCACCGAGACGTAGCCGACCAGGCCGATGCCCGACACGAACACGACCATCAGCCAGGTCTCAAACGGGTTGAACGCCTCGAGCGGTCCGAAGTCCTCGTTGGGAACTAGGGGCAGGATGACGGCCGAGATCACTCCGAACTGGAGGACGGCCCGGACGTCCTCGTCCGAGAACCGCGCCGAGAGTTGGTGAAGGTACTCCTTGGACCGCAGCAGCGCCGCAGTGCCCACGGCCAGCGCCGAGGCCACCACCAGTTCCTCGGCCCACGCCAGCACCCCCACCACGTACACGATCACCGCCGCCGCTTCGGTCGTGGTCCCCCAGTCGCTGGTCCGCTGGGAACCGACGACGTAGGCGGCGATGAGCAGCCCCGCATACGCCAGCGTGGATGCGATGAACGCGCCGTTGCCGTAGCGGTCGCCGAAGAAGGCGGCTGCGGCGCCCCAGAGCCCGTAGAAGGCAAAGGTGCGGGCGCCGGCGTACGTGGCCGTTTCCTCCCGTCCCAGCTGGCGCTCGAGACCTACCGCGGCGCCGAGGCCGGCGGCGGCGAGGAAGGCGACGACGATCTCGCCCGTCGTCTCCATGTCGCCAACTTACACCCGGTCCCCTCAGACCACCCGGGCTGGAAGTCCCGCTGTGCCCGCCGATGGCCTAGCGTGGCGGGCGCGAGAGGGCCCCGTGAGCAACCACACCGACGCCCCAGAGCCGGGCGACACCGCCTGGTACCGGATCGATCCGGGCGACATGGAGCCCGGTTCGGTCACGATGGTGGTGGTGGCCGATCGGGCGCTTGCCGTGAGCCGAACCGCCGACGGGAGCTGGGGTGTCCTCGACAACCGCTGCCCGCACCAGGGCGGCCCGCTGGGCGAGGGCCAGATCGAGAACGGCTGCCTGATCTGCCCCTGGCACGGCTACGAGTACGACCCAGTCGACGGACAACCGCCGGGCGGCTACGACGATTGGGCCACCGCCTACCGCGTGGAAGAGCGCCCGGACGGGTTGTACGTCGAGCTCCCGGTGCCGCTGGAGCGGGTCACGCTCATGGATCAGATGGTCGAGGTGATGACGGACTGGGGAGTCGACACCGTATTCGGGATGGTGGGGCACTCCAACCTGGGCCTGGCCGAGGCGATGCGCAAGGCCGAGGACAAGGACCGCCTCACCTACATCGGCATCCGCCACGAAGGGGCGGCCGCGTTTGCCGCCAGCGCCTACGCCAAGTTGACCGGCCGCCCGGCCGCCTGCTTCTCGATCGCCGGGCCGGGCGCCACTAACCTCCTCACCGGTTTGTGGGATGCCCGGGTCGACCGGGTACCGATCCTCGCCCTGACCGGCCAGATCCAGACCCAGGTGCTCGGTCCGGGCGCATTTCAGGAGATCCCCCTGGGGGCCGCATTCGAAGCGGTGAGCGAATGGAGCCAGACCGTGCTCGCCGCCGAGAACGCCACCGAGCTGATGGCGCTGGCCCTCAAGCACGCCATCGTTGAGCGGGACGTCGCCCACCTGATATTTCCCGACGAGGTGCAGGAACGGCCCGGCCTGGACAACCCCCCGCCCCGGCCCAGGGAGGGCCGGCTCGCCCAGACCGAGATCGCCCCTCAGTCGGAGGAGCTGGCCCGGGCCGTCGACCTGCTCACCGGGGCCGAGCGGCCGGTGATCATCGCCGGCAACGGCGCTCGACCGTTCGCCGACGAGATCATCCGGCTGGCCGAGCAGATCGATACCCCGGTGATCACCACCTTCAAGGCCAAGGGCCTCCTCAACGACGACCATCCGCTCGCCTGCGGGGTGCTGGGACGGTCGGGGACCCCGGTGGGATCGGCGGTGATGGGCCGCAGCGATGCGCTGCTGGTAGTGGGGGCATCGTTCTCCAACCACACCGGCATATCCCAGAACAAGCCGACCATCCAGATCGACTTCGACCGCATGATGCTGGGCAAGTTTCATCCGGTCGACATACCGCTGTGGGGGGAGATCGGCCGGACGCTGGAGCTCCTGTGCGACGCCCTTCCCTCCCGGGAACGGCCCGCGCAGCGCGACGACATAACCCGCCGCCGGGCCCGGTGGCGGGCCGAAAAGGAGAAGCGGGCCCACAAGACCGACCCCATGGGCCGCATGCACCCGGCCGCCCTCTTCGCAGTCCTGGGTGAGGTCGTGCCGGAGGATGCGGTGATGCCGGTCGACGTGGGCAACAACACCTATGCCTTCGGGCACTACTTCGAGTGCAAGCGCCAGGACGTGCTGATGTCCGGCTATCTGGGGTCCATCGGCTTCGCCTTCCCGGCGGCGATGGGGGCTTGGGCGGCCACCAACGGGTCGCGCAAGATCGTGTCGATCTCCGGCGACGGCGGGTTCGGCCAGTACATGGGCGAGTTCACCACCGCAGTCAAGTACGGCATGCCGATCACCCATGTGCTGCTCAACAACGACGAGCTGGGCAAGATCAGCCGGGAGCAGATCGGGGCCCTCCGCCCGGTGTGGCAGACCAGCCTGCACAACCCCGACTTTGCCGAATACGCCCGAATCTGTGGAGGGCAGGGCTTCCGGGTGAACGAGGTCGACGAGCTGGCCCCAGCCCTACGGGCGGCCCTGGCCGTCGAGGACGGGCCGACGCTCGTCGAAGTGCGCGTGTCGGCCCGAGACACGTGAGGTGGGCCGCCGCCGTCGCCCTGGTCGGTCTGGCGGCCGCCTGCGGGGATTCCTCGACCGGAGAGTCCGAGCCTGCGCCGGCGCCGGTCGAAGACACGATCCCCGTCGACACCGGATCGGCGGCTGATGGCTGTGCCGACGTCATCGACGCCCGGGCGGAACGCCGGGAAGACGGCGGCTACGCCTTTGCGGTCACGGTGAGCTCTCCGGACACCGGATGGGAGAAGTACGCCGACGAATGGCAGGTCCGGGCCACCGACGGCACCGTCCTCGGCACCCGGACGCTTGCCCACCCCCACGTCGACGAGCAGCCCTTCACCCGATCCCTGGACGGAGTGGACATCCCCGAGGGCGTCGATCGGGTAATGATCGTGGCCCGTGACTCGGTGGAGGGGTATTGCGGCCAGTCCTTCACCCTGGAGCTCTAGGTGCTCGCCGCGTTCATACTCTTCGGCTTCGGAGTCCTGGTGTACCGCACCGGCCAACAGGCCGGCGCCGGGACCCTGCGGCGTGACTCCTGGTTCGCCTTTCGATCTGCCTGGGCCACGAAGAGCGACGAGGCGTGGGACCTGTCCCACCGGGTGGTTGCTCCGTACATGCGGGCGGCCGGAACGATTGGAATCGTCGGGGGTATCGCCCTCGTTCCGTTCTCGCTCGGTGCGGTGGCCGAGTCCGACATCCCCACCGCCGTCATCTCGATCGTCGCCGGCGGCTCACTGATCGGAGTCCTGGTGGTGGGGGCCTTCCGGGCCCGCCAGGCCGTCCAGAACCTTCCCGGAGACGACTAGCAGCTGCGCCGCCGGACTCCGGCTCGGGCTTCTTACTCTTCGCGGGCGCGGAGGTAGGCGACGCCGAAGCCAGCGACTGCCACCACGGCCACCGCCGCCAGCGCCGCGATCACGATGACCGTCGTCGAGTCGCCGTCGTCGGAGGTCTCCGAAGGCGCGGTGGCCGCCTCCCGCAGCATCTCGTCCATGTGGTCGATGTGCTGGTCGTTGGCGAGGATTTCCCCGTATTTGGCGACGACGGTCTCGGTCCAGAACTCGGTGTCGGCCATGTTGCGATGGCACCCCATGCACACCCCGGTCCGCTCCATGCGTTCCCGCTGGTCCTGGCTCAGCGGACCCGAGTCCGGCCAATGGGACCCGACGATCTGGAGCTGCTCCCCGTCCCGGGACACGATCTGGCTCCAGTCGATGTTCAGCTCGGGAATGGCGGGTATCTGTGGCTGGGTCTGCTCCGGCCAGACGCTGCCGTCCGGCAGCTCGAGGTCGACGAAGACGTCCTCGGGGTAGCGGCGCTGGTAGCGGCCGTCCTGAATCCCGTAGCCGAGCGCCTTGGGGTCGCTGTGACAGCTCTCACAGGTGCGGGCGATGCGGGTCGCCGAGTGGGGCTGCACCGGAGCCATGTCGATGGCGAGCTGTCCTCCCTCGGCGGTCTCACTACCCGGCGGCGTCGTGCCCACGGCGTTGTGGAGAAGGACCTCGCCGTCGGGCCCGATGACCGTCTTCACCACCTGGCAGCCCGGCATCAGGGGAGTGACCCGCCCCTCGCCGTTCAAGCCCAGGATCGGCTCCTCCCAGCGGAGGTAGGAGCGAGACTCGTTCACCTCGCCCGGTGACTCGCCGGGCGAGGTGCCCAGGATGACGCCCGGCGACGTAATCGCCTCATGGGCCTCTTCGGGGTGCTCGGCGATGGTGCGGCCATCGGCGAAGCGGGTGTTGCCGATGGCCACCCAATCGGTGGCGGCAACACCTTCGCCGTAGTTTGCCTGGACATGGCACCCGTAGCATTGCGGCGCCCAATCCGAGTGGCAGGCGTAGCACTCCAGCTCGTCGATGTGGGGAGCCACCGACGACATGGCGACCTCACTGGCCTCGCTCTTCCATTCGTCGGCGACCTTGATGTTCTTCAGCACCGGGACCTCGTAGTCCCGTCCGGTGGCCGAGTGCACGATCACTGCGTTGCCGACCCGGACCACGTTGCCGAAAGGGTTGCCCCGGGCGGTCAGCAGATAGCCGTCCTCCGCGTCGTACACCGTGGCGTTGCCCTGGAAGGGAAGCAGCTCGTCGGTCACGCCGCGGGGCGTCTCCGGCAGCTCCCGGCCGAACTCCTCCTGGTAACCGATCGGCAGCTCCCAGGGGTACAGGTCGGGGGTGCCGTGACAGTCTGCGCACTCGATCTCCACCTGCGCCAGCGTGGTACCGAAGATGTTGCCGTCGCCGTGCATGTCGGCGCTGGTGTGGCAGTCCTGGCACAGCATGCCCCCCTCGGGGTTGCCGGCACGGCTCTCCTGCTGGTGATGGAGGTCGTCCTTGATGAAGAGGTACTTCTTGGTGTGCAGGGGCGGCTGGGCCTCGCCGCTCTCGCTGAACGGCGACCCGTAAGGGAACTCCATCAGGCCCTGGTAGGTGACCCCGATGCGCTTGCCCCGGTTGTGGCACGAGACACAGGTCTCGGTGGGAATGCCGTTGTTGGCCTCCCGGGTGCCCTGGATGATGTGGGAGAGCATGTGCCCCGGCTCGTCCTTGGCAACGGTGGGATCGCCGCCCTCGTAGAAGCCCTCGTTGCTGTAGGGGATGTGGCAGGAGGAGCAGCCCATCCCCCGGTAGTCGCCCCGGGCCAGCCGTCCCTTGATGCCCACGTGGCAGCGCTGGCACTGCTGACGCTGGTAGGTGAATCCGGACAGGAACGGATCGTCCAGGATCTCCTCGAGCGTGGGGTTGGGAAGCTGCTCGAGGGAGGAGGGGAACTGGTCGGGGAAGCGATCGATCAGGTCGGTCATGTAGGCCTTGTATCGATCCGTTCCGACCCGGGGCGTGGTCCCGTCCGGATCGTCGATGTCGTAGTTCCCCCACACCACCTTCTGGTCCTTCTGGACCGTCCAGGTGAACATGTTGCCCTGGATCTTGCCCGCCTCGCTCTGCATCAACGACCGATGGAGGTTGTAGGGGTGGTCGGGATGGCATTGCCCGCAGGTCTTGTCGGCGATCCAGAGGCTCCCGGGGTCGGGATAGAACTCCTCGGCGGCCAGGCCGGCCGGAGCCCCCTGGTGCGCTTCCTCGGCCGTGGCGGCCTGGGGGTCGCCGCCGTGACAGACCGTGCACCCCGCCGGGTCGCCGGCCCCGGCTCCCAGGCCCTGGATTGCCGCCAGCATCCCCGAACCTTCTTCACGAATCGGTTCGATCCCGCCGTGGCACGCCAGACACCCGTCGCCCGTGGCCTGATACAGGACGGCCGGGTGGCCCGAGGGCTCGGAGGCGGCCTGAGCCCCGGCCATGAGGAGGAGAGCGAGGAGGGCCGGTCCCACCAGCAGGCCCGCTGCCCGCAGCTCGAGCCGCATCTCCCCCTCCCCTCTCGCCGCCGCCTACCGCGCGGCGTTGTGGCCTAGCGTCGCCAGGCGGACCGGGCGTGGGTAGGGTCCAACGGCCCTTGTTCTGGAAAGTCGATCGGAGTGGGACTAGGGAGGCTCGTCCCACTCCCAGAGCGGACCCGGGCCAGTGCTCGATGGACCAGTCGATGCGAGACCCTTTTCATTCGGGTGAGAACCGTTGGGCCGCGGCTAGGACGGGCGCCGGCCGGGCACACCAAACGTGCTGCTGCAACGACGCAGAGATGTTTCGGGGCCCCCTGCCCAGCGAAGACCGCGATAGCCCTTACAGGTCGAGCGGGCGGGGCGGCGTCAGCACCGCGGCCGGGTCGTCTCGCCAGGTCTCGGGCTGCACGTCGATGTACAGCTCGATTTCGTGCCCGTCCGGGTCGGTGATGTAGACGCTGTGGCTGACAACGTGGTCGCTTGAACCGTGGATGGTCACCCCGGCCTCACCGAGCTCCTTCACCGCCGCCCGGAGGTCGTCGTCGCTGTCGCCGATCTTCAGGCCGAAGTGGTACATGCCCACCCTCCGACCAAGTGGGAGGGCCGAAGCATCGATGCCGACTTCGATCAACAGCAGCTCGTGGTGGGTGCGCGGCGTCGAGAAGGCGGCCAAGGGCCACTTGCTGGCGATCTCCCGGAACCCGAGCACGTCGCGGTAGAAGCGGCGAGAGCGCTCGAGGTCTCGCACGTAGAGGACGACGTGGCCCAGTTCCTTGACCTGCACGGGATCAATAGTACGGAACCAGCACCGGCGCTGCCGGATACGGCACTCTGCCGCGACGGCAGGAATCGGTGGAGGTGCGGGGAGTCGAACCCCGGTCCTCTGAGGCTTCGGCGCCGGCATCTCCGAGCGCAGCCGACAGCGAGCCTTCGGGACAGTGGGACTCTGTCGGCTAGCTTCCCTCTGCCCTATCCCGAGTTGGGCTTGACCCGCCGATCCGGGAGCCCCGGCGGGGGCATCCTGCTTTGCGACGCCCGATCCCGGCGAGGCAGGCACCCACCGAGGGGACGGGCTGCGTCAATTAGGCAGCCAGTGCGACGCTTTCGTCGGCACGTATTTGTTGTTCCGGTTGTTTCACGAGGACTCCGGAGACCTCGGCTCGCTTCCGACGCGTCGACCCTCAGAGTCGAAACCGCATCACCCCCATGGGGCTCTCTCACTATAGGAACAACATCGCCCGGGCCGGAGCGATTTCAGGGTCCGATGTCACGAGGCGTCTCCGACTCACCGCCGATAGCGGCGCGCCCTGTCCATCTCCCGCTCCTCCTCTTTCCTGCGCAGCTCGCGTCGCTTGTCGTAGGTCCGCTTGCCACGGGCCAGGCCCAGCTCGACCTTGGCTCTGCCCTCGCTGAAGTAGATCGCCAGCGGGATCAGGGTGAGGCCCTTTTCGGCGAGGGTGCCGGCCAGGCGATCGATCTGTCGGCGATGGAGGAGGAGTTTGCGCCGCCTCTCCGGTTCATGGCCGCCGTCGCGGGCAAAGGCGTATGGGGCGATGTGGAGGTTCTCCAGCCAGGCTTCCCCGCCGCGAATGGTGGCATAGGCGTCCTTCAGATCGGCCTGTCCGGCCCGCAAGCTCTTCACCTCCGACCCCAGCAGCACCAGCCCCGCCTCGAAGGTGTCGAGGATCTCGAAGTTGCGGCGGGCCCGGCGGTTGCTGGCCACGACCGCGCGCCCCCTCTCCTCACGTGCCCGACGGCTCACAGAGGCTCACAGATCTCACAGATAAGGCATCGGGTTCACCGGTCCGCCCTGCAGGCGCACCTCGAAGTGGAGGTGGGGGCCGGTGGACAGCCCGGTGCTGCCAACATATCCAACCGTCTGCCCGGCCGTGACCGTCTGCCCGTTCGACACGCCGATCTGACTCTGGTGGGCGTAGAGCGTGGACATGCCTCCTCCATGATCGATAACCACGGTGTTCCCGTATCCCCCGAACCAGCTGGCCAGGATCACGACGCCGTCGCCGGCGGCGGCAACGGCCTGCCCGTACCCGGCGGACAGGTCGATGCCGGTGTGGAGCCGGGTGATACCGAGGATGGGGTGGACCCTCGGACCGTAGAAGGAGGTGATCGACCCGGGGACCGGGCGGAGGAGAAGCCCCGGAGCATCGCCGCCCTGGCTCTGGGCCGCTCGGATCAGCGCTTTAATGCGCTCTTGCTCGACCTCCAGCCCGGCCAGCTCGGACTCGAAGTGCTCGATCTCTCGTTCGACCGTTGCGAGCAGAGTGCGCTGCAGACTCAGCTCGGCCTCGACCCGCTGCTTGCGCTCCGTCACCTGCTCGGCGAGTTCCTCGAGCCGTTCCCGCTGGACCCGCAGCCGGGCCACCTCCTCCTCGACCACGTCCTCCTGGTCGGCGACCGCCCCGGCCAGACGCTCCTGCTCCAGCTCGAGGGCATCGAGATCTTGAGCGATCTGTTCGGTGGCCTGGGCGGCCCGGGACGCATAGTCGAGGGAGAGGGTCAAGTGGATGACCTCGTCGAGCGCCAGCACCGCGGAGCCCAGATCTCGTCCCCCCGCCATGTAGAGGGCAACCGCCTGATCGATGACGCGGCGTTTGGTGGCCTCCAGAGTGCGACGGGTGTCGTCGAGCGAGGCGTACCGCGCCTCGAGATCGCTGCGTATCCGTACCAGGTTGGCTTCCCGGTCGGCGATCTGATCCGCCACCGCCACCAGGTCGGCCTCGGCCTGCTCGAGGTCGGCGACCAGGCTCCGCATCCGGGCGTCGGTCTGGGTGATCTGGTTGCCGAGGTCGGTGCGGGTTGTCTGGGCGGCTTCGATGTGCACCCTGAGTCGGGAGATCTGGCCGCCGACTTCTTCTAGTTCCTCCTGGAGGTCGCCGGCAACCGGTGCGGCCGTCCCCAGCAGCATCAACAGGACGAGCAGGGCGGCTCGAAGCCGCATCGCCCTAGGCCTCTCGAAGGAAGCGGCGCAACGCGATTCCGCTCCCCAGTACGCCGACGAGGATGCCAAACGCCAGCAGAATCGCGCCCCTCGAATAGATGAAATCGGTGGCGACCTCGAACCGGAACAAATCGGGGAAGCGGTCCACCCCTTGTTCCAGCACCAACGCGTGGAGCCCGGCGACGAGCCCCACCGCCAGTAGGCCACCGATGAGCCCTTCGATCATCCCTTCCAGCAGGAAGGGGATCCGAACGAACCAGTTGCTCGCCCCGACGAGCTTCATGATCCCCACCTGGTCACGACGGGCGTAGATGGCCAGCCGGATCGTGTTGGCGATCAACACGACGGCCGAAACGGCCAACCCGATGACCACCACCAAGCTGAGTTGGGTCAAGAAGCTCCTGATCCCCAGCATCACGTCGAGAGCCGCCCCCGGCGAGGTGACGTCGATGATTCCGGGAGTGGCCGCCATGCGGTTCTCGAGTAGCTGATACTCCTCGCTATCGGCCGGCTTGATGCGGATCGACGCCGGCACGACGGTGGGATTCTCCTCGATCGTCCGTCGCACCAGCGAACCCTCCTCGAACATGCCCAGGGCCTCGTCGTAGGCCTCCGCCTTGCTCACGAACGTCACCTCGTCCACGCCGTCCCACCCCTCCACCTCCCGGATGAGAGCGTTGACGCCGCTCGGAGACAGTTCGTCATTTACGAAACCGATGAGGCGGACTCCGTCCTCCCAGCGCTGGGTATTGACCCGGACCAGCTCGGCAACCACCAGTGATCCGAAGGCCAAGACCAGCGTCACGAAGACGGCCAGCACCGCCCCCAACACCACCAGGGCATTGCGCCGGATGTTGACGAGGGCCTCTTTGATGAGGAAGAGGGCCCGCATCGCTACGCCTCCGCGGCCGGCTGCGGTGCTACCGGCCGCCGGCTCTCGTAGACCCCCCGGCTCTGGTCGCGCACCACCCGGCCCCGCTCTAGCTCGACCACACGGCGGCGCATGGCGTCGACGATGGCGTGGTCGTGGGTGGCCATGACCACGGTGGTGCCGGTGCGGTTGATGCGATCGAGCAGCCGCATGATGCCCACCGATGTTCCCGGATCGAGGTTGCCGGTGGGCTCGTCGGCCAGAAGGATGAGCGGTCTGTTGACGAAGGCGCGTGCGATCGAGACCCGCTGCTGTTCACCGCCGGACAGCTGCTGCGGGAAGCGATCGGCCTTGGCCGCGAGGCCGACGAGCTTGAGCACCTGGGGTACTTGGGTCCGGATCACGTGGCGGGGGCGCCCGATCACTTCCAGGGCAAACGCCACGTTCTCGAAGACGGTCTTGGAGGGCAGGAGCTTGAAATCCTGGAATACGGTGCCGATAGAGCGACGAACATACGGGATCTTCCACGACGCCATGCCGGAGACGTGCTTACCGGCCACCCAGATGTCGCCGGTGGTTGGGCGCTCCTCGCGCAGAATCAAGCGGATCATCGTCGACTTGCCGGAGCCCGATGGTCCCACCAGAAAGAGGAATTCCCCCTTCTGGACCTCCACACCGATGTCCTTCAGTGCGACGACACCGCCGTCGTAGACCTTTGAGACGTTTTGTAGACGAATCATTCGCTCGTGGGCGCCCTCCGGGGCGCTGAGTGGCAGCTACGTTCTCGGCCCATACTCCGCCCGGGGCGTCCCAGAGAGGTTACCAAAGGTCGCGAATCCTCCCGTCTATTCGGGGTGAACGGGTCCCCCGGACCGGAACCCCTCTAGCCCTGCTCGGCGCGTCGCCTCCTCCACTGCAGATACGCATCCACGAACTGCTCGAGATCGCCGTCGAGGACTCCTTGCACGTTGCCGACCTCGACCCCGGTGCGCAGGTCCTTGACCATCTGGTAAGGCTGCAACACGTAAGAGCGGAGCTGACGGCCCCAGGCGGCCTCCCCCTGATCGCCTCGAATCTCGTCGATTTCGGCCTGCTGCTCCTGGCGGGCCCGTTCGGCGAGTCGGGACGCCAGCAGCTCCATCGCCCGGGCCTTGTTCTGCATCTGGGAACGCTCCGCCTGACAGCTGACCACGATGCCGGACGGTTCGTGAGTTATCCGCACCGCCGAATCGGTGACGTTGACGTGCTGGCCCCCGGCGCCCTGGGACCGAAAGGTCTCGACGCGCAGATCGTCGGGATTGATCTCCACCTCGGCCACCTCGACCTCCGGAATGACGTCCACCGCGGCAAACGACGTGTGACGGCGAGAGGCGGCATCGAAGGGACTGATGCGCACCAGTCGGTGCACGCCGCGCTCCCCTTCCAGAATCCCGTAGGGGCGCTCACCCCGCACCGTGAGCGTGGCCGACTTGATGCCGGCCTCCTCGCCCGGCTGATACTCGTCGATCTCGACCTCGAATCCGGCCCGCTCCAGGAAACGGAGGTACATGCGCAGCATCATCTCCGCCCAGTCCTGGGCATCCACCCCGCCCGCCCCGGCATGGAGGCTGAAGATCGCGGTACGGTCGTCGTACTCCCCCGAGAACAAACCCTCGCGCTCCAGCGTGTTGAGGAGTCCGTCGACCCGCTGCAGTTCGCTCAGAACATCTTCCCGGGCCGAGGCATCGTCCTCCTCCTCCGCCAAGGTGAGCAGCACGTCCGCATCCTGGATGGCCCGCTCCAACTCGCTCACGCGCTCGACGACCCCTTCCACGCGGGCCAGATCCCGGGTGACCCGGAGGGCCCGCTCCTGGTCCTCCCACAAATCGGGCGCAGCGGCCTCCTCCCTCAGCGCGGTGAGTCGAGCCTCCTTGCCGTCAACGTCAAAGGAACCTCCGGGCGTCATCGAGGCGCGAGCGAAGGTCCTTCAGCAGGGTTTGGGGATCGGTGGACATGGGCTTGGTGATGGTAGTGACGACAATGCCGATGAGCGGCGACGGGGACGTCGAAGTGGCCCTCAGTTGGTTCCCGTTGCCCGAGTCTTCGGCAGGGCCCGTCGGGATCGGGCATGCTTAGGGCTCTTTGCCCCAGGGACAGGGTCGCGCCGACGCCGCCCACCACCACCACCATGGCCAGCCCGGTCAGCAGGGCGGGGATCGCACCGAGGCCTGTGATCGGCAACGATTCTCTCGTGAACGATTCGAAGGCCGGCCGCGGCTCCACCACCACGGTCAGGACAAGGTCGACGGTGGAACAGGCACCGAAGGGGTCGCAGGTCCGAATCGTGACTGGGAACACACCGCCGGCGGCCGGCGCTCCGCTCCACGTGCCGTCGGGATTGAGGGACAACCCGGGAGGCAGCACTCCGGCCACGACCGTCAGCACGTAGGCGTCCCCATCCGGCTCTCCGATCTGGAGTGGCGATGGGCTGTTCCCGTACACGAGCTGAATGCCGGCGACCCCCGCGGAGACGGGGGCGTCGTTCACGGGAGCCACGATCACCGTCACGGTGGCCTGGGAGCATCCGCCGGCACCATCGCACACCGTGTACGTGAACGTGTCGGTGCCGAAGAAGTCGGTCGCCGGCGAGTAGGTCAGTGTCCCGTCGGCGTTGACCATCACGGTCCCGTGCCCGGGCTGGGTCGCCGCCGTCACCGTCAAACCATCGCCGTCGATGTCGGCGTCATTGGCCAAGGGCGCGAAGGTCACCATGGCGTCCTCGTCGACGGCTACCAAATCCCCTGCCTCCAGGCCAGATCGTCTCCACGCAGGTTGGTCGTGAGGATGAATTCGGACCAGAGCCGGTCGAGCGAACCCGCTTCCGTCTCTCCCAGCTTGGCCGCCGGAATACCCCAGCGCTTCTCCCAGGCCTCGAGGAACTGCGGGCCCAGGCGGTAGGTGCGGGCGAGCTCGCCGGGAGTCACTACCGAAGGGGAACAGAACTCCGACGGCGGGTCAAGCTGCGCCGTGACACCTCTTGTACTTCTTGCCCGACCCACACGGACACGGCTCGTTGCGACCGATCTTGTTGGGATTGCGGGCCTGGCGCTGGGCGGCCCGGCCCCCTCCGGCCCCGGCAGCCTGCAATTGCAGCCTGGGCTCGGCCTCGCGGGGCTGATCGACCACCTGAACGTGGAAGAGGTAGCGAAGCGTGTCGTACCTCACCCCCGATACCAGGTCGGCGAACATGTCGTACGCCTCGCGCTGGTACTCGGTGAGCGGGTCTCGCTGGCCCATGGCCCGCAGCCCGATTCCGGCCCGCAGATAATCCATCTCGGAGAGGTGCTCCCGCCACTTGTTGTCGATGATCGAAAGGATCACCGTGCGCTCCAGCTTCCGCAGCACCTCGGCCCCGATCTCCTCCTCACGATCGGCGTAGGCCTTGTGCGCCTCCTCTACCACCGCGTCGACTACGTCGTCGAGGATGGCGTCCTGGTCGTAATCCTGGGGACGAAGCTCGGTCGGGTAGAAGAGGTTGAGGCGGTTGAGGAGATCGTCCCAGTTCCACTCGTCGGCCTCCACCTCGCCGAAGGCCGCCTCGACCTCACCGGCCAGGGTCTCTTCCAGCCACCCCTGAACGAGCTCTTCGGCCGACTCGCCGCGCAGGATCTGGCCGCGCCAGGTGTAAATCACTTCACGCTGGCGGTTCATCACCTCGTCGTACTTGAGGACGTTCTTGCGAATCTCGAAGTTCTGCGACTCGACTTGAGTCTGGGCCCGCTCGATGGCCTTGGTCACCATGTTGTGTTCGATGGGCACGTCGCGGGGAATGCGTAGCCGATTCATGATGCTGGCGACGCGTTCGGAGGCGAACCGGCGCATGAGATCGTCCTGGAGAGATAGGTAGAAGCGCGACTCACCGGGATCGCCCTGCCGCCCCGACCTGCCCCGAAGCTGGTTGTCGATGCGACGCGACTCGTGGCGCTCGGTACCGAGCACGTAGAGGCCGCCGAGGGCAATCACCTTGTCCGGCTCCTGGGCCGTCTCTGCCTGGAGGCGGTCGTGCTCCTCGGCGTATGCCGTCTGGTAGTCAGGGGTGTCCGGCTCGAGGCCGCGCTTGCGCATCTCGGACTTGGCCAGCTCGTCGGGGTTGCCGCCGAGCATGATGTCGACGCCGCGCCCGGCCATGTTGGTGGCCACGGTCACCGCCCCCAGCCGCCCGGCCTGGGCGATGATGTGCGCCTCCCGCTCGTGGTGCTTGGCATTGAGCACCTCGTGGGGAATGCCCCGCCGCTTGAGCAAACCGGAGATCCGTTCGGAGTTCTCGATCGACACGGTGCCGACCAGCACCGGCTGGCCGGCCGCATTGCGGGAGGCGATGTCTTCGATCACGGCGTCCCACTTGGCATCCAGGTCGACGTACACGAGGTCGGGCTGGTCGGCCCGCACCACCGGACGGTTGGTGGGCACCTCGACGACCCCGAGGCCGTAGATCTCGTGGAACTCCGAGGCTTCCGTTGCCGCAGTCCCGGTCATCCCGGCCAGCTTGTCGTACATGCGGAAGTAGTTCTGCAGGGTGATGGTGGCCAGCGTCTGGTTCTCTTCTTTGATCCGCACTCCCTCTTTGGCCTCGATGGCCTGGTGCAGGCCCTCCGAGTAACGGCGGCCCTCGAGGATTCGTCCGGTGAACTCGTCGACGATCTTCACCTCACCGTTGTGCACCAAGTACTCGACGTCCCGCCCGTAAAGCTCTTTGGCACGCAGGGCGGCATCGAGGTGGTGAACGAGGTCGACGTTGGTGTAGTCGTACATGTTGTCGACGCCCAGCATCTGCTCTACCCGGGTCACCCCGTCCTCGGTGGTGATCACCTGGCGCTTGGCCTCGTCGACCTCGTAGTGAGAGTCCCGCTGCAGACGCTGGACGATGCGGGCGAAATCGCGGTACCACTTGGCGGCGTCGGTGACCCGACCGCTGATGATGAGGGGAGTGCGGGCTTCATCGACGAGAATCGAGTCGACCTCGTCGACGATGGCGTAGTCGTGCCCGCGCTGGACCATGTCCTCGTCCCGCATGGCCATGTTGTCCCGCAGGTAGTCGAATCCGAACTCGTTGTTGGTGCCGTAGGTGATGTCGGCCAGGTAGGCCGACTTGCGCTCCTGAGGAGGCATGTCGGCCTGAATGAGGCCCACCGACAAGCCGAGGAAACGGTGAATGCCGCCCATCCACTCGGAGTCCCTCTTGGCCAGGTAGTCGTTGACGGTGACGACGTGTACCCCCTTGCCTTCGAGGGCGTTGAGGTAGCAGGGCATGGTCGACACCAGGGTCTTGCCTTCCCCCGTCTTCATCTCGGCGATCATCCCCGAGTCGAGGGCGATGGCGCCGACCACCTGCACGTCGAAGTGGCGCTGGCCCAATACCCGCCTGGCGGCTTCCCGGACGACGGCGAAGGCCTCCGGTCGAACGGAGGCGCGGTCCTCGCCGTTCGCCAGACGGCTTTTGAACTCGTCGGTCTTGGCCCGCAGCTGATCGTCGCTCAGCGCCTCGATCTCGGGCTCGAGGGCGGTGACGGCTGCGGCACCCTGCTCGAGCTCCTTGTAGACCTTGCTCTCACCGGCGCGCAGGATCTTGCGGACGATTCCCATGACTGCCGGTCAGTGTAGAGAGGACCGACCCCATACTGATAGGGGTCAGAATCCGAGGCTCTGGCGCACGCTGGGCTTCTCGAGAAGGGTCGCCGGATCGATGCCGGCTCGCTCGGGGAGGAGCTGTTCCACCACGTCGCCGGGGCCGAACAGAACGGGTTGGGGATCGAGCATCAACTCCCCCTCGGCGGTCCGCACCAGCACTCCGGCCGGACGGCCCGGGTCGTGATCGATCAGGTGGGTCACCATCACGACGTCACCCGAGTCCAGCTGCAAGATCGAGCCGGCCGGATAGGCCCCCATCATGTGGATGAAGGCCCGGACGAAGTCGGGATCGTACGAGGAAGCGGCGCCGGTCAGCAGCACGTGCAGCGCCCGGTTGGGAGTCTCGGCCCGACGATAGGAACGCCGAGTCGTGATGGCATCGTATGTGTCGGCCACCGAGACCATGCGGCTGTAGAAGTGCAGACCTCCCCTGGAGGGCTGCCGGTGTCCGTTGCCGTCGTCGTGGGGATGGGTGTGAGGGTTGCCCACCTTGGGATAGCCGGTGCCGTCGAAACGAGCATGGTGCTCGAGCGCGATCACCGCCGCCACCTCTTGGCCGCGGCCCGATGCAGCCAGGATGGCTTCGGCGCCACTCTGAGGATGAAGCTTGATCTCTTCCCACTGGGCCGCGTCGAGGCGGCCCGGGTGCTGCAGAATGCTCGCCGCCACGCCCACCTTGCCGATGTCGTGCAACAGTGCCCCCATGCCCAGTGGGACCAGCCGCTCCTCATCGAGCCCGATCAAACGGCCCAACGCCAGGGCGTAGATCGAGGTGTTGACCGAGTGGTAGTAGGTGTACTCGTCGTGCCCCTTGACCGTGGCCAGGAGCAGCGACGCTCCCGGCTGGCTCATGGTCTGCTCTACGAGGTCGCGAACCGTGTTGGCCACCCCGCTCAACTCGAAATCCCCGTCGCCCTTCATGGCGAAGCCGATACCCCGAAGGAGATCGAGGGAGGCGGCGTAGGAGCTGCGGAGTGCCCCGATCTCCGAATGCTCGAGGTCCGAACGCGAGAGCGGCCTCTCGTTGAGCCGTATCGAACCGGCCGCCGGCAGATCGTCGGAAAAGCCGGCGATGAACGAAGCCAGATCAGAGGCGTCGGCCGGCCGGACCAGGCTGATGAGGGTGATCGAGTCGATGCCCCGCTTCTGCAGGTCGCGCAGGATCCCGTTGAACTCGAGGGAGGCGTGGGCCAGCAACGACGGCCCGAGGTAGATGGCATCGTCCATGAGAGTCAGCACGCATTCGCCGCCCTCGGGCATGAGACCGTTGGCCGTATTGACAGCGGCGGCTACACCCTCGCGTGCGAGCGGGTGGGTGTCCGGATAGAGGCCTTGCTGGCGCACCAGCCGTCGCAGCTGTCCGAGAAATTCACGTACGGCGCGCTCGTTCATCCACCACCCCCGAGGGCCCTGCGGGCTGCATCGCGAATTGCTCGGGCCTGGCCGAAGATGGCGAGCCGACGCTCTGCGTACTCGCGCAGGGCATGCCGGGCCGGCTCGGTACCTCGCTCGCCGAGCACCTCGATGACGCGCAGCTTCAGCTGCAGACTGGCCTCGCCCCCGGCGAGCACCGTTGCCAGGTTGTCGTCCACTTGGTGGGCCGCCGAGTTGACGAGCAGCGCCACCGCCGCCTGGCGAACCCGCTCATGGCGGTCGTCCAGTCCGGCAACGGCCGCTTCGATTCCCCGCTCGCTCGGCAGGGGCACCACCGATCGCAAGGCCTCGACGCGTACTCGGTGATCTTTGTGGGAAGCGGCCAGCACCTTCAGTCGGGCGGCCACGTCGCTGCGGCCGCTCCGACCCAGCACGGTGGCCAGGTTGCGAACCACGAACCACCGCTCGTCCTTCAGGTAGGGATAAACCGGAGTGGGATCGACTTGGGCGATCCCCGACATCACGTCGATGAGCAAGCGGCGCCGGGCCGGTGTCTCCTCATCGGCCAGCAACTCGACCAGCTTGTCCAGCACAGTCGGGCCCCACGCCTCCAGGAGGGGAAGGCCCGAGCCCTCCCCCTGCTCGTCGAGCTGCATCACCAGCGCCTCGATCAGCTCGGGACTCGACATGGCGGCGAGAGCGTCGTCGACCTCATTCTGTTTGTCGGGTGGGTAGGTCGGTTCCTCGGTGACCGCCCGTAGCCATTCCTCGGCCCGCTCCAGGTCGCTCTCCCGAATGCTGCGAGACACCTTCCCCGTCCACACCCGAACCAACCGGCGAAAACGCACGTCTCGATCCTCGATGGCGAACAGGCGGCGGAGCACCTCGATTCCAATGTTGTCGTCCTCGGCCGGATCGGGAAATTCGAGGGTTAGATTCTCGAACGATTCAGCGGTCAACGACGGAGCGTCTTGCCCTCCGCCGAGCAACGCCCCGATCCGCCCGGCCACCGCCCGGCGGGCCTCTTGTACCTCCTCGGCCGACTGCAGCAGAGCCATCAGCTCTTCGGGGCGGCCCTCCTCGGTCGACACCCGGGCGTATTCGAGAAGACCGGCCCGAACCGGCTGCGGCAACGAGGTCGCCAGCCGAGCGAGGTCGTGTCCGGAGAACTGGTCCAGGAAGACCTGGTACGAAGGTTTGGACCGATGACCTACAAACCGCTCCAGCAGCGGGACCTGGAACTCAGTGGGAAAGTAGAAATAGGCCTCGACGAAGGCGCGGACCACGTCCTCGCGGCCACCGTGGTCGCTCTCGCCGACCAGGCCGTAGACCCGGTCGTATCGGTCGGCGAACACCTCGGTCAGCCGTTCGGAGCTGCCTTCGGCCTCGGCAATCAGCTCTGCGGCAAACGCTTCCGGATCGGCGGCGTCCCGGAGCAGTTTGGCGACCTCGGTGTCGCGCGCCTCATTGGCGGCATCCTCCGACTCGACGAGCATCGAGCGTTGGACGACCTGAATGGCCTCGATGCCGGCGTTGAGGAGGGCGAAACGGACACCCCCGAGGGAACGGACTTCTTCGTCGTCGGTGTCCAGCACCTCGAACAGCCTCAGTAACTCGTCGTCGCGAGGCGGCGCGGCCAGCTGCAGAGCAGCGACCTCGTGCACAAACAGCCTCTTCACCAGGCGGGCCACCCCTTCCCTGGAACCCCTGACCTCTTCCTCGTCGGCTACGAAGGCACCGGTGCCGACTTCGGTGTAGAGGGGATACACGGCTTCGGTCTGCTTCAGTTCCTCCATGGCCCGTTCCCATGCCGGCTGGGCGGCCGGCTCGGGATAGAGCTGATACGTGCTCCAGGCCATGCCGAGAGCATCGACCAGCAGCGTGATCGCCTCTGGGGTGATCTCGCTCTCTCGAGCGCTCTCAGAAGCTCTCTCCTCGTGCTCATCGACCTGGGGCTCTGCATCCATGACAAGCCTCAAAGGGAGATCAGGTTCTCTCGTACTGCGTAGAGGACCGCCTCGCTCCGGGAATGGAGACCCAGCTTGTCGAGGATGTTGCGCACGTGGTTCTTGACCGTGTTCTCAGAGATGTACAACAGCTCGCCGATCTCTTTGGACGTGTGACCCTGAGCCACCATCTCCAGCACCTCGATCTCTCGTCCGGTGAGCACCGGCTTGCGGGACGCGAACAGCTCTCGATGCCGCAGAAGCTGACGGGCGGCGTCGAAGAGCTTTCCGCACATCAACGGCGTCACCGCCGCTCCGCCTTCGGCTATGTCGCTGATGGCCTTGGCCAGCTCTTCGAAGGAGGCGTCTTTGTTCAGATAGCCGCGCGCCCCGGCCTTGATGCCCTCGAGCAGATCCTCCTCCGACTCGCTGGAAGTGAGTAGCACGACGTGCGTGTCGGGCGATACTGCGTAGAGCTTCTCCACAACCTCCAGACCGGAGAGGCCGGGCATGAGGATGTCCAGCACCACCACCTCAGGCTGGAGGTATTCGGCTTCGGCGACCGCTCCCTCGGCGTGCTCGGCCTGGCCCACAACGTGGAAGCCGGCCTCGTTCAGAGCCGCGGCCAACCCGGCCCGGAACAGGGCCACGTCATCGACGACCAGAACACTGGTCATGTGGGCTCTATCAAACCCAATGACCCATCGCGACGCCGATACAGAACTCCGTAGCGCTCAGTCTCCCCGTTCAGGAAGAAGAAGAAACTGTGGCCGAGCAACTCCATCTGCAGAGCGGCCTCCTCAGGCATCATGGGTTTCATCGCGAACTGCTTCACGCGGACAATCCCCAATTCGTCCTCTACAGATGGATCTTCGGCCACCCCTGCGGAGGCATTGAGACGTTTGTGATCGTCGGTTCGGGTGCGCTGGATGAGGCGCTGTTTGAGCTGGCGCAGGCTTCGCTCGAACTTCTCCGAAGCCTGGTCGAGAGCGGTCCGCTCTTCATGCGCAGCGGCCTCGACGCGCACCAGCTGTCCGGCCACTCGTGTCGTGATCTCCACCCGGTAGCGAGCATCGGCAATGCGCGGGTTTTGCTGCTCGATGAACTCGACGTCGACCGCCGAGTCGTCGCCAAAGATCCGACCGGCGTTTCCCAGCTTGCGCTCAGCGAGGGCCCGGAGATCCTCGCCGACCTGCATGCGCTTGCCGTGCACCCGTACGTCCACCGGTTGCTCCTTTCCCACGACGCGCTTCGCCCCCGAGTGAGGCGGAGAGGTTTGACGCGGGACCGAGCGGCGGGGCCGACCCGCCGTCTCGCGTCCCGAGTCTCGTGAAGCCAGACAATGGCCTGATTTGCACTATACGCCCCGAGCCGGGGTGGCATAGGGGGCAAAGGACCCTAGACGTGGATTCCCGCTCCCAGGGGGTCAGGGGGAAGCCGGCCGCGGGAACAAGGAACGGCCCGCCATCGTCGCCGTCACCGCCCCGATCGGCTCGCTCCCCAGGGCAAGATATGCCGCCGTGAGCGTGGCCCCGGTCGTGACCACGTCGTCCACCAGCACCACGCCGGCAGGGAGGGTTCGTCGCCGTCGGAAGGACGGAAGCGTACGGCGTCCCGTTCCGGCATGCCGGGGCCACCACAGCGGCCCCGACAGTGCCTCCAGCACCGGAAGGCCGCTCGAGGTGCCGAGCTCCCGCCCCAGCTCGAAGGCGGGATCCACTCCGTATCGCCAGCGCCGCAGGGCCGCCCTCGGCACCGGAACCAGGGCGCGGGTCCCGCCGGGCAACGCCTCCATCATGGCCCCGGCCAAGAGCCTCGTTGCCGCGCCGCTCCCCTCGTACTTGAGGCGGTGCACCAAGCGGCGGGCCGGGCCATCGTGCCGGAGGGGTGCCGCCACCATCAGGCCAGCGGGCAGCCGCCTCGTACCACCACCGGCCAACTGAAGGCGACACCGTGAACACAGCGGACTCGTCGGCCATGATCCGCAGGCGAGGCAGGCGGTCCGGTCTCCGAACCCCATCGATCGAACGTAGTCGCCGACCGCGACACAACACGAGGCACCAGAGAACGGTTTGGAGGGACGATCCCCAACGCCGCTCGCCGGTCCGCTACCTTGCGTTGGCCAGGAGGCAGAACAAAGGAACACGTTGGGCCTCACGCAGCGGGGGAACATCATTCGGGCGGTGCCGGTGGTGTGGCTGACATTGCTGACCGCCGCTTCCAGCAACGACGTGGGCACCACGACGGCGGCGGCATCCCTCCCGACCGCTGCGACCGCTCAGCCGGCGCCGCCGACCACCACGACCGCCGCAAACACGACGACCACCACCCTCCCTCCCACCCACCTGTACGGGGGCGAGGTGGTGATCGGTACTACCGCCGAGCCGGCCACCCTGAACCCCTACCTGCCGGGAGGAGATGCACCGATCCTCGGCCGAATCGGCCGCGCCGTCTGGACCGGTGTCTACGACATCGATCCTTCCACGCTCGAGCTCATCCCCGACGTCGTCACCGAGCTTCCCTCGGTGGCCAACGGGGGCATCACCGTGGACGAAGCGGGGATCGAAACCATCCGCTACCAGATCCGCGACGAGGCGGTATGGGCGGACGGGGTGCCGATCTCGGGAGACGACTTCCTCTTCACCTACCAGACGATCATGGACCCGGGCCTGCCCATCGACAAGACGCTCTACGAGGACATCGTCCCCGAATCGGTGGTAGCGGGGCCCAAGACCTTCGAATACGCGCTGGCCCCTCCCTCGGTCGAGGCCGAGCTGCTGTTCGACACGATCCTGCCCAGACACGACGTCGAGGGATCCGATCTCCTCGGGGCCTGGAGCGACCGAATGTGGGTCTCCGGAGGTCCCTTCTCCTTCGCCGAGTGGAGGCCGGGTGAGTCGATCACGCTGGTGCGCAACGACAACTACTGGAAGGCCGACCCTGAGACGGGCCAACAGCTTCCCATCCTCGAGGAGGCGACCTTCCTCTTCTACCCCGATACCGAGGCAATGCTGGCCGCATTCGCCGATCGCTGGGTCGACATCATCCTTCCGCCGGCGGAGGTGGCGACGATCCAGCAACTCCGAAGCCTCGAGGGGACCAGGGTCGACGTAGCGGGTGGGCCCGTCTGGGAACACCTCGCCTTCCAGTTTGGAGAGAACCGGCTCATCCGCAATCCCGGCTCCTACAACGAGTTCGTCGAGTACCGCAAGGCGATAGCCCACGCCATCGACCGTCAGAGAATCGTCGACGAGATGCTCGGGGGGCTGGTCGAGCCGCTCCAATCGTACGTGGATGTCTTCGGCCCGACCCTGTCGGGTCGGGCGTGGTCCCGGTACGACTACGACCCGGAGAAGGCCCGTGATTTCATCGAACAGTTGTGTGCCCGGGAGGACACCAACTGTGAGACCGACCCGCCGACGGCCGTCTTTACCACCGTTTCCGACGGAGATCGGGTGTCGCTGGCACAGCTCCTCGAGCCGATGTTGGCCGACGCCGGAATCGAGTTCGCGCCCGACCTCGAGGACGACGCCCTCTTCTTCGGCGAGACCTTCTTCTTCGGCACCTGGGACATGGCCGAGTGGGGCGTGCGGAGCAGGCCCGGCCTTCCCGGGCTGTCGGAGTTCCACGACTTCCTCGATCCCCGCGCCCCTCCGCCCGAGGGCAACAACTACTACCGCTGGGGCACGCCCGAAGTGGTGGGGCAGGTCCCGCCGGAGCTCGACCAGGCTCGGTCGTCGGTGATCGATGAGGCCACCGAGCGGTTTGCCCGCTTGTGGGACCTGGCCCAGGCCGAGGTCGACCGGGACCGGCTGGTTCGGCTCATCGCCGAGATGGAGCAGATCCTCGCCGACAACGTCGTGATCATCCCGCTCTATCCCCGCCTCAACCCGGCGGCGGTGTGGGCCGACGAGATCGGCGGCTATCGCCACAGCCCCGTTCCGGGCGGTGACACCTGGAACATCGAGCAGTGGTTCCGGGTCGACCGGAACGGGGAAAGGGCCGGATAGCAATGCGTCCGGGCGCGTGGAGCCGATCGACCGCGGCAGGGCGGGGCGGTTTGGAGCCACCCTCCTAGAGTCACCTTATGACCGACGCTGCGATCGACGCTCCCCGCTCCACTCTCCGGCGCGTGCTTCAGGGGGTGATCTCGGTGACGCTGGTCGTGCTGTTGTTCGCCTGGGCGCTGCCCCGCATGGCCGACTACGCGGCCATCTGGGGAGCCATACGATCGATGAGCCTCGTCGGCATCGTCGCCCTGGCCGGAGCGGCCTTCGCCAACCTCCTCACCTACTGGTGGGTGCAGGTGGTGGTGCTGCCGGGTCTCACCTACCCCAAAGCCGCCGTGGCCCACCAGGCTTCAACGGCGTTGGCCCACGCCGTTCCCGGCGGCGGTGCCATCGCCGTCGGCCTCACGTATGCCATGTACTCGTCGTGGGGATTCGGGCCGGCAGCCATCGCCCGCTCGGTTCTGGTGTCGGGCCTGTGGAACAACCTGGCCAAATTCGCCTTTCCGGTGGTAGCTCTGGCCCTGCTCGCCTTCGGCGGCGGGGCCTCGGCGGCGCTGGTGGCCACCGCCGCATTCGGGCTGGCTTTGCTGGTCGGGACGCTGGTGACGCTGGGCCTGGCGCTGCGCAGCGACCGACTGATCCGGGCGCTGGGCCGGGCGGCTGCGGCCGTCGCGTCGGCACCTCGCCGGCTCGTGGGCAGGCCCCCGGTGGGAGGCTGGGAGGAGGGGGCGAGCCGCTTCCGAACCGATGCGGCCGGCATGCTGCACAGCCGGTGGATCGAGATCACCGTCGCCACCGTGGCCAGCCAAACCGCCATCTTCTTGGTGCTGCTGGCGGCGCTGCGGGCACTGGACGTGACCGGGAGCGAGGTCGGGTGGGTCGAAGCGTTCGCGGCGTTCTCGTTCGTACGGCTCGCCTCGGCGCTGCCGCTCACGCCCGGCGGCCTCGGCATCGTGGAACTGGGTCTGCTGGCCGCCTTGACCTCGGGCCTTGCCGAAACTGCAGCAGCCCAGGTCGCCGCGGCGGTACTGGTGTTTCGCTTCGTGACGTACGTCCTGCCGGTGGCCACCGGAGCCGTGGCCTATCTGGCCTGGCGGCGGGTGCCCGGACTTCGACCACAGGGACTAGTCACTACGGAAACTACTAATCGTGCACTGACGAACACGAAGAGTTACGATAGAGTGACCCCTCAGGGCAAACAGAGGGAGTAAGGGCATGGCCATCGATGTCACGGCGACTCGGGAACGGCAACGGCGCAGGCGTCTTCTTCGAATAGCCGTCTTCCTCGTCCCGCTGGCCGCCTGGCTGTGGTACCGGGCTCTCACCAACAACCCGGTCTCCCCCGGGCTGCCCGAGTTGCCATCCGAGGCCTGGATCTGGCTGCCGGGCATCCTGATCGTCCTGCTGCTCGGCATCGTCCTGGTGGCTCCGATGCTGGGCAATGCCCGTTCCCCGCACACCATCTTCCTGCCTGAGCAGATCGAGGTGACCTTCTCCGACGTCAAGGGGCTGGGACCGGTGGTCGCCGAGGTGCGCCACACCCTCGAGGTCTTCTTGAACCACAAGCGCTTCCAGCGAGACATGGGCGGCACACCGCGTCGCGGGGTGCTCTTCGAAGGGCCGCCGGGCACCGGTAAGACCCATGTGGCCCGGGCCATGGCCAAGGAGGCGGGGGTGCCCTTCCTGTTCGTATCGGCGACCTCGTTCCAGAGCATGTGGTACGGCATGACGGCCCGCAAGATCCGCGGCTTCTTCCGGCACTTGCGCAAGGTGGCCCGTGCCGAGGGCGGGGCCATCGGGTTCATAGAGGAGTTTGATGCCATCGGAATGCGCCGGGGAGGCATTTCGACGGCCACCGCAATGGCCACTGGGGTCCCGGGCGGCCTGGTGATATCGCCGGCCATCTCCGAGGGCGTCGGCGGCGTCGTCAACGAGCTCCTGGTGCAGATGCAGAGCTTCGACGAAAGCCCTCTTCCGACCCGCTTCGCCAATTGGTGGAAGCGCCGGCTGAACCGGTACTTGCCGCCCGGCCGGCAGCTCAAGACCGCGGCACCGCCGTTCTCCAACATCCTCCTCATCGGTGCCACCAACCGGGCCGACTCCCTCGACCCGGCGCTGCTCCGGCCGGGCCGCTTCGACCGCATCCTCCACTTCGACGTCCCCGGGCGAAGCCAGCGGCGAGAGCTGGTGGACTACTTCTTGTCACGCAAGCGGCACGCTCCCGAGCTCGACAACGACGCCTCGCGCGACGAGCTGGCGGCGATGACGATGGGCTACACCCCGGCCTCCTTGGAGCGCCTGTTCGACGAAGCCCTGCTGGTGGCCTTGCGCCAGGACCGCCAAGCGCTGACGATGGCCGACATGCGCCGGGCCCGCATGGAAGTGGAGATCGGCCTGCCTCAGCCGGTGGACTACTCCCAACAGGAGCGGGAGACCATCGCCGTCCACGAGGCCGGCCACGCCGTGATGGCCTACCTGGTCGGCAAGGGGCGCAAGCTCGAGGTGCTCTCGATCATCAAGCGACGCGAAGCTCTCGGCTTGCTGGCCCACAGCGAAGAGGAAGAGCGCTTCACCCGCCGCCACGGCGAGATGCGGGCCCTCATCCAGATCGCCATGGGGGGAATGGTGGCCGAGGAGCTGTATTTCGCCGAGTCGGGAACCGGGCCGGCCGGCGATTTGGCCGCGGCGACCAACGTGGCGGTGGACATGGTCGGATCATTCGGGCTGGGCGGTTCGCTGATCAGCTACCAGGCGCTCGACTCGGGACTGGTCGGGGGCAACCTGGCTTCCAAGGTACTCAACGACCAAGAGGGCCGCCACCGGGTGGAGAAGATCCTCGAGGACAACAAGGCCGAGGCCCGCCGGGTGCTCTCCCGCCACCGCTACCTCGTGGAGGCGCTGCGGGATGCTCTGCTGGAACGGGAAGAGCTCGTGGACGATGAGATCCTCAAGGTGATCCGCACCGCCGAGATGAAGGCGATCGCCGACGGCGATGTAACGGTCGACCTCCGCCGGGTTGATCCCGACCTCGTCGAAAGCCCGATCGAGCTGGTGGAGGAGTAGTCGGCCCCCACCCACGGCGGGCGGCTTACGTGCCCTGCTGCCAGCTGCTCAGGTAGCGGCGCTGCTCGTCGGTGAGTTCAGCCAGCTTCATTCCCATCGACTCAAGCTTCAGGGCCGCCACCCGCTGATCGATCTCGTCGGGCAGTCGGTACACCTGGGCGTCGAGCTGCCCGGAGTTGTCGAGCACCCACCGGACCGCCATTGCTTGGTTGGCAAACGACATATCCATCACGTCGGCCGGGTGGCCCTCGGCGGCACTGAGGTTGACGAGTCTGCCCTCGGCGGCCAGCAGCAGGCGGCGCCCGTCGGCCAGCGTGTATTCGTCTAGGTGGTCGCGCAGGCGCCGGCGCTCGGAGGCCATCTTCCCGAGTGCCGGAACGTCGATCTCGACGTCGAAGTGGCCGGCGTTGGTCAGCAGCGCACCATCCTTCATCATCCCGAAGTGCTCCTCGGCGAGAACATGGATGTTGCCGGTGACGGTGATGAACACATCGCCCGCTGCGGCAGCCGCCATGTCGTCGAGGACCCGATGTCCGTCCATAGCAGCGCCGAGGGCCCGGATCGGGTCGACCTCGACCACCACCACGTTGGCCCCGAGGCCGGCCGCCCGGGCCGCCACCCCCCGGCCGCAGTCGCCGTAGCCGATCACCACCACGGTCTTGCCGGCAAACAGCAGGTTGGTGGTCCGCAGAATCCCGTCGAGTGCCGACTGCCCGGTGCCGTGCCGGTTGTCGAAGAGGTGTTTGGTGGCCGAGTCGTTGACCGCCACCACCGGAAACCGGAGCACGCCGTCGTCGGCCATAGCCCGGAGGCGGATGACCCCGGTGGTGGTCTCCTCGGTCGAGCCAACGACCTCCTGGGTGGCGCGTTCCTTGTGAAGGACCGTTACCAGGTCGGCGCCGTCGTCCATCGTGACCTCGGGCCCGAAGTCGAGCACGGAATGGATGTGGCGGTAGTACGTCTCAGAGTCCTCGCCGCGAACCGCGAACACCGGGATCCCTGCCGCCACCAGCGCCGCGGCCACGTCGTCCTGAGTGGACAGGGGGTTCGAGGCGCACAGCGCGACATTCGCCCCGGCGTCGCGCAGCGTCAACATGAGATTGGCCGATTCGGAGGTCACGTGGAGACAGGCCCCGATCGTCCGGCCCTCGAGTGGCCGCTCTGCAACGGCACCGGCCCGGATCGATCCGAGTACCGGCATCCGCCGGGCGGCCCACTCGATCCGGAGACTCCCCTCATCGGCCAGCGATGGATCCTTGATGTCGTAGTCCACGGTCATGCCTCCTGAAGTCGCAGCTTGAGTTCCTCGATGGTCGCCACCGGTACGGGATCGATCCCGGCCCGCTCGGCCAGGGTCAACGAGAGAGCGTCGCCCACCACGATCAGACTGAAGAGCCGGGCCAGGAGCCCGTTGCCGAAAGCACGGACTTCCCCGGCCACCGTGATCCGGGGGGCGATCAGCTCCCTGGTCAGCTCCATGCGCAGGCGGACCCGAGGATGGTCGGCAGGGTCTCGCAACAGCACGACGGCGTAAGGCCGGACCTTCTCCCCCGACTGGCTCCAACCCATGATCTCGTTGTGATCGAGCTCGGGCAACTCCGACCAGAATGCCGGCCGTTTGGCGTTCTCGTTGATCTGGGTCTTCCAGCGCCTGGCTGCCACCGCCGACGGACCGCTGCCGCCGTAGATCACCGCTACCTTGCCGTCGAGTCGGTCGGCGATGGCCTCGGCTTGCTTCCAGGCCTCTCCGCCGGTGAGCAAGGACTCGACGACGGTGGCCGCCTCTTCCAGTTCCTCGACCTGCGAGGGGATGAGGCCGGCGCCCTCGATGACCCGCAACGCTCCGCCCGCCAGGTAGCCGAGGGCGGCCCGAGGCTGGAGTCCTGCGGGGACGGCCACATGCGGCCAGCCATTGTCGGCGGCCAGGTCGACGAGACGGCCCCCCGACGCCACCACCGCGACGGTCAGCCCCCGAACCATGGCGGCCTCCACCGAGGACAGCGTCTCTTCGGTGTTCCCCGAGTACGACACCGCCACTACGAGGCCGTCCTTGGCCCAGGGCGGCAGTCCGTAGCCGCGATGCACCGGAACCGGGTGGTGGACGGCGGTCAGCGAGGCGACGTCACAGGCCATCGCCGAGCCGCCCATCCCGGTGAGAAGAGCGGCCGGCGCCGACACAGAGGGCTGGGCTTGCCCGGCCGCCCAGCGCAGCTGGCCGGGCAAGCCCAGGATCTGATCCCTCATGGTCATTCGGAGTCGGCCTCGATAGATCCCTCGTCGGGCAACATGACCGGCACTCCGTCCCGCACCGGATAGCGCCTCCCGCACTCGGAGCACACCAACTCATGGGGATCGAGGTGCTCGGTGACCTCCCCCCGGCACATCGGACATATCAGCAGCTCGAGCAGCTCGGGCGGCAGTCCGGTCACGTTGCCCCCGCCAGTTGGGAGACCCGGGCCACGATGTCGTCGACCGTGGCCTGATCCTGGGCCTCGACGTTGAGTCTCAGCAGCGGCTCGGTGTTGGAGGGACGAAGGTTGAACCAACGGTCCGGCCACGACACCGTGACTCCGTCCATCCACTCCGCCTCGGCGTCGCCGAATGCTTCGGCCGCGTTCCTCATCACCGCCTGCTGATCGTCGACGGTCAGGTTCACCTCGCCCGACTGGACGTACGGCTCGTAGGCGCGGCGAAGCTCCGACAGAGGCTGCTCCGCCTCGGAGAGAACCCGAAGCAGGATCAGCATCGCCAAGATGCCCGAGTCGGCCCGGAAGTTGTCACGGAAGTAGTAGTGGCCGGAGTGCTCGCCGCCGAATACGGCACCGGTTTCGGCCATCACCTGTTTGATGAAGCTGTGACCCACCCGAGTGCGAACCGGGGTCCCGCCCAGGCGGACGACGAGCTCGGGCACGGCCCGACTGGTGATGAGGTTGTGCACCACGGTGGCACCCGGCTCCCGCTCGAGGAACCACCCGGCCACGATGGCAGTGGTCGTGCTGCCCGACAGCGGCCGGCGCCGGTCGTCGACGAAGAACGCCCGGTCGGCGTCGCCGTCGAAAGCCACACCCAGATCGGCCCCGGTGGCCTCCATCCGATCGATGAGATCGCGCAGGTTCTCGGGTTGGATGGGGTCGGCGGGGTGGTTGGGGAACGTCCCGTCGGGGTCGAGGTAAAGCCCATCGAGGTGCGGGGCGATCCGCTCGAAGATCTGCGGGACCACCATCCCGGCCATTCCGTTCCCGCCGTCGACGGCGACCCGGAGCGGGGCCAGCCCCTCGGGATGCACGATCCCGAGCATGTGGTCGATGTAGGCGGCCCGGAAGTCGTGCTCGCTGCGCTCGCCTCGTCGGTCGGCCGGCTCGAGGCCCGCCTCGGCAGCGATTCGGATCTCCTCCAGCCCGGTGTCGGCTCCCACCGGTCTGGCGCCGGAGAGACACAGTTTGATCCCGTTCCAGTCGGGCGGGTTGTGCGAGGCGGTGATCATGGCCCCCGGCATCTCCTCGGCGCCGGCCACGTAATAGACCATATCGGTCGTGATCTGGCCGATGTCCCAAACATCGATGCCGGCATCGCGAATCCCCTCGCCGAACGCGCCGGCGATCTCCGGAGAGCTGAGCCGACAGTCGCGGCCCACGGCGATGCGCTCCGCACCTGAAAACCGGGCAAAGGCGTTGCCGATGCGCCGGGCCGCATCCGCGTCGAGGTCGTCCGGTGAACGACCGCGGATGTCGTAGGCCTTGAAGATCGGAGTCAGGTCGGCCACGGGGCCTCCCTCGCGCTGGGATCAGTGATTCTATGGCAAGGAGGCAGGTGCCATCGAGGCCAACCTAGACTCGCCGGCAATGGCTCGCTCCCCGGAGCCGCCCCGCATCTCGGTGGTGATACCCATCCACAACGAGGCGGCCTTTCTCCTCGATGCCCTCGAGCGCCTCTTCGTCGAGTTGGAGGAGGTGGCCGCCGACGTAGACGTGTGCTTGGCGGAGAACGGTTCCACCGACGGCACCCCGGCCGTGGCCGCCGCGCTGGCCGACCGGCGCAGCGACGTGTCGTGGCTGCACCTCGATCTGGCCGACTACGGAGCCGCCATGCGGGCCGGCTTCATGGCCGCCCGGGGTGACTGGATCGTCAATTTCGACATCGACTACTTCTCCGGCGAGTTTCTCGAGGCCGTGCTCGCCTCTCCGGCCGACGTCGTCCTCGCCTCGAAGCGGGCCCCGAGCGCCACCGACCTTCGCTCGCCGGTGAGGCGCCTGGCCACCCGGGTGTTCAACCTGCTTCTCAGGATCATCTTCCGATCCCGGGTGAGCGACACCCATGGCATGAAAGGAGTGCGGCGGGAGGTGGTCGCCGTCATCGGTCCCCGGGTCCGTTCGACCAAGGACCTCTTCGATACCGAGCTGGTCATTCGGGCCGAGCGGGCCGGGTACCGGATCGCCGAGGTCCCGGCCCGGGTGGTCGAGCAACGGCAAGCCAAGTCGCGTCTCGTGTCCCGGGTGCCCCGCACGCTGGCCGGGTTGTTGCGATTGCGCTGGTGGCTGTGGCGTGAGGAGAAACGCCCCCCGGCGGAGGAAACCAGCTAGGCGGCGAAGCGGCCCGGTCGCCGGAAACGCCGGTACAGCACCGGGTAGATGACCAGTAGCGCGATGCCCACACCGGTGAGGGCCATCCCCAGTATCTCGTCCCAGGTCCGCTCAAATACGATCTCGACCTCCTCCTCGGTAGGGATCACCACCATCAACGAAGGGGCCGCCCGGTACGGGCCCTCGGCGCCGCGGGCCGTCCAATTGGGAAAGTGGGACACCTTGACGAGGTGGGGCACGCCCACCGCGGTTGTGCGGAACGTGATCCGGGATTCCTCCATCACGACGTCGCTCACGGTCCCCGCCGCTGCGATGGGGCGTCCCAGTCCGACGAGTGAGGCTTCGGCATTGGCGGTGCGGGGCCAGTCGTCGGGCCCGTCGGCCACCAACCAGTGGTCGAGCTCGTCCACCCGCTCGTACCACGCCAGGGAGGCCCGGTAGAAGTCGGAGCCCTCGTACACGGCGGGCACGGTGGTAGCCACCTCGACGAGCGAGCTCTCCGGCAGCTCGAACACCGTCCACGGCTGGGATTCGGCCACGACCGGCAGTCCTCGGTCGACTGCTTCGGCGCGGGCCTCCTCGGTGAAGCTGATGTAGTAGCGAATGTTGTAGACCGGAAGGTGCTTGAGGGCCCGGTCGAAGTCGAGGTTGTGGTACCTGGCCGGCTCGATCGCGTCCGAGCCCACCGGGTTGGACGGTGCCTGCGACACCTCGGCGGCATTGAGGAAGTGGAAAGGTGTCGTGATCGACGACTCGAAATACAGCCCCTCCATCGAGGCGTGGGTTCCCTCGGTCCAATAGGGAAAGAGCATCAGCGACATCGGGGTGCCGTAGCGGCCCATGTCCTTGTTGGCTTCCCAGAGAATGCGGCCCTCGGGCAGGTCGTCGACCGTCTCCATCAGTGCCTTGTATTCAAGCCAGGGTTCCTTGCCCTCGTACCCGGTGTAGTTCCACCGCACCCATCCGACTATCTCGGCGATACCCAGCAGTCCAGCGGCCAGGAAGAAGAAGGAGGTCAGTCCGACACCGGCGGCCAGAATCGCCTGGCGGCCGGACAGTCGTCGCAGCCAGGCGAGGACGACCACCCCCACTGCGGCGGCGATGAACAGGTAGGCGCCGGCCCACGGCGTGGACAGGTGGTCGTCCCGTACCAGCAGCACCGCCACGACCGCGTGCAGGCCCATCCAGGCGGCGCCCACCACGGTCAGGTAAACCCGGCCGGAGCGGCGAGCCAGAGTACTCACTGCCAGGCCGACGGCCACTCCGGCAAAGAGGTACATCGTGTAGTACCAGAAGGGCAGCAATCGGGCGTTGTAGAGCTTGGTGACGCCCAGGACCGGCAGCAACAGGTAGCCGGCCACCGGCAGGATGGCCAACCAGGTGGCCGCCACCACGTCCCGACCCCGCCACCATGACCAGCCCAGGCCGCCGAGACCGAGGACCACAATGGGGAGGAACTCACCCGGGAAGATCTTGTCGAAGCCCTTGACCGGGCTCCATCCCATGTCCGTCGTGAACGAGAATATCCGAGTCATCAGAGGCGCCGCCCAAAACCCGGCGATGGCAAACCCGAGCAGCCACGAACCGATCACTGTGGCCGGGCCCCGCCTCCTCAGTAGAAGGGGCAGCGAGACGATCACCACGACGAGGGCCACGATGATGTGGGAAAGGGCGGTGAGCGCCAGGAGCAGCCCGGCGAGCGGAGAGAAACCCCGACCGGCCCGAGTCTCCTTTATCACCTTCCCCAGGTACAGCATCCCCAGTGCAAAGGCCCACGAGAAAGTGAACTCACCGGCCATCGTCGCCTTCACGTTGGCGCCGAAAATGTTGTGGCTCTCCATGAACACATAGGTGCCGCCGGCCACTCCGGCCACGGTGGCCACCGCCCGGGTGAAGCCCATCGATCGGGCCAGGTAGTAGGAGGCAAGCGGCAGGGTGACGATGCCCGCCGAAGCCACCAGTTTGAAGGCCACCCCGTAAGGAAGCACGAAGTCCAGCAGCACGATGGTCAGGATGGGGAGCGGGAAGTAGAAATAGAGGGCCGGGAATCCGGCATACCAGTCGTTACTCCAGCCGAGCACTCTCCCCTGAGGCAGCAGGGTGTCTCGAACGAATGCCGGCAGGAAGACGTGCGCCCCCATATCGCCACCGGTAGGAGTGTTGGCGGCCAACATGAGGTCGGGCCGCATCACGATGAACAGCGCGACCACCGCCGTACCGACGGTCACGACCGCCACCGCTTTCGACGGAGATGGGGACCGCCGGAGCGCGGCGAACGACGCGGCCATGGCAGGGGAGGGTAGCGGTGGAGGCCGGCTAGCTTATCAACGCTTGCCTTTGCGGGCCAGCTTGAGGACCTGCTCGATGGCGAGCTCCTTCCCGCCCTGGTCCCACCAGCGGTTCTCGCAGTTGTCGCACGAGTTGAACAGCACCGCCGCGCCGTCGGGCAAGGCGAGCTCTATCTGAATCGTGTCGGTGGCCCCGCACTCGGAGCAGGTCGTCGGTGACGTGGGGGGGGAATTCTTGCGTCCCATGCGGCGACTCAATATAACAACTCTTCGTGGTTAGTCACGCGCTTTATGTGCATGGCAGCTCCTGGATCGATATCCTTGAGTCGGCCCAGGTACCGGGACCGCCGCCGGCCGTCCTCTCTCCAGTAGGCGTACCAATAGGGGCCGTGGGGGCAGCGACTGCAGTTGGGCTTGCCGCAACGCACCATTTGGCTGCGAAGACCGAAGTGGGGCACCGAGTCCTCGAAGCCGGCCTGCTCCAGTCGGGCCCGGGCCAGGATGACCAGCCGCCGCAATTCGTGTTCATCCATTTCCTTGACGGCATCGATGACGCTCCGGTCCATGGCCATGGGCATCCGCGCCTCAGGCCACCTCGAGCGACACTATCACCCCGCCGGCCGCCGAGCGCCGGTCGGCCAGCGACCAACCGACCGGAGGACTGAACCGGCCGGCATGCGTTGCGCAAAGGGGGAGACCGCCAGCGGGTGGGTCGACGAGGTCGTCGAGCCACACTCGCCCCTCGCCGTAGTCGTAGGTGAGCGTCGCTTCGGCGGCCTCGTTGCACTTCGTGCATCGCATCGTCGCCAACCTAGAAAGGGTGAACGGCGGCGCCAAGGATTTCGGACGATCTGATGGCATTTCGCGGTCTTACGCGCCAAAAGGCGCGTAAGACGGTTTTGTCATTCGGCCACTCACCGCTCCAGAGGGGTACCCACCGAGAAGGCGGCCCCCTCCGAGCGTTGGATGCTCCACGCCGCTGTGAATGGCTCCAATGAGTCGGCCCGTAGCCCGACGACCTCGTCGCCTTCGACGATGAACTGGCGTACCGTGCCCGCCGGCAGCGCCACCTTGTCGGTTCGGGCCGGCCCGCTTCCCAGCGACTGCAGAGTGACGGTGGCGTCCACGGCACCGGTGTTGAGGAGCCAAACGGCCCGCACTCCCTCACGGCCGGTTCCCGCACCCGGGAGAAGCCAACCCCGGGACGGCTTCGACAGCCCCGGTGTGGCCGCCAGCGCTCCCCCGCCCCGACTCACCGCTGCGGCCGCTATCGGTGACCCGGCTCGCAACCGGAGACCCAGTGCCCCGTCGGCGAGGTCCCCCACCGGAATCCTGGCCGGCTCGTTCGGAGCCAGAGTCACCACCCGGGCGGCCGGTACCGCTCCATCGGGGGTGTGAACATCGATCTCCACGTCGACGGTGTCCTTGCCCGGGTTGACGACCGCCACCGCCGGCTCCATTGTCCCGGTGCGCATCACCGGAAACTCCCACACTGTGCTCAGGCCGGTGCCCGGCCAAAAGGCCTGGTCGTTGCCGTCGTCGAGGGCGAACACCGGAAGGACGATTCCCTCCTCGGTCGTGATGCTGACGGCTATCGCCTCCCGCAAGCGAAGCTCGTTCTCCAGGGCCAGATCGACCCAATTGCGAGAAGGCACCGAGATCCCGGTCAGGCTGGGCAGGGGCTCCGGCCCGAACTCGCTGACCGCCGTGACCGTCGCCTTGGCCAACTCGGGAAATGGGTTGAAGAGCCGCAGTGTGAGCGACTCGCCCTGGCGCGTGGAACCGCCCGGCACGTGCCACACCCTGGGACCGGAGGCCACACACAGGTCGCCGGACACTTCCCCGTCCGATTCGACGAGGACCCCGGCGGCTGAGGGCGTCTCGGCGAATTCGACAAACCCGGGCACGCTGCCCCGCAGAGCCACGTCCGAAACGAGCAGGGCACTCGCTCCCGGTCCGGCGACGTCGAGGGTGAACTGGTCAGGCTCGGCACCCGGCTCGGGATTGGGGAACGTGAACCGGGCTGGGGTGGACTCGAGGGCCATCGTTGCGAAGGAGGTCTCGAACTCGAAGCTGGCCTCGACCCAGGAGCAATACCAAACACCGGCGGCGGCCGAGACTGCCGAGCTCTCGACGGGACGCACCGGAGCGGCAGCCGGGGCCGGAGGCTCTTGCATCAAGAAAGCTGCGGTGGCGAGGCCTCCGGCAACCAGCAACCAGCCCACTCGCTTCACCGCGCCCTCCTCCCCGTCCCGGCCGTCGCAATCGCCACCAGGACCACGAAGAGGAGAGCGGCGGTGATGGCCTCCCGACGCATTCCCGGCCGGGGCTCGAAGCGCACCTCCCCCTCGGTCGCCGCCAGCTCGTTGGCCCATCCCGACTGGCTCCAGGGGTGCGGGGCCCAGCGCTGGTCACCGTTCTCCGCCACGTACACCGTGGCGACCGGATCGGCCGGACCGCGGTAGTGCGGCGCATCCCACGTCCATTCCGACCCATCGCTGGCGACGGCCCGCCGAGCGCTGGCCTCGTTGAAGAACACGGTCCCCTCGAGGCCGGGAAGAGGCACGAGGTCGAGCTGACCGGCCAGGGCGCTATCGAAAGCAGTCTCTCCGGTGAGGACGACCCATTGGATGCCGAAGGGGGCCAGGGCCTCTCCGGCTCGGGCCACCTCTCCGGCGGCCATCGATCTCAGCACTCCCTTGAGTTCCTGGTCCCCGAGGCGGGGCTCGTCGAGCCGGGCCTCCCACAGACGGGGCACCGGTGGCGCCACCACGCGATACGGGGTGGCGTCCAGCAAACGGGACTCGCCGGGCAGCGTGTCCTGGGGGCCCATCATCAGCACCCGAACCGACTCCGCCTGCTCGCCCTGAACTGCTGTGAACTCGAGCAGGCCGCGCAGCTCATCTCCGGGAAGGCCGGCCCGCCCGGGAGCGATGGCCGGGACCGACCAGGCCAGCAATACCAGCGCCGCGGCCACACCGGTAACGGCCAGGGCGCGCCGCCAGAGGCGGGTGAACTCCAGCCTTCCCCAGATCTCCACTGCAGCGCCGGCCACGGCCGCGGCGCCCAGCGCAGCCAGGATCATCCCGGTGTTGGCAGCCGCCGTCCCAAAATCGAGGTTTCCGGTGCGGGCGATCAGCAGACCGCCGGCTGCCAGCGCCGTCCCCCAGCCGGCCACTGCAGCCAGGACGCGATCACCGGCCACCACGATGGAGACACCGGCGGTCAGCACCACGATCGCAATCGGCCATCCCGGCCGCCAGAAGGCGGGTTCTCCTTGCTGCAGGTAAACGGTGAGTCCGATGATCCCGAACCATGGAAACAGGAGAGGGATCGCCACCAGGGCCCCGGCCGCGGCTCGCACCACCGCCCACCAGCGGGCTCCCACCGCCAGCAATGCCCACAGAGCCAGCACCGCGGTGGGGACGACGAGCAAGGATGGTTGGGCGGCGGCGGCCAGACCGGTCGTCCATCCGACGGCGGCAATGCGCCCCGCCCGACCCAGCCAACTCCTGGGCCAGGGGCGCAGCGCAATGCGGATTGCCCACGGCAGAGCTCCCAGGGCCAGCAACGCCGTCCACTGGGTGGCGTCGCCGAGGGCTTGGGCGGCCGGGCCGACGACCAACACCACGCCGCCCACATAGGCGGCCGGCGGGCGAATGCCCCAGCCCCGCAGCAGCCGGGCCATGCCCACCACTCCGGCCCAGAGGGCGCCTATCGTGACGATGGTGGCGGTGAGCTCGGCACGATCCAAGAGGAGCCCCTGGAGTCCGGCGATGAACCCCACCGAGGGCTCGAGAGGGTACGGGCTACCGAGGCCGGCCGGATTCCATCCACCGGCGTACGCGTCGAGTGTGTTGAGCGCCGACGGCGAAGGCGGCAGGGAATATCCCACCGCGGGAAGTCGACCGGTCCAGATCGTCCGGGTAGCCAGTACCACCACTCCCAGGCCCACGGCCCCGGCGATGAAGCCGGGGCTGCGCAAGGTGTCCTGGGTCGCCTCCCAGGCCCCGGCCAACCCTTTGACGCGGGTCTGCGGCTGCCGCTCCTGGATCCGGTCTCCCACCTCGGCAACGAGAGAACGCAACCGGGCCGACCCCCGCAGCTGATAGCGAAACAGTTCTTCGTCTCCGTACACCCGCTTGCGGCGGGTCGCAAATCGGGCCCGGATCGTCGATGGCAGCTTGAAGAAGTTCCACACCCAGGCCCGTATGAAGCCGAACAAGGTCCAGCGGCCCAGCAACGGCGCCACGACCGCCTCAACGAGGCCGATGAGGAAGGCGAAAGGAAGGGTCCACAGCAGGGTGATCAGGCTGTAGCTCTTGAGCATGGCCCGGATCCGGCCGGCCTCCTCGAGCCACGGGGTGGTCCGGGGCCGCTCGGACAGAGGAACGAGGACCTCTGAAGAGGGAATCACCACCACCCGGGCCCCGCGCAGCCGAGCCCGGTGACAGAAGTCGATGCCGGCCGACTCGGGGGCCAGCTCTGGGTCGGGACCCTGCAACCCCCGCAGCAGATCCCGTCTCACCAGAAGGGACAGTGCCGAGATGGCCGCGACGTTGCGGATGACGTCGTACTGGGCCTGATCTCGCTCGCTGGACTCGAGGCCCAAGTAGGGGACGGCAAAGACGTCGGTGGCCAGGCCGACGGAAACGAGCACGTCGGGCTCCTCGAGGCGAAGCACCTTGGAACCGGCCACCGATGCCTGAACCCGCTCGCTCTCCAGGACCAGGGCCTTGAGAGCGTCGGGGCGGGGACGGACCTCCTCGTTGGTGAACCACAGATAGGTGACGTCGTCGGGTACTCGCTCGATCACCTCGGTCATGCTCTTGGCCCATTGCACGCCGTGGGTCTTCGCCAGCGTCTCGGACTCCTCGCCACCCCCTACGACGAAGCGGGCCGCCGTTTCGTACACTTGCCCGTCCAACGCGTGGAGCCCCTCTTCGAGTTTGGAGGGGTCTCTCACTAGGACGACCGCCACGACCTTGGCAGCAGCGGTGTCCCCCGAAGAAGGGGGGACGGAAGACATTCGAGGAGTCATTTTGGGGCGCCGAACAGCGCATGGCAAAGGAGAACCGGCGGTGACCCTCCTGTCCGGGGGCGTCGGGGGAGCTCGTTTGGCTCGGGGCTTGGCGGCGGCGCTCCCCGAACGCCGGCTGTCGATCGTCGTGAATGTGGGCGACGACGACGAGATCTATGGCGTGCACGTGTCCGCCGACCTCGACACTGTGCTGTACACGCTGGCCGGCCTCGAAGGGCCCCAGGGCTGGGGCCGGGCCGGAGACACGTTCAACGTGATGGCTGCACTCGAAGACCTCGGGGTGGATGCCCGCTTTCGTATCGGCGACCGCGACCTGGCCACCAACCTGGCCCGTACCGCGGCTCTGCGTCGCGGCGACTCGCTCACCGACGTGACCGGCCGGCTTGCCGATGCCTTCGGGCTGACGGCCCGCCTCCTGCCGGCCAGCAACGACAAGCTGCGTACCACGGTCCGGACCGCCGCGGGGGATTGGCTGAGCTTCCAGGAGTACTTCGTCATGCGCGGCCACGCAGACGAGGTGGTCGAGGTCCGCTTCGAGGGTGCCGAGGCGGCCCGCCCCGCCCCGGGGGTCATCGAAGCGTTGGCCGGGGCGGATCTGGTCGTGGTCGCCCCTTCCAACCCTCCACTTTCGATCTGGCCGATTCTGGCCGTGCCGGGAATTCGAGAGGCGGTCGCCGCTGCCGCTCGGGTCGTGGCCGTTTCGCCGCTGTTCGGCGGAAAGCCCCTCAAAGGTCCGGCCGACCGGGTGATGGCCTCCCTCCGACTCCCGGAAGGCAACTCCGGCGTGGCGGCGGCCTACGAAGGGCTCCTCGACGTCTTGGTGGTCGACCTCGGCGACGCGATGGACGCCGACCTGCCGGGCGACGTCGAGGTGATAGCCGCCGACACCCGTATCGCCGACCCGGACGCGGCCCGACGCTTCGCCGCTTGGTTGCTGGAGGCGGCATGAGGATCGAGATCATCCCGGTCGAGGGCCTCGGCGAGGTGCAGGCCGGAGACGACCTGGCGGCCGACCTACTGGCGGCCGTGGGGAAGTCGGGCGAACGGTTGGCGGACGGCGACGTCGTGGTGATCACACACAAGATCATCTCCAAGCAGCAGGGGGCGGTGGCCCCCGCAGTCGACGATGCCGCCTATCGGGCCCTGGTAGAGAGGGAGGCGGCGGCGGTCCTGCGCCGGAGAGGGACTCTCGTCATCACCGAGACCCGCCACGGCTTCGTGTGCGCCAACGCCGGCGTCGACCGCTCCAACATGCCTCCGGGAAAGGCGGCGCTGCTGCCTCCCGATCCCGATGGCTCGGCACACGCCATCCGGACGCGTCTGGAGCGGGACACCGGCCGGCGGCTGGCGGTGGTCATCACCGACACCTTCGGGCGGGCCTGGCGGCGCGGCCAAACCGACGTGGCCCTCGGGGTCTCGGGCATCCCGGCTTTGCTGGATCTGCGGGGCACCCTCGATGCGCTCGGCCGTGAGCTCACCGCCACCGAGACCGCCTTCGCCGACGAAGTGGCCGCCGGCGCCGACCTGGTGATGGGCAAAGACCGCAACATCCCGGCCTGCATCGTTCGGGGGCTGGAGTATCCCCCGCAACAGGGAAAGGGTGCGGATTTGGTGAGAGACCCGAGCGAAGATCTGTTCCGGTAGGCCGGCCCGTCATGCCCGAGCTCCCCGATATCGAGGCGTATTTGGCGGCGCTGCGGCCCCGCGTCGTGGGCGAAGTGCTGGAGCGGGTCCGGGTGCAATCGATCTCGCTGCTCAAGAGCTACGACCCGCCCCTGGAGACGGTCCACGGCCGCGAGGTCATCGGCCTGCGCCGCCTCGGCAAGCGAATCGTCTTCTGCTTCGACGACGAGCTGTTCCTGGGCCTTCACCTCATGGTGGCCGGTCGGCTGCACTGGAAGCCGCCCGGGGCCAAGATCCCCGGCAGGGTGGGCCACGCCGCCTTCGACTTCTCCACCGGGACGCTCACCCTGACCGAAGCGGGCACCAAGAAGAGGGCCGCCCTCCACCTGTTGCAAGGAGAGGAGTCCCTTGCCGCTCTGGACCGGGGCGGAGTCGAGGTGTTCGACGTCGATGAGGCCGGCTTCACCGAAACGCTGCGCCGGGAGCGGCATACCCTCAAGCGGACCCTGACCGACCCCCGCATCTTCAGCGGAATCGGAGGCGCCTACGCCGACGAGATCATGCACCGGGCCAAGCTGTCCCCGCTGGCCCGGTCGGATCGTCTCGGTGCAGACGAGGGGGCCCGGCTGCTGGCGGCGGCCCGGGAGGTCCTCACCGAGTGGGCCGAGCGCCTGGTGGCCGAGGCGGAGGAGGAGTTCCCGGAGAACGTCACCGCGTTCCGCGACGAGATGGCGGTGCACGGAAAGTTCGGCGCCGAGTGCCCGACCTGTGGGGCCACCGTTCAGCGCATCGTCTACGCCTCGAACGAGACCAACTACTGCCCGGGCTGCCAAACCGACGGCAAGATCCTCGCCGATCGCGCTCTGTCCCGCCTCCTCAAGGACGATTGGCCGCGTGACCTCGACGAGCTCTAGTGAAATCGGAACCAGTCGACGGTGAGGCGGATTCCGGTCGGCAGCGGGGTGAACGGCGACCACCCCAGATGGCGACCCGCCGCGGCGGCGTCGAGCGCCGAACGGCGTAGGTCCCCGGGACGGGCCGCCATCATGGCGGGCCCGCCCCGGTAGCGGGTGGCCTCGGCCACCAGCCGGTACACGTCGAGGATCGAGGTCTCGACCCCCGTCCCGATGTTGAGCAGCCGCCCCCCGCCCCGTTCCGCGCCGCGCATGAGAGCGTCGACGGCGTCTTCGACGTAGACGAAGTCGCGAGTCTGCTTCCCGTCCCCAAAGATCACCGGCTGGTGCCGCTCGAGCATCGTGCGGGCGAAGATGGCCACGACTCCTCCCTCCCCGGATGAGTCCTGGCGCGGCCCGTACAGGTTGGCGAAGGCCAGACTGATGTAATCGAGGCCGTAGCTCGCCCGGAAGAAACGGAAGTACTCGTCGACGACCTTCTTGGCGATGCCGTATGGGGATTCGGGATGCTTGGCGGCCCGCTCCCCGGTGGGGACCTTGACCTTGTCCCCGTACAGGGCACCACCCGTCGAGGAGAAGACCACTCGCTCGGCGCCCGCCTCGACGGCCGCCGCCAACACGTTCACCGTGCCCACGACATTCACCGAAGCATCGAACGCGGGGGCATCCATCGAACGGGCCACGCTGGCCTGGGCCGCCAGGTGGAACACCACCTCCGGTCCGAAACGAGTCACAGCCTCGGGTAGCTCGTCGGCCCGGATGTCGAGTTGATGAAAATGCAGGTTGCCGGTGCTCCGGGCCTGCGCCAGGTTCTCCAGACGTCCCGAGGACAGGTCGTCGATGGCGAGCACCTCGGCGCCCTCATCCACCAGCCGGTCGGCGAGATGGGAGCCCAGGAACCCGGCCCCTCCGGTGACCACGGCCCTCCCGATCATTGCGGCGGCGAGAAGCTGATCGCCCTCCGCTCCAGTTCGGTCCCGGCCGCCACCCGCATGCCGGCCCCCAGCTCGCACTCGGGTCCGATGCGGCACCCCGCCCCGATCACGGTCTCCCCCCGCACCGTGGTCCCCGCACCCAGCTCGGAGTCCCAGCCGACCACGGCGCGTTCCACCTCCGCCCCGGGCCCGATGCGGGCGCCACCCAGCACGACCGATTCCTTGATGACCGCGCCCGCCGAGATCGTGGCTCCTTCATCGACCCACGACCAGGAGCCGCGGCGCTCCCCATCATCGATCACACCGGGTCCCGACCCGTGCGGATCCCTGCCTGCCCGCAGACCGGTACGGCCGGTCAGCACGCTCTCGTGGGTGTCGAGATACAGCTCCGGGGTCCCGATGTCGATCCAGCCACCGCCGATCACCACCGCCGCCAGCTCCTTTTCGGCGGCCAGGTCGGGAAACACCCGGCGCTCGAAAGAGAGTGGGCCGGGCTCGAACCGCTCCAGCACCCTCCGCTCGACGAGGTACATGCCGGCGTTGACGTTGTGGGAAGGGGCCGTGCCGGGGGCCGGCTTTTCGACAAAGCGGGTCACGGTGCCGTCGGAATCGGTGACCACCACGCCGTACTTGGACGGGTCGGCCACCGGCACCAGGGTAAGCACGATGCCTGCTGCGGGCGCCGCCGCCATGAAATCGCCGATGGGGGCGTCGATCACCACGTCGCCGTTGAGCACGAGGAAGCGATCGTCCAGACGGCCCCCGAGGAGTGTCACCGGGCCGGCGGTGTCCAACGGCTCTTCCTCGGCCGACAGGCGGACATCGATCGGTCCTCTCCGCCCGGCGAGGTACTCCTCCCAGGCGGCCGCTTGGCCGCTCCCGACCGCCAGCCAAGCTTCTTCGATCCCGGCGGCAGCGAGCCGACGGAACTGGTACTCGACGAACGGTATGCCGGCGACGGGGACGAGCGCCTTGGGCTGCGTGTCGGTGAGCGGCCAGAGCCGGGTGCCTCGCCCGCCGACGAGAAGCACGGCCTGCCTCACACTCATGACGATCCTTCATTGCGCATGGCCGGCGAGGCTACCAGGGGGCCTCGAAGCCTCCGCCCGGTCACGCTTCCGCCGCCGCTTCCTCCGTCGCCTGAAGCCGATCACTGAAGAACCGGATCAGCCGTCCCACGGCGTCCTCGGCAACGCCCTCATCGAACCCGGCGGAAGCCGAGTCCAGGAAGTCGTGGCCGGCGTCCTGGTAGATCACCCACTCGGCAGCCGGCTGGAGCCGACGGGCCGCTGAGGTTTCGGTGACATCGACCAGCTCATCAGCCTTCCCATACAGGCCGAGGAGTGGGGCTTCAAGTTCAGCGACAACGTCGGTGGCTTGGACGTCCCGCCCTTCGTCGGAGGAGAGTGGAGCATGAGCCACGGCGACCGCCCGAAGAAAAGGATTGGCAGCTGCGCTCAAGACCGCCAGGCGGCCACCGATCCCCAACCCGAAGACCCCCAAACGATCCGGGTCGGCCCACTCGGTTCCCGGGGCCCGGAGAAAGCGATAAGCGTCGCCCAGGTCGGCAAGGGCCCGGGCATCGCTCAGCGCCGAATAGGCGGCCCGAGCGTCGTCCGCCGTGGCCCGCCGGGCCGGCCCTTTGCCCCGGTAGAGATCGACGGCCAGAGCCGCCAAGCCGTGCCGGGCCAAGCGCCGACACACGTCCTTGAGTCCGGAAGTGATACCCAACCACGAGGGAGCCACGACCACCGCAGCGTACGATCCGGCCAGATCGGGCCGGGCCAGATAGCCGGTGCCAATTTGTGTTCCGGCGGGATAGGAAACCTGGCCGTACAGAATGACGTGGGTCCCCTCGCCGGGCAACACGCTCACTCGGAGACCTCCTCGAAACCATCGGGGAGCGTAGTCGAGCGGACCCCCTCGACCTCCCCGCTCCTCAGCCGCTCGGGGCCCTGTGCGGTTTCCACGACCAGGGCACCGTCCTCGCCCACGTCGACCACCCGGCCCCGTCCCTCGGGAGACCAGCTGACCACGGCACCGATCGTGAGGCAAACCCGGCGGTATTCGGCCCGGCCCCAGTCCGAGGGCTCGGCGGCCGACCGCACCAGCACTCCATCGGCCCAGGCGGCCGCGATCTCGGCGGCCGCCCTGGGGCCCGGATCGGCCTCGAACAGGGCCCCCATTCCGGGCGGCGGGTCGGGCCACCACAGGTTGACGCCCAGTCCGGTGACCACGGCCTCGTCGTCGGCTTCGCTCAGCACGCCTCCCACTTTCAGATCGCCCACCACGATGTCGTTGGGCCACTCGAGGCCGACCTCCTTGGGGAGCGACTCGACCGCGGCCAGCCCGGCCACCAGAGTGAGCCGGGGCCAAGCCGCAACCGGCCAGGGGGGACGGAAGGCCAGCGAGGCGGCCAGCGCCCGGGGAGCGCTGATCCAGGGCCGACCCGAGCGTCCCCGACCGGCCGTCTGGCGATCGGCCGTCACCAGCACCGGATCGCCATCGAAGCGAGCGCGCGCCTCGTCTTGCGTGGAAGCGATAGTGCGAAAGTGAGCGGTCGCGTAAGGTGTAGCCATCGGCGGGGAGCGGGAGTCAAAACAACAGGCGCGACGAGCATACCGGGAGCCGGCTGGTGAGCACCGAGGAGCGTATCGAGCAGCTGCGCAAGATGCGCGAGGAGGCGGAACACGCCGGAAGTCAGCGCGCCGTCGACCGCCAGCACGAGCAAGGAAAGCTCACCGCCCGGGAGCGGATCGCGCTACTTCTCGACAAGGGCACCTTCCAGGAGATCGACATGTTCGTGCGCCACCGGGCCAGCGCCTTCGGCAGCGAGAACAACCGCCCCGCCGGCGACGCCGTGGTCACCGGTTGGGGGACCGTCGACGGGCGCTCCGTGTTCGTCTTCGCCGAGGATTTCACGGTGTTCGGAGGCAGCCTCGGTGAGGTGGTGGCCGAGAAGATCACCAAGGTGATGGACCTGGCCATAGAGGGAGGCGCCCCGCTCGTTGCGCTCAAGGACTCGGGCGGGGCTCGAATTCAGGAGGGGGTGGTCTCCCTCGACGGCTACGGACAGATTTTCTTGCGGAACGTCAAGGCATCCGGGGTCATCCCCCAGATCTCGGTGATCATGGGCCCGTGTGCCGGAGGGGCGGTGTACTCGCCGGCCATCACCGATTTCGTGTATCAGGTCGACGAGACCAGCCACCTCTTCATCACCGGTCCGGACGTGATCAAGGCGGTCACCGGGGAGGAGGTCACCTTCGAAGAGCTTGGCGGTGCCCGGAGCCACGGATCGCTGTCGGGGGTCACCCATTTCATCGGGGCCGACGAGCGCTCCGCCCTCGAAGAGGTCCGCTATCTCCTCTCGTTCCTCCCCCAGAACAATCGGGAATTGCCCCCGTACTTCACCCCGGGTGATCGAGTCGACCGGATGGACGAGGAGCTGACCACCGTCATTCCGGACTCCACCAACCAGCCATACGACATGGTCGATGTGATCGAGGCCGTGGTCGACGACGGCGATTTCTATCAGGTCCACGAGCACTACGCAGAGAACATCGTGGTCGGGCTGGCTCGCCTGGACGGCTACTCGGTGGGGGTCGTGGGCAACCAACCGGCGGTGCTGGCCGGGACCCTCGATATCGACGCCTCGGTGAAGGCGGCTCGTTTCGTGCGCTTCTGTGATGCTTTCAACATCCCGCTGGTGAGTTTCGTGGACGTCCCCGGATTCCTTCCCGGAGTCGACCAAGAGCACAGCGGAATCATCCGCCACGGCGCCAAGCTCATGTACGCCTACTGTGAAGCCACCGTTCCCAAGGTCACGGTGATCACTCGTAAGGCCTACGGAGGGGCCTACGTCGTCATGAACTCGCGCAGCGTGGGCGCCGACATCGTGTATGCCTGGCCTTCCGCCGAGATCGCCGTGATGGGGGCCAGCGGAGCGGTGAACATCATCCACCGCCGGGAACTCGCCGAAGCCGAAGACCCCGATGCCCGGCGGACCGAGCTCATCGCCGAGTACGAGGAGCGCTTCAACAACCCCTACATTGCAGCCGAGCGGGGCCTGGTCGACGAGGTCATCGAGCCCCGCGAGACCCGGCCTCGCCTGATACGGGCCCTGGAGATGCTTCGCCACAAGCGAACGACGCTGCCGCCCCGCAAGCACGGCAACATCCCGCTGTGAGGGAGATCGACTCCGTCCTCATCGCCAACCGGGGCGAGATCGCGCTCCGGGTCATTCGCGGGGCTCGCGAGCTGGGGATGCGCACCATTGCCGTCTACTCGGAAATCGACCGTGAGTCGCTGCACGTCGAGCTGGCCGACGAGGCGTGGAACGTCGGGCCGGCGCCGGCGGCTGAGTCCTACCTCAACATCGATCGCTTGCTGGAAGTGGCTCGGGAGGCCGGCGCCTCCGCCATCCATCCCGGCTACGGCTTCCTCGCCGAGAACGCCGACTTCGCCCAGCGGGTCGTCGATGAGGGACTCGTGTGGGTGGGCCCGCCCCCGCACGCGATTTCCGTCATGGGAGACAAGATCAGTTCGCGACGGGCCGCTGAAGAGGCCGGTGTGGCCGGGGTGCCCGGAACCCTCGAGCCGCTCCAGTCCGAGAGCGAGGCCCGCCGCCTGGCCGACGAATACGGCTACCCGGTGGCCATCAAGGCGGCCCACGGTGGCGGAGGACGGGGGCTCAAGGTGGCCTGGGAACCGGGCGACCTCGACGCTGCCTATGAGTCGGCTCAACGCGAGGCCGACGCCTACTTCAGGTCCCCCGAGGTCTACGTCGAGAAATACCTGGACCGCGCCCGCCACATCGAAGCGCAGGTCCTCTTCGACACGCACGGCAAGGGTGTCTTCCTGGGCGAACGCGACTGCTCTGTTCAGCGCCGCCACCAGAAGCTCATCGAGGAGTCGCCCTCCGGTGTCTTCTCGCGCAGGCAGCGCAAGGCGTTCGGCGAGGCCGCGGTCGCCGTGGCCAAAGCCGCCGACTACGAAGGGGCCGGCACGGTCGAGTTCCTGGTCGATCCCAAGGGCCACTTCTACTTCCTCGAGATGAACACCAGGCTGCAGGTCGAGCACCCGGTCACCGAAATGGTGACGGGAATCGACCTGGTGCATGAGCAGTTTCGGGTCGCCGCCGGCGAGCCGCTGGCCATCGAGGAAACTCCCCGGCCCCACGGCCACGCCATCGAGTTTCGCATCAACGCCGAGGATCCCGCCGCGGGATTCCTGCCCAGTCCCGGTCGGATCGCCGAGTATCGGCCTCCGGGCGGCTTTGGGGTGCGGGTGGACGACTGGATCAGGCCCGGTACCTCGATCAGCCAGTACTACGACAACCTGCTGGGCAAGCTCATCGTGTGGGGCCGCGACCGGGAGGCTGCCATCCGGCGGGGACGAAGGGCACTCAGCGAGTACGTGATCACCGGGGTGGCTACCACCATCCCGGCCCATCTGCGCATCCTCGACCATCCCGGCTTTGCAGAGGGGCGCCATCACACTCGGTTCGTGGAGGAGGAACTCGACTTCTCCAACGTGGCCCACCCCGCGCCACCCGCCCTACCCGAGGACGAAGAGCTCACCGAGCGCAAGCTGACCGTCGAGATCGGGGGGCGCCACTACGGGGTCCGCGTCTGGACTCCAGACATGACGGCCCGGGCCGAGGGAAGGCCCACCCCGCGGCGCCGCCCTCCCCGGCTCGAGAGACGCTCTCTCGCCGGCGACGACGCCGGAGTGGTGACCGCACCGATGCAGGGAACGATCGTCAAGGTGCATCGCAAAGCCGGTGACCGGGTGGACAGCGACGAGCCGCTGTGCGTGCTCGAAGCGATGAAAATGGAGAACGAGCTCAAAGCGCCGGTAGCCGGAGAGATCGTGGACCTGCGCATGAGGCCCGGCGATGCCGTATCCACCGGCCAGGTCCTGGCAGTGATCAGGTAGCCGGCCGGAGCACCGGGATCGAGCCGCACCGGCTTGTGCCCCTCGGCCCCCTGTGGATCAGTACTGCGGCGCGAAGGTACCGAACACCTTCTCCAGCGCCGCCGACACCTCGCCGACCGTAGCTCCGGCGGCCAGGGCCTCCTTCATGACCGGCAGCAGGTTCTCGTTCCCGGCGGCGGCTGCGGCGACTGCCTCGAGAGCCCCGCTGGCGGCCTTGCCGTTGCGTAGGGATCGCCACCGGCCCAGCCGCTCTACCTGACCGGCCTCGAGTTCCGGAGGCACGGCGGTGATCTCGGCCCGGGGAGTCTCTCCTCCGGCGAACCGGTTGACACCGACCACCACCGACTCGCCATCCTCGATGCGCCGGGCCTCGTCGTAGGCGGCGTCGGCGATCTGGCGCTGGACGAAGCCGCTCTCGATTGCGGACACCGCTCCTCCCAGCGACTCCACCTTTTCCAGCAGAGCGGTGGCTTCCTCTTCGAGCCGGTCGGTGAGCGACTCGATGAAATAGGAGCCGGCCAAGGGATCGACGGTATCGGTCACCCCGGACTCGTAGGCGATGACTTGCTGGGTCCGCAGGGCCAGGCGGGCCGACTCCTCGGTCGGCAACCCGAGCGCCTCGTCGAAGGCATTGGTGTGTAGCGACTGGGTCCCCCCCAGCACGGCCGCCAGCGCCTGCAGGGTGGTGCGGACGATGTTGTTGTGGGGCTGGAGGGCGGTGAGGGTGCTTCCGGCGGTCTGGGCGTGAAAACGCATCCGCATGGACTCGGGCCTCTTTGCCCCGGCCCGCTCCTTCATTATCCGGGCCCACATCCGCCGGGCGGCCCGGAACTTGGCGGCCTCCTCGAAGAAGTGATTGTGCACGTTCCAAAAGAACGAGAGCCGGGGAGCGAAGTCATCGACCGCCAGCCCGGCCTCCCGGGCGGCGCGGACGTAGGCCAGCCCGTTGGCCAACGTGAACGCCACTTCCTGGACCGCCGTGGCCCCCGCCTCACGGATGTGATACCCGCTGATGGAGATCGTGTTCCAGGCGGGTAGCTCGCGGCGGCAATACGAAAAGAGATCCGTCACCAGTCGCATCGATGGCTGGGGCGGGTAGATGTAGGTCCCGCGGGCCGCATACTCCTTGAGGATGTCGTTTTGGACCGTTCCCCGGATCCGCTCGGGTGGTACCCCCTGTTCTTCGGCGACCAGCCGGTAGAGAAGCAGCAGGATCGCGGCCGTGGCGTTGATCGTCATCGATGTGGACACCTCGAGGAGGGGGATGCCGTCGAAAAGCCGTCGCATGTCGTCGAGCGAATCGATGGCCACCCCCACCTTGCCCACCTCGCCGGCGGCACGCCGATCATCGGAGTCCAAGCCCATCTGAGTGGGGAGGTCGAAGGCCACCGACAGCCCGGTCTGGCCGGCCTCGAGCAGGGCCCGGAAGCGGGCGTTGGTCTCCTCGGCGGTGCCGTAGCCGGCGTACTGCCGCATCGTCCACAGTCGGCCCCGGTACATGGTCTCGTAAGGGCCCCGGGTGAAAGGGAAACGCCCGGCCACGCTCAGGCTGGTCTCGGCCTCCCAGCCCTCCAGGTCGGATGCGTCGTACGAGGGCTCGATCTCGATTCCGCTGCTCGTGCGCCGCTGGCCTGGTTGTTCCATGGATCGAGGTAAGCTCGGGTTGAGCATGGTACCGGGAACCTCTTCCCGGCCTCAGACGTCATTCTCGACGGCATGGAGTTCCACAAGGCTGAACGCCGAGATCGCCGTGGGCGGCGCTTGCTGGCCGTCACCGTACTGGGTGTTGCCACTGTGCTCGCGTCGGCCTGGGTGGGACTGTTCCTGTTCCTCAGCAGCAATGCTGCAGTGGGAACCCTCGAAGACCTGAGCGACCGCTACCTCCCCGACGTCGACGAACTGGCCCTGGACCTGCCCCGGGTGTCCCAGCTTTCAGAGGTCTTCACCGCCGACGGCGTCCGCCTCGGCTTCCTGACCGAGCGCAACAGCCGGCCGGTGCCGCTCGATGAGATCCCCGACACAGTGCTGTCCGCCGTACTCGCCGCCGAGGACGCCGGCTACTTCGAGCACGAGGGCCTCGACTTCCGGGCCATCGTGCGGGCCGGGATCGAGCAGGTTCGGGGCGGAGCCCGTCAGGGAGCCTCGACCATCACCCAGCAGGTCGTACGCCAGAACTTCGGCACCAGCGAGATCACCATCGAGCGCAAGCTGCGGGAGGCGGTGGTAGCAGCCGAGCTGGAACGCCGCTACACCAAGGAAGAGATCGTCGAGTTCTACATGAACTCCGCCTACTTCGGCTCCAATGCCTACGGGGTCAAAGCGGCTGCCCAGGAGTACTTCGGAAAGGAGCTCTCCGAGCTGACGGTGGCCGAGGCGGCGGCGATGGTGACCGCGATTCGTAACCCGAGCCGCTACGACCCGCGCAACAATCGCGAGGACGTGCTCCGGGCCCGAAACGCCGTCATCGACAACATGGCCGAAGAGGGGTTCATCACGCCCCAGCAAGCCGAAGCGGCCAAACGGGAACCGCTCGTTCCCAAACCCCATGAGGTGTTCACCGAGCTGGCCCCCGAGGTGATGATCGCCACCCGCGATCGCCTCCTCAACGATCCCAAGTACGGGCTCGGGGAAACCTTCCGGGAGCGCAAGACGGCCGTGTTCGGCTGTCCGGCTCAGGACATCGAGTGCGAGTTGGGCGGAGGAGCCAAGGGCGGCCTCACGGTGTTCGTCACCGTCGACTACGGCCTCCAAGAAGAAGCCAACCGAGTCTTGCGCGAGTGGTTCCCGGCCGCCACCGAGACAGCCGCTCCCACCGGAGCAATCGCCATGGTCGACAACCGGACCGGCGCAGTGCAGGTGATGGCCTCCGGCCTGGAGTTCGGCGAGGACATCGAGGCGGGTGAGCGTCCCTACGACATCGCCGGAAAGGGGCGGCGCAACCCCGGATCTAGTTTCAAGCCGATCGGCCTCGTTGCCGCCCTCGAATCGGGGAGGCGCTTCGATGCCCCGATAACCCTGGGCACCTACTGGGACTCGTCCAGCCCCCAACTCCTCACCTATCCGGGAGCGCCCAAGCCGTGGGAGTGCCGAAATGCCGGAGGGGGCGGCGGTGGCCTACGCAGCCTGGAGGATGCCACCGTGTTCTCCACCAACGCCGTCTACTGCCAGGTTGCCCTGGCCACCGGGGCCGACAACATCGTCGAGATGGCCCACCGCCTCGGCATCGAGTCCCCGATCGAGGAGGTCCCCTCCGTGATCATCGGCTCCCAGGCGGTGACCCCGCTCGAAATGGCTCAGGCCTTCTCGACGCTGGCCAATTACGGCGAGAAGGTAGAGCCCTACCTCATCGAGCGGATCGAGGATGCCGACGGCAACGTCATCTACCAGCACGAGATCGAGAAGGAGCAGGTGATCGACCGGGCGCTGGCCGCGTCGGTGGTGCGCACCCTGGAACAGGCGGTGAGCCGGGGCACCGGCCGGGCCGCCACCATCGGCCGTCCCCAGGCTGGAAAGACCGGCACCCACCAGAACTTCACCGACGCCTGGTTCATGGGTTTCATTCCCCAGTACACGACCGCCGTGTGGGTGGGGTTTCCCGATGCCCAAGTCCCGATGCGCGACATCACGATCAACGGGCAGTTCTACGCCCGGGTATACGGCGGGACCATCGCCGCTCCGGTGTGGCAGGACTTCATGACGATCGTCACCGAGAACCTCCCCGTCGAAGACTTCCCCGAAGACCCCGAGGGGATGGCGCCGTACTACACGACACCGTCGACCACGGTGCCTGCCATCCCCGCAGGCGCCTCGCCGGAAGGTGCGGCCAAGCTGATTCGCCAGGCCGGCCTGGGCGCCAGTATCGTCGAAGTCCCCTCCGACCTGCCCCAAGGCGTCATCGTCTCGATCTCCCCCGGACCCGGGGCCCGGGTGCGACAGGGTTCCACCGTCACCATCCAGGTTTCGAGCGGTGTGCCCCCGGTGGTTCCGTTTGCGTCCCTCATCGGGCTCACCCTCGACCAGGCCCAGGCGGTGATCGACGCTTTCCAGGCCGACACCGGCCTGGCGATTTCGTGGGTGGCGGTTGAGCAGCCCGATGCCAACCCGGTCAACCACGGCCGGATCGTGGCAACCGCCCCCGGACCGGGAGCTCCCGTGGCCGATGGTGCCACCGTCACGGTGTTCATCGGCGTCCCGCCCAGCGCCTGAGCCTGGGGCCGGGAGGGCCCGTTGTCAGGCCTGGGCCGCCACGGGCAGACCGCGCTTTTCACGGAGGAGGCTTTGGTGTGCGCTACCCGCTGCTCGCCTCGTCGTCGACGGCGATGTTCTCCCACTTGCGCAGCCACGCCCTGGCCCCACTGGGCTCGTAGCCGGTGCGGTGCACGATCTCGCGCAGCTTCTCGGCCCGCTTCTCCCGCCGGTGGGTGCGCCTTTGGTCGAGGGCCGTCGAGGAGGGCTTGTCCGGCCGGTTCATGATCGCGTCACTTCCTCGGGACGGCACCGAACGGGGCAAATGTGCACCCCAAAGCCTGGTCCCGAATGCGTCCCTCGTTCGATGACCCCAGGGTTAGCGGGTGACGCAGAGCACCGGTAGAGGATTTGGGCTCAAGAAATCATTGGCAGGACCGGGCGCCCCGTTTTGGGCGAGCTGAGGGTGAGTTGCGCTGTTGCCAGCTCGGGAAAGGACCTTGTGCTCGGTGTGGCCCGTTCGAGGAAAATGATGATGCCGGCAGATGCGTCCCGGAGCATTTCTCTGCGGTCCGCTGGCCATGGTGCTGTATTCCTGTGCCGGCGAGGCGGCCACTACCAGCAGTACGTCTGCGGTGGCAAAGCCGACCGTTGCGCCCTTTACCTCCGCACCGGTGTCGACGCCTGCAATCGACTCGACAACAACGACATCCATCCAACCCATTTCGACCACAGAGGCGCCCACCACCACAAATTCACCATCTCTGGAGGTGACGTATCCGGAGGCTGGTCAGCATTTCGCCGAACGAGCGGTCCGCTTCGAGGGCACCACCCTTCGCTGTCAACCGGCCGGCGCAGCGGTGGACGGCACAGGCATCGTGGGCGCGGTCGAACCGGCGACGCATCCACTGGAACCACAACTGGCGTGGGTTGCCGATGGGGCGACCATGACCATCGAGGAAGTTCCAACGTCGGGTGTGGCCAGTCGAGTCGGTCGGGAACCTGAACGATCGGCGACGCCCGCTCTAGGCGAGGTGCATTTCTTTTCGCGCTCTTGTTCTGACCCTATTGCATTCAATTGATACTATTTGCTATCAACTGGCTGTGAAGAGCTCCCGGCCCCAGTCCGAGACCACCCGTCGTGATGCTCGTCCTCCCGTCACCTCGGGATCCGCGCCACCCTCGGGCGGGGCGGGGGCTCTCCGCCGTACCGTTTGGCGGCGGCCGGCCGTGAGCCCGCGACCGTGGAACGACGCACTCGCTTCCCTCGGCTATCCCCTCCACCATCCTTACGTACGACGGTTCTGGACGGCGGTGCTGGGCCCAGGCGCAGTCGCCGACCTCATGCGCCTGGTCGCTGCGGCCCGCCGCGACCAGGTGCTGCCCCGCCCGGTCCACCTGTCCTCGTTGGTCCGAGAGGGGCTGGTGCGGATCGAGGCCGGTCGCCTTTGGGTGCGGCCCACCGTGCCCCCGCTCTCGGCCGCCCAGGTGCGTCGCCTTTCCCCGGCTCTGCGGGTCGAGCACCACCGGTTGCGGTGGGCCCACAGCACCGGGTCCGACTCCGGTCAGGAGCATTGAGGGACCCGTGGCGGGGCACCACTAAGTTGGCCCCATGGATACCGCCCTGGCCGATTCGATAGCGCTGTTGGCGCCTGCTCGCCGCATATTGGCGTTCACCGGAGCCGGCATCTCCACCGAATCGGGCATTCCCGACTTCCGGGGACCGCACGGTGTTTGGACGAGAATCGACCCAAGCGAGTTCACGTTCGACAAGTATGTGAGCGACGCATCGACGCGGCGCCGATCCTGGCAGATGCGTTCCGAGTCGGGCATTCTCGATGCCGGGCCCAACGCCGGCCATCGAGCATTGGTGGGCCTGTGGAAGGCCGGGCTCCTGGCCGGCTGCGTCACCCAGAACATCGACGGCCTGCACCAGGCGGCCGGGCTGCCCGACGAGGCCGTGGTCGAGCTGCACGGCAACGCTCACACCTCCGCCTGCCTCGATTGCGGCGCCGACTGGCCGACCACCGAAATCCTGGCTCGAGTGGAGTCCGGAGAGGACGATCCCCACTGCCCGCACTGCGGGGGAATAGTCAAGGTGACGGTGATCTCCTTTGGCCAGATGATGCCCGGCGAGGCCATGGAGCGCGCCTACACCTTGGCCGCCACCTGCGATGCGGTCCTGGCCATCGGGTCCACCCTCTCCGTGTACCCGGCTGCGTACATTCCTCTCGAGGCCGCCCACCGCGGCGTGCCCTACGTCATCGTGAACCAGGGCGCTACCGACCACGACGTCGTTGCCGACGCTTGCGTGGAAGGCCCGGCCGGACCGATCCTCACCACACTGGTCGAGGCATTGACCGCCGGGAAAAAGTGAGGGACGACCCCTCGACGAGCGAGGGGTCGTCCTGCGGGCCCTGCTGCCCGAATTCGTCTAACCCAGCCGGGCGTCTCCCGCAATGGGGCGCCAACCCGGGTTGCCGAAGAAGAAGGTGTGGGTCGTTGTGCCGGCCCCGTCTGTCAGCACGAACTCCCCGGCGGCGGGGTTGAACCGCCCCAGCGTGTGAGCACCGTCGCCGTCCCAGTCGCCGGCGAAGCAGTCGCCGTCGGGAGCTACCGCCACCGTGTCGACCCCGTCGCCGTCGAAGTCTCCGGCGACGAGAGCGGTGCCGGCGCCTCCCAGCGCAAAGGAGAAGTCGGCTGCCCCTAGGCCCCGATCGCCAAAACCGAGCCGGTTGATGATGAAGACCCTCGACTGGCTGGGCCGGTAGAGCGACACGGTGTCGCAGCCGTTGCCGTTGAAGTCGCCGGCCAGCGGCACGTCGCCGGGGTTGCCGAAGTAGAAGCGGACATCGGCGACACCCTGCGTGTTGGAGTTGCGCAGGTAGACGTACCCGTCCGATTGGCGGTACAGACCCGGCGTGTCCACCCCATCACAATCCCAGTCGCCGAGCATGGGGTAATCGCCCGGATCCCCGTAGTAGAAGCTGTGGGCATTGCCGGAGGTGCTGCGCAGGTACCACATACCGGCCGCGGTGTCGACCAGACCCACGTTGCTGGCCCCGGCCGGCAGGGTAGCCGGAGCAGGGGCCGGGGCAGGGGCCGGAGTCGGCGCCTGTTCCTTCGGGGTGGGGGCGTCGCCGAGGCCGGCCGGTCCCCTCATGAACACCACCGTCACCCACATCCGAGTGGGGCTCTCCCGCTCGACCCCGATGCCGATGTAGTTGTAGTCGCCCCTCACGTTGGCGGCATGGCCCGCAGAGGCCATGAACGCGGCATGGAGGCTGGCCACGGTGGGACCGACGCCGACGTTCTCGCCCAGGGCGTACCAACCGGTGGTCACATCGGCCAGGTTGGGATTGTGATGGAGGTAGTCGGCGTCCATCATCACTCGAGAGTGGGCCCGGGCGTCGTCTTTCAGGTCCCAGTAGCCCTGGAGCGCGTCGAGGCCCGAAGCAGCCCGCTCGGCGTTGATCAGCGAGAAGAACTGGTCTTCGAGATCGGGCTCGGCGGGAGCGGCCGGAGCCGCGGCCAGCATCGTCGCCAGCAAGAGTGTGGTGAGGATCGTGGAGGCTCTTTGCAGCAGGGTCATGTCGGTGTGTCCTACTCTTCGCATTCTTGCTAAACACTTTCTGTATCGACACACAGCGCGCGCAACTTGACCACGAATCGCGCGATTAAGGCCCGAACGGGCTAGCCCCTTCAGGAATCGTGCCGGATGGGTCCGGGGTCGGGGCGACGCCGCAGGCCGCCCCGAGCCGGTGCCCGCTAGGCGCTCATCTCTTCGGCGAGCGCCACCAGGAGTCGGACACCGAAGCCGGTGCCTCCTTTGAGGAGATAGCCCTCATCGCCGTCGGCCCGGGCCGGGCCGGCAATGTCGAGGTGCACCCAGGGACGGTCGTCGACGAACTCCTGAAGCAGGAGCGCTGCGTTGATCGCACCTCCCCATCGAGGCCCGGTGTTCTTCATGTCGGCGACGTCTGAATCGATCTTCGAGCGATAATCCTTGGGGAGCGGCATGGGCCACACCCGTTCGCCTGAGCGGGCCGCCGCGGCCTGGACCCGATCGCTGCTTGCCTCGTCGTTGCCGAACAGCCCGGCGAACCCTTCGCCGAGGGCGACCTTGCAGGCCCCGGTGAGCGTGGCCAGGTCGACGATGAGGTCGGGCCCGGCCTCAGCGGCCAGGGCCAGGGCATCGGCGAGCACGAGCCGACCCTCGGCATCGGTGTCGAGCACCTCGATGGTCTTCCCGTTGCGAGCGGTGAGCACGTCTCCGGGCCGCTGGGCTCCTCCCCCAGGCATGTTCTCGGTGAAGGGCACCACCGCCAAGACCTTGACCGGCAGGTCCAGCTCGGCGATCGCCTGCATGGCCCCCAGCACGGCCGCCCCGCCCGCCATGTCGGTCTTCATCTCCTCCATCGCCTTGGCCGGCTTGATCGAGAGCCCCCCGGAGTCGAACACCACCCCTTTGCCCACCAGGGCCAGAAAGGCTCGGGCCTCCTGCGGTTCGTGCCACATTTCGACGACGCGGGCCGGATTGTGGCTTCCGGCAGCCACCGCGGCCACGCCGCCGAAGCCCTCCGCGGCGATCTGGGCCTCGTCGTAGACCTTGACTCGCATCCCGTGGTCCCGGCCGATCTGGAGAGCCCGATCGGCGAGCATCGCCGGCGTCTTGGTGACCGGAGGCTCGTTGGTGAGATCACGAGCCAGCGTCGCTGCGGAGGCGACGATGGCTCCCCGGCGGGCCGCCTCCAGTGCCCGCTCGTTGGCATCGACGAGCAGGAGCCGATCGGTTTTGGCCGGTTTGGGCTCGCTGCGGTACTTGTCGAAGCGGTACTGGCCGAGGATGAATCCTTCGGCCGAGGGACCGGCCCCGGCCCCCTCGCCGACCTGGTGAAGCGTGGTAGCCAGCGATTCGAGGTGGGCGGCCCGCCGGCCCAGCGTGCCGGCCGCCTTGCGCAGCTCTTCGGCGTCGAAGCCCTCGCCGAGGCCGACGAAGAACACGGTGGACCAGGGGGCGCCGCCTCCTGCGGCTACGTCGGCGATCTCCCCCGCCTTGCCCGAGAAGTCCTCGGCATCGAGGAACTGGATCACCCACTCGCCGAGCCGGTCCAGCACCGAATCGGCTCCCGGACCCCATTCCCGGTCGGCGAAGACGGGGACCGCCATCGCCGCCGCTTCCTCGGGCGCTCCGGTGGCTTCGATGGCAATCACCGGCTCTCCTTCCTGCTCGGCTCCCAGGACTCTTCGGCGGCCCGGGCCATCACGAACAGCAAGTCGGCCAGCCGGTTGAGGTAGGGCACCACCTGGCTGTCGACCAACCCGCCGGTACGGGCATAGGCGACCGATCGTCGCTCGGCCCGGCGCACGATCGTCCGGGCCACATCGAGGTGGGCTGCCTCCGCCGATCCGCCGGGAACGACGAAGCCGTCGGGTAGCCCGGCCCTTTCACTGAGCTCGTCGATCCGAGCTTCGAGAGCGCCGACCATGGCGGAAGTGACCCGGCTCACCCCTCCCTCGAGCTTGGCGCGGTGCTCGGGAGCGGTAGCCAGCTCGGCCGCCACCACGAAGAGCTCCCGCTGGATCTCGAGGATCCGCTCGGCGGCTTCGGGCCCGGCCGCCGCCCGGGCGGCTCCCAGAGCGGCAACCGCCTCGTCCACGGCACCGTAGGCCTCCGGTCCCGGATCGTCCTTGGACACCCGCCCCCCGCGGAACAGGCCGGTCGTGCCGTCGTCGCCGCGCCGGGTGTAGATCTTCACGGCGGCGCAGTCTAGAGAGCGGCCCGGACGAGCCCTCAGGCGCTCTCTTCGATGATGGTTCTGCCCAACAGCGACATTCCGGTGGCGGTGACGATGGCCAGGTAGGAAAGGCCGGTAGCGGCCATCACCCCGCTGTAGCGGGGCTCCTTCAGGGCGAACCAGACGCCGGTCAGGAGCACGAAAGTCATCAGCGTCAGCGCCACAAAGGCCCAGCCGAGCACGGTGTCGGACGCCTGCCACGACAGTGCCCCCCGGCCCACGAGCTGCCCCGCTTCGAGAACGGCCCCGGCCAGGGCGGCGGCGTCCAGTCGATGCAGAGCCCAGCGGGGCAGACGGGGGTCGACCAGATACCAGTGACCCAGCAGCATCTCCCCGGACACGCCCCCCAACAGCAATCCTCCGGTCAGTGCGGCGATGGCACCGCCCGGGAAGCCGGCCACGAGGTAGGCCACCGAAGATCCGGCCAACAAGAGCACGGTCGGCTCCTGGCGGCGGGCGGCCACCAACCCCAGCGCGGCCAGAGAGGCCCCGGCGATGGAGGCCGGACTCGGATCGATCAGGGTGGCCGGTATCCCCACCAGCAGGACCACGACCGCGATCAGGCGGTTGAAGCCGGATCCGACGATGCGCCAGAAGGCCACCGCCGCCCCGGCGGCGGCCAGACCGCTCGCCCAGGCGGCCAGGACGAGTCCCGGGATCGAATCGATGGCGAAGGCCTCCTTGAGCGGCGGGGCATTGTAAGGAGCCGTTCCGACGCGGCCGTCCGGCGCGGCGTCGTCATGGCCGAGGAGTCGGGGCGGTCCCCGAGCCTCAGTTCGAAGGCATCCAACCCTCGATGCGGGCGGCCACGGCCTCGGGGGTGAACCCCCAGTGCTCGGCGATGACCTTCCATGGAGCCGACACCCCGAAACGATCGATGCCGATGTTGAGCCCACCTCGACCGGTGATGCGCTCCCACCCCATCGTCACGCCGGCTTCGAGCGAGACCAGCGGCAGGCCCTCGCCCAGCACCTCGGTGCGGTACTCGGCGTCCTGGTCGAAGAAGGCTTCCCAGCACGGGAGACTCACCACCCGGGCCGAGCGCCCTCTCTGGGCCAAGAGCTCGGCGGCCTCCAGCGCCACCCATACCTCCGAGCCGGTGGCGACGATGACGAGGTCGTCACCGGGACGAAGCACGTAGCCGCCCCGGCGCAGCCGGCCCTCGACACCCGTCCGGTCCAGCACCGGCAGTCCCTGCCGGGTCAGCACGAGCGCAGTGGGCCCGTCGGTTCTGTTCATGGCGAGATCCCAGGCCTCGGCCGTCTCGCCGGCATCGGCCGGTCTGACCACCCACAGGCCGGGCATCGACCGCAGCGACATGACGTGCTCCACCGGTTGGTGGGTAGGACCGTCTTCGCCGAGGAACACCGAATCGTGGGTCCAGACCCATATGCTCGGTATGCCCATCAGCGCCGACAGCCTCACCGACGGTCGCATGTAGTCGCTGAACACCAAGAAAGTGGCTCCGTACGGGCGCACCCCTCCGTGGAGGGCCAGACCGTTGACCATCGCTCCCATGCCGTGCTCGCGCACCCCGAAGTGGAAGTTGCGTCCCCGGTAGCTGGTCGCCCCGAAATCCGGCGAGTCGTCGATGAGCGTGTTGGTCGAAGGGGCCAGGTCGGCCGATCCGCCCACCAGGCCGGGGTTGGCTGCGGCCAGCTGATTGATCACCACTCCCGATGCCTTGCGGGTGGCGATCGACTCACCGATCTCGAACCCCGGGTCTTCGACCTTCACCGGGGCCGGCTGCCAGTAGGCCAGCCAGCAGGCCTCGAGGTCCGGGTCGCCGTCGAACCGTTCGGCCCGGTGCTCCTCCCAGGCGATGCGGGCCCGACGGCCCCGCTCGGCGGCCTCGGCGAACAGGTCGAAGACCTCGTCGGGCACGTGGAACGGCGGATGCGTCCAGCCCATGGCCCGCTTGGTGGCTTCCACCTCTTCGGCGCCGAGCGGCGCCCCGTGGGCGGAGGCACTGTCCTGCTTGTTGGGAGCGCCGTGGGCAATATGGGTGCGACAGAGGATCAGGGAAGGCCGGTCCCCTGTGGCCCGGGCCTCAGCAATGGCCTCCTCGACGGCGGCCCGGTCGTGGCCGTCGATCTGGAGCGTGTGCCAGCCGTATGCGTCGAAGCGCCCGGCGACGTCCTCGGTGAAGGCGAGGTCGGTGGAGCCTTCTATGGAGATCCGGTTGTCGTCGTACAAGTAGACGATCTTGCCGAGTTCGAGGTGGCCGGCCAGCGAAGCGGCCTCCGACGCCACCCCCTCCATCAGGTCACCGTCGGAAACCAATGCGTAGGTGTGGTGGTCGATGAGCTCTGGCCCGAAGACGGCGCGGAGGTGAGCCTCGGCGGCGGCCATCCCCACACCGGTACCGAAGCCCTGGCCGAGGGGCCCGGTGGTGGTTTCGATGCCCCGCCCCGGCTCGTACTCCGGATGGCCGGCCGTCGGGTACCCCCACTGCCTGAAGTTCTTCAAGTCCTCGAGCGACAGGTCGTAGCCGGCGAGGTGAAGCAGTGAGTAGAGGAGCATCGAGCCGTGGCCGTTCGAGACGACGAAGCGATCCCTGTTGAGCCAGGCCGGATCGGCCGGGTCGGCCACCAGGAACTTGGTCCACAGGACGACCGCGATGTCGGCCATTCCCATCGGCATGCCGGGATGACCCGACTGGGCGGCCTCGACTGCATCCATGGCCAGCGCCTTGATCGTGTCGACGGCGAGCTGTTGGCGGTCTCGGCTCATGACGGCTCACTCTACGACGGCGATGTCACGGTCCGACCGGTTGAGCCGATCGAGGCCGTCTCGGCCCACAACAACGATGTCCTCGATGCGCATTCCCCACTTGCCGGGGAGGTAGATGCCGGGCTCGATCGAAAACGCCATACCCGGAGTGAGGGGCAGATCGTTCCCCTCGACCAGGTAGGGGTTCTCGTGGACCTCGAGCCCTATGCCGTGGCCGGTGCGGTGAACGAAGTAGTCGCCCAGGCCGGCCCCGGCGATCACCGTGCGAGCAGCCCGGTCCACCTCCTCGGCGGGCGTGCCCGGTGCAACGGCGTCCACCGCCGCCGCCTGGGCCCTTCTCAGGACTTGGTAGGCGTCGGCGAAGTCGGGGGGCGGCTCCCCCACGTGGAAGGTACGCGTGGTGTCGGAGTGGTAGCCACCCAGCCGGCCACCGAAGTCGATCACGATGCCGTCGCCGGGGCCGATGACGCGATCGGCCGGCTCGTGATGGGGCGAAGCAGCGTTGGGCCCGGAAGCCACGATGCTGAAACCGGCGGAGTCGTGGCCTTCGGCAACGGTCAGTGCGCCGATTTCGGTGGCGAGGTCGCGTTCCGACCGGCCCGAAAGTCGCATGGCGGAGAGGCGGGCGACCACCCGGTCCGCAGCCTCCCCGGCCCGGCGCAGGAGCTCGACCTCATCGGAATCCTTGAGCAGACGGAGCGACCCCGTCACCGGGGCCGCCGGTACGAATTGAGCGGCGGGAAGGCGCTCCTGGAGGCCGAGGAGAGAGGCCGCCCAGGTCTGATCGCTGACGGCCAGCCGGGCCCGGCTCCCCACCAGTCCGGCGACCAGATCGAGCGGATTGTCGGTCTCCTCCCAGGCCTCGATCGAGAATTCAGGACGCCCCACCACCCGAGGCGCCTCGAGGCGGGGCACCACCAGGACCGGATCTCCATCGACCGGAATCACGCCCATCGTCAGCCGCTCCAGAGGCATTGCCTCGTACCCGGTGAAGTACAGAAGGTCGGCGCCGGCCGACAGCAACAGCACCTCGATGCTCCGATCGAGCATCGAGGCCCGGACCCGATCGAGTCGCCCCGGGTAGTCGAAGCTCATCCCGAGACGGCGACCGCTTTGGCCTCCCGGGCGTGATACGAGGAACGGACCAGAGGACCCGCCTCCACGTGGGCCAAGCCGAGCCGATCCCCTTCGGCCCGGTATCGGGCGAACTCGTCGGGGTGCACGAATCGGTGCACGGGTCGGTGGCCGGCGGTCGGCCGCAGGTACTGCCCGATCGTGACCACGTCCACCCCCACGGCCCGCAGGTCGGCCAGTGCTCCCAGCACCTCCTCTTCGGTCTCTCCCATTCCCACGATGAGGCCGGACTTGACGATGCCGGTCGGGTTGTGCCACTTGGCACGGGCCAGCAAGGCCAACGAGCGTCCGTAGTTGGCGGCGGTACGAACATCCCGCTGCAGACGCAGCACCGTCTCGGTGTTGTGGTTGAGTACGTCAGGCTTCTCGACCATCACCGTCTCCAATGCCGCCCAATCGCCCTTGAAGTCGGGAATCAACACCTCGACGTCGCAGTCGGAGACCCGTTCCCGGACCCGACGAATGGTTTCGGCGAAGATTGCGGCCCCTCCGTCGTCGAGGTCGTCGCGGTTCACCGAGGTGAGCACGGTGTGGCGCAAACCCATTTGGGCTACCGCCTCGGCCGCCCGCCGCGGTTCATCGGCATCCACGTCCCCGGGCCGCCCGGTGGTCACGTCGCAGAAGCCGCACGCCCGGGTGCAGACGTCGCCGAGGAGCATCAGCGTGGCGGTGCCCGCCCCCCAACATTCGAAGATGTTGGGACAACCGGCTTCTTCACACACCGTGTTGAGCCCCTGCGACTTCATCAGTGATTTCAGGTTGCGGTATCCCTCTCCCATCCGCGCCTTCACCCTCATCCATTCCGGGCGCTCCGGCTCCCCGGGGAGCCGGCCGTCGATCAGCACCGGGACCGTCTTGCGTCGCTCGGGCGAGAACGTCCCGCAGGCCAACAGCTCGTCGACTTCGAACGGCCGTCCGGTCCCGCGAGCGAAGGCGGCCATCTGGGTCTCCGTGTCGAGGTAGCCGAACACCTGGGGGAAGCGGGCCACCACCGCCTCGACCGCCTCCTCGAGGCTGACCCTTCGCCCCAGGAGCTCGCCCACCGAGGTGACCGGACGATTGGTGATACCGCACGGATTGATGTGGCTGAAGTAGGCGAGGTCGGGGGCGACGTTCAGGGCAAAACCGTGCATCGTGACCCGGCGGGACACCCGTACCCCGATGGCGGCCACCTTGCCCCGTTCGGTCCACACCCCGGTGAGCCCGGGCTCGACCCACGCCTCGACCCCGAGGTCGGCCAGGGAGACGATCAACGCTTCTTCGAGACGGCGCACGTAGCCGACCATGTCCGGCTGGTCGCCGAGGTGCACGATCGGATATCCGACCAGCTGGCCGGGCCCGTGATAGGTGATGTCCCCGCCCCGGTCCACGTGGTGCAGCTCGGCTCCCACCCGGTCCAGTGCTTCCTGGTCGATCAGCAGGTTCGACCCGTCGCCGTTGCGACCCACGGTGTAGGTGTGGGGGTGTTCGAGGAGGAGCAGGTAGTCGTCGCCGCGGTCCAGGATCCGGCTTTCATGGATCGCCCTCTGCAGGTCCCACGCCTCCCCGTACGGGAGCCGGCCCAGCCAGCGGGCACGCAGCATCACTGCAGCTCCGATTCCCAGTCCCAGGTTTCCAGGTTCTCCTTGATGCGGCGCAGGAAGAGAACGGCCGTCGATCCGTCGAAGGCCCGGTGGTCCCACGTCAACCCCAGGTAGCCGATGTGGTGTATGGCGATAGCGTCCGATCCATCCCCGTCGGTCACCACGGTGGGTCGCTTGACGACCGTGTCGGTGGACAGGATGGCCACCTCGGGCACGTTGATGATCGGTGCCGACATGAAGGAGCCGAACGGGCCCGGGTTGGTGACCGTGAACGTGGAGCCGCTGATGTCGTCGGGCTCGAGATTGCCGCTCCGGGCCTTCTCGGCCAGCCGGCGGATCTCACGGGCCAGGCCGACCAGTCGCAAGCCGTCCGCCCCCTTGATGGGCGTGACGATCAGCCCCTCCTGGTCGAGGTCAACGGCGATGCCCAGGTTGACCTGCCTGTGGAGAACTCGCTTGCCCTGCTCGACGTAGAAGGAGCTGTTGACCCTGGGAAAAGCGGCCAGGGCGTCGATGGTGGCCCGGGCGATGAACGGCAGGTAGGTGAGCGAGAACCCCTCTTGCTCCTTGAACGCCTCCTTGTGGGCCCGGCGCACCCGCTCCACCGCCTCGTAGTCCACTTCCACCGCGGTCCATACGTGGGCCGCAGTCTGCTTGGCCTTGATCATGTTCTCGGCAATGCGCATGCGAAGGCGGTCGATCTCGACCACCTCGTCTCCGGGCAGCTTCGGCACGATCGCCTCGGCCGCCTCGGCAGCCGCCGGGGTCGGCGCCACCGCCGGGGCGGGGGCGGGGGCCGCCGGCGCGACAAACTCCTCGGCGGGGGCCGGAGCCTCCTCGATCGCGGGAGCCATCGGCGCCGCGACCTCCGCAGCCGGGGCCTCCACCGAAGGGGGCGGGGCCTCGACCGCCGCAGCTGCACCGCCGGCGGCGATAAAGGCCATCACGTCCTTGCGGGTGATACGGCCTCCCCGTCCTGTGCCGGTGACCTGGGTGAGGTCGAGGTCGTGCTCGGCGGCCAGTTTGCGGACCACCGGGGACAGGACCCCCACCGAAGCCGGGGTCGGCTCGGTCACCGGTCCAGGCGGCGGTTCCGGCGTGACTTCCGCTGCCCCCGGCGCCGGGCCCGGCTCGGCGATGGCGGCCGCAGGGGCCGGCGCGGCAACGGGCTCGGCGGGGACCGGCTCCTCTGCCACCGGCTCGGCCGGAACAGGCTCTGCTGCGGCCGGCTCGACGGCAACGGGCTCTTCGCCTGCGGCACCGATGGTGGCCAGCGCCGTCCCCACCTCCACGGTCTCTCCTTCGGGAACGAGTATCTCCAGCACCGTTCCCGAAGCCGGAGAAGGGATCTCCGTGTCGACCTTGTCGGTGGAGATCTCGAGGAGGATCTCGTCTTCGGCAACCTCGTCGCCGGGCTGCTTGGCCCACCGCAGAATGGTCCCCTCGATGACCGTCTCTCCCAGCTGGGGCATCGTGACCGTTACCGCCATGTCGTGCTCCTCCTCAATGCAGGCTCCGCCCGCTGGCAGCCAAGAGCGTCTCGCCCACCGCCTCGGCCACCGTTGGGTGGGCGTGGATGAAAGCGGCCGCCTCGGCCGGCAGCGCTTCCCAAGCCACTGCGTACATCAGCTCGTGGATCATCTCGCCGGCCAGAGGGCCGGCGATCGTCGCACCCAGGATCGGCCCGTCCTTCTGGGCCACCACCTTGACCGTCCCCTGCGCCTCTCCCTGGATGATGGCACGGCCCACCCCACCAAAGCCATGGGAGGTCTCCTCCACCTCATAGCCCTCCGCGGTGGCCTGGGCGGCGGAGAGCCCCACAGAAGCCACCTCGGGACGGGAGTAAACCACCAGCGGGATGGCCCGGTAGTCCACCGGGGCCGGTGAGCCGGTAGCGATGTGGGTGATGGCGGCGATCCCTTCGGCAAACCCGGCGTGGGCCAGTTGGGGCGTGCCGGCGACGACGTCTCCGACCGCATACAGGTTTGGCTCGGCGGTCATCATCGTGGCCGGGTCCACTCCGAGGTAGCCGCGCTCGACGACGGCCCTCGTGGTCTCCAGGCCTATCCCTTCGGTGAGTGGGGCCCGTCCCACCGCCACCAACACTACGTCGGTCTTGACGGTCGTCTCGCCGGCCGAGATCTCGACCGACTTCTTCCCGATCCGGGGCGGGGCAACCTCGACGCCGGTCGCCACCTGCACCCCCCGCCTCCGCAGGGCACGGTCGAGCACTTTGGCGGCCTCGGGCTCCATCCCGGGCAAGACCTGGGGAAGGAGCTCGAACAGGTACACCTCGCTGCCCAAATCGGACAGCAGCGAGGCGAACTCGCAACCGATGGCGCCGGCGCCGATGATGGCCGCCCGCTCCGGACGCCGCGGCCAATCCAGGGCCTCGTCGGAGGATACGATGCGGTCCCCGTCGAAGTCGTATCCGGAAATGGTGGCCGGCCTCGACCCGGTGGCGACGATGACGTTGCGCCCTTCGACGACTCGACTGGACCCGTCGGCCGCGGTTACCTCCACCCGACCCGGGCCGGCGAGGCGGCCGGTGCCTTCTATCACGTCGACGTGGCGTGCCCCGAGCAGCCCGGAGAGGCCTTTGTGAAGCTGGCCGACCACCTTGTTCTTGCGGGCCAAGCCCGCCTCCCAGTCGAAGGTCGGCTCGGAGGCGATGACCCCGAAGTCGGCGGCGTGCTTCACCTCATCGAAGACCTCGGCCGAATGGAGCCAGCTCTTGGCCGGGATGCAGCCACGGTGTAGGCAGGTCCCCCCCACCAGATCCTTCTCGATCAGGGCCACCGACAGATCGAAGTTGTGGGCATAGAGGGCGGCGGCGTAACCGCCGGGACCGCCTCCGACGATCACTGCGTCGTACAAGAAGCCTCCAGATCCCGATCGAGCCTAGCGCGCCCCCGATCCTGCCCACGATGGCGTCCGGCTACGCTGCGGCCCCGTGCAGACCCGCTACCTGATCCTCGCCTCGGCGCTGGCCGCCCTCGCCATCCTCGCCGCGGCCGCTTGGTATTTCGCCACCCTCTAGCGGCCTCCGAACTCGACCATCCCGCTACGCTCGCCGCCCATGTCGCCCGCCTCCCGGACCGCGGTGACGATCTCGTCGCCCGGCGCCGAACTCGAAGCCCGCTGGGATGAACCTCCCCGGGCCCAAGGGGCAGTGGTGTTGTGCCACCCCCATCCCCGCCACGGCGGGACCATGACCGCCCCGCTCATCCATCGGGTGGCCAAACAGCTCGTCGGCGACGGGCTGGCCGTGCTGCGGTTCAACTTCCGAGGCGTGGGCAACTCGACCGGCCAATGGGGGGGCGGCGACGGTGAGATCGAAGACATCGCTGCTGCGGTGGCTCACGTCTCGGGTCGCCTCGAGCCGGTTTCCGTCGCCGGCTGGTCGTTCGGAGCGGCGGCCGCCCTGCATTGGCAGGCCCGCAGTAGAAGCACGATCGCCTACGTCGGTATCGCACCGCCGGTGAACACTGTTCTCGCTCCGGACCTCCCCGATCCGCCGGAACTGGCCGATGCCCGTCGGCTCTTCATTCTCGGCGACCGCGATCAATTCACTTCCGAGTCAGAGCTGCGCGACTACGCCGGAACGATTGGGGCACGAGTCGAAATGATCCAAGGGAGTGATCACTTCTTCCATTTCCGGGAGGAGCGGGTCGGTGCCCTGATGTCCGCCTTCTTCTCCGTGCCTGCCTAGTCCGGTTCGATCTCTCAGCCCGGCGGCCGAAAACCCCGGTTGCGGGCCTCGGCGAGCGTGTCGGGAGCGAAGCTCGACAGCAGGTTGGCCCCGAGGAGATCGAGCTCTTCGCCCCGCTCCTCGAGGGCTTCGAACTGCTCTTCGTCATCGCAGTCGTAGACCACCATGTCATCACGGGTACCCACGAAGCGGTGCTCCTCGAAGCGGCGCAGGCGGCCCATCAGGTGTCGTTGACCTCCACAACCGCCTCCGAGACTCCCGCCTCGACCGCCTGCATATCGATCGAGCCCTCCAGGAGGCCCCGGCGAAATTCGATACGCCACTGCTCGTCGTCGCCGCTCGAGGCGTCGATCACGTAGCCGAGGTTGACCAGCTCGATGCCGTAAAACCGGGCCAGGCCGGCCGGCTCCATCGGAGCCTGCACGGTCATCTCGGTCCGACCCCGATCGCGGTCGACGACGGTGGCACCGATGACGGCACCCTCGGGAAGGGGGAAGTCGTCGGGGATGGCCGCCGGTATCTCCCCTTCCCCGAGCCGGACATTGGGACCGTCGTCGCCCCCACACGCCACCAGCGCCACGGCGAGTGCCAGTGCCGCCCCCGACCGGCCGAGCCGCCGAAACGGCGCGACGGCGGAGACGGCGTGAACCCCCCAGCCCACATCAGGAGCCGGCATCATCTGGGGCAAACCCGGCGCCCGGCCTCACCGCCACGGACGGGGTGGGCTCGCCGAGCAGAAGCACGGCCGCCGGGCGGGGCAGCTGCTCCAATCGCCACGGAGGAACGCTGCTGGGCGCAATCGCGAAATAGGCGGCCACCATCCCGCCCACAAGGACCCGGCGCAGCTCCTCAAACCTGGGGCGGCTCACGGTAACTCCCGAATACCGACTTCAGCGCCGCCACCATCTCGCCCTGGGTGGCCCTGGCCCGGGCGGCTTCGACGAGGAGTGGCATAAGATTGCCCTCGCCCCGGGCCCCTTCACTGAGAGCGGCCAGCGTCGCGTCCACCCGGGTCTGATCGCGCCGGGAACGCAGGTCGGCGAGACGACCCCGCTGGGCCTCCTCGACCTCGGCACCAATGCGGAGGATCTCCAGCTCGTCCTCGTCGTCGACGCTGTACGCGTTTACACCGACGATCGTGCGCTCCCCCGAGTTGACGGCCTTCTCGAACTCGTATGCGGAGTCGGCCAGAGCCGACTGGAACCATCCCTCGTCGATGCCGCGCAGCACTCCGGCCAGCATCGAGCCCTGCCCCATCCGCTCGATGGCGGAGAACAACTCCTCGGCTCTGGCCTCGATGCGGTCGGTCAGCTCCTCGACGTACCAGGCCCCTCCGAGCGGGTCGATCGTGTCGGCGACGCCGCTTTCGTCGGCGATGATCTGCTGGGTGCGGATGGCGATCTCGGCGGCGTGGGCGGAGGGCAAGGCATACACCTCGTCGAGGGCGTTGGTGTGCAGGCTCTGCGTGCCTCCCAAGACCGCGGCCAGGGCTTCGAGGGCGGTACGCACGATGTTGTTCTCCGGCTGTTGCATGGTCAGCGACACCCCGGCCGTCTGGGCGTGGAAGCGCAGTTTGAGGGACCGCTCGTCCTCGGCCCCGTAGCGCTCCTTCATC
>CAYFYE010000004.1:0-65609 GCA_964347285.1 uncultured Acidimicrobiia bacterium
GCCGACGTGGTCGACACCGGCGGCGAGTCGTCGGGGATCGTGGACGCCTCGACGTACTTCGGCCCCGGCTCCTGGCTGCTGGACGTGCAGGCCCACGACCTGCCCTTCGTCGACGAGGAGACGGTCGGGGAGATCACGATCAAGCGGGAGGAGGGCCAGCTCCTGCTGATGCGGATCCCCGGGTCGTAGCGTCCACATAGGGCAAGAGGCGGAGGCCGGGGCTTGCCCGGCCTCCGCCGCGCCGGCGCCGTTGCCGTAAGGCCGGATCACGTGGACGCCGCTCGGCTGTCACAGCAGGGCGACCACTGCTGCTGAGCGCACGTCCCATCTCTTCGGGCCGGCGTACCCGGCGCCTACAGCTCGAGCGGATCTGCGTCGATGCGGACCCGAGAGCCACCTTCCCGCCACCGCTGGACCAGCCCTCTCAGCCCGACGCGGGCGGCGCTCAGGTCGGCACCCTGGACCAGCCAGCGCAGCCTGTCGCGAGTCTCGGCCGGTCCGTGGACGACCACTCCGCTGCCGGCCAGAGCTTGGAGCTGATCGCCGGCCTCGGCCGGACCATCCTCGATCTCCACCACCAGCAGCTCACCGGCGGGTGGAAAGCCCTCGGCGGCTCTGCGTTCGAGTTCCGCCTCCAGGAAGGCCAGGGGGTCCCCCCGGCGCAACGCGGAATACACCGGATGGTCGGGCATGGCGGTCTGGATCAGGCACCTCCGGCCCCGCCCCCGCTCCACCATCTGCGCAGTCCGCGCCATCAATCGCAGCGCCTCCTCCTCAGCCCGGTATGAAGGAGCCAGCAGTAAGCCGTCGCCGTCGACAACGATCGAGAGCGCCATTCCCTGCACGATCAGGAGATCGCGCTCCGTTCCTGCTTCGACGGGGGAACCAGAGCCGGCGGCTCCTACGGAATCGGACCCGAGAAGGCGGCGCAGCTCCTCAGTGATTCGTTCCAACCCCGCCCCCAGGGGTCGGAAGGTGGCCCCGCCGCAGTCGGCGCACGGACCCAGATGACGACCACACCGGGGACAATCGGCGGCCCGTCCTCCCCCGGCACCGCAGGCGGCACACCGACGAACGCGTCCGCAGGCCACGCACGCAAAAGCGGGGGCGTAGCCGCGGGTGCGTGCCAGAACGAAGGCCCGGCCTCCGGCCTTGAGCGCGCCCCGGAGCGCCACGGTGGCCCGCTCACCGAGGACCCCGCCTCCGGGGGGATCCTCGGTACGATCGGCCAGCTCGACCAGCGGCCAGGCTCGGCCCGGCGCCTCCACCAAAGCGGCTCCGCTTGCCAGCACCTCGGCAGACGGAACACTCGACGCGGTCACCAAGGTGAACCGTTCGACCGCTGCTCGGCGTCGCAGCACATCGCGAGCGTGGGTCGTCGGGGTCTGGCGATCCTTGAGTCCCCGCCGGCCCTCACCGATCACCACCGCCACGGCGAGTCGGGCGATCGGCCAGAAGGAAGCTTCTCTGGTCGCTACCACCACCATCCCGGGATGGGACGCAGCCGCCGTCCACGCCTCGGTCAGCGGGCGGGCTCGGTACGAGGAGGCGGCGGTGATCACTCGGTTGCCGAAGCTCGACCGCAGCCGTTCAGCCAGGGCGTGGACTTCGACGACCGAGGGAGCAATCAGGAGGGCGCTGCGGCCTTCGGACAGGGCCGCCCCGGCCAGCTCCGCCGCCTCATCGACGAAGGGACCCGGCCCCAAGAGATGACTGGGGCGACTGTGCTTGCCGGCGGCGATCGCGTCGCTCAAGGCTTCGAGCCGGCTCGGTGTGCGCACCGGCAAGCCGTCCAGATCCCGATCCGGGAGTCGCCTGGGCAGGCCGGGCGGCGCCGCTTTGGCCAGCATCGCCGCCATCGGAGCCACGTAGTGGAGCGCCGCCCAGCGGAGGGTCTCCAACAGGGCCGGGGTGACTACCGGGAGATCGCCCGAGATCGACAGTATGTCCTTGAGGCCATCGGTGGCGCCGGACCGTAAGGCGGTGACGTAACCGCGCACCCGTCGGCCTCCCAGCGGGACCCGCACCAGAGCGCCCACCGAGAGCTGGTCGGCCAGCGAATCTGGGATCGCATAGGCGAAGCCGTCGTCCACTGCAAATGTGGGGACGTCGGGGACCACCTGGGCAACGGAGGGGCGGTTCAGCGCTCCGTCCTGGACCGCATCGCCACGATCCGATCCCACAGGCGCCGGGCCAGTTCTCGTTTTGCCAGCAGCTCCCAAGGCTCGGCGACTCCATCGGGGGTGATCAGCGTGACCCGGTTGGTGTCGGCACCAAAGCCGGATTCTTCTTCGGCCACGTCGTTGGCCACCAATAGGTCGACGCCCTTCGACGAGGCCTTGGCAATCGCCCCCTCGACCGAGCCGGTTTCTGCGGCAAAACCGACCAGAAAGGGCCGGGGTGACATGGCGGCGACGCCCGCCAGGATGTCCGGCGTCGGCTCGAGGGAAAGGTCCGGTGGTCCGTCGATGCGGCGCAGCTTTGCCGGGGCGGGCGCTTTGGGGCGGAAGTCGGCCACGGCCGCCGCCATGACCACGACATCCTGTTCCTGGGCCCGCGACCACACTTCCTCGGCCATCTCGTCGGCGGTCTCGACGCTCACGATCGTCGCCCCGCCGGCGCCCAGTGCCGCGGTGGTCACGAGGACCACGGCCGCGCCGCGTTCTGCCGCTTCTCGGGCTACGGCGTGGCCCATCTTCCCCGATGAGCGATTGCCGAGATAGCGGACCGGGTCGACCGGTTCTCGGGTGCCCCCGGCGGTGACCAGCACCCTCCAGCCATCGAGATCTCGTTCACCAAACAGCCGGGCTGCGGCCGCGGCAATGTCGTCGGGTTCGGCCATCCGGCCCTGGCCCTCGTCTCCTCCCGCCAGCGGGCCCCATTCTGGACCGACCAGCCGGTACCCGAACTCAATGAGTCGGGTGACGTTGGCCTGGGTGGCCGGGTGCTCCCACATTTCCGTGTGCATGGCCGGAGCGAGCAACACCGGACACTGGGCCGCCAGGAGCGTTGCCGTGAGGAGGTCGTCGCTGATGCCGTTGGCCAATCGCCCCAGCAACCCGGCGGTTGCCGGCGCCACCACGATCGCTTCAGCCCATCCGGCCAACTCGGTGTGGGGGCTCACGTCGGAGGCGCCGAAGAACTTGGTGGCCGGCGGGCGCCCGGTGATGGCTGCCAGGGTTTGGGCGCCGAGGAAATGCTGCGCCGAGTCGGTGAGGATGGCGTGCACGTCGGCGCCGGCTTCGACCATGCGCCGGGCCAGATAGGCGGCCTTGTAGGCGGCAACGCCCCCGGTCACCCCGAGCAGCACGCGGCGCCCGGCCAGCATCACTACTCGCTCTGCTCGACGACGACCTTGTCCTCGGCGATCTCTTCGAAGGCAATAGAGAGGGGTTTATGGGAGAGCGAGTGGACTTGGGGGGGAACGTAGCTCCCTAGTCCTTCACCGAGCTGGTTGAAGTAGGCATTGATCTGGCGGGCCCGGCGCGATGCCAATACCACCAGCGTGAAACGGCTATCGGTCTTTTCGAGTACGCGTTCGATGGGCGGGTCGATCATGGGATCTCCTCGGAGGAGCCGAGTATACCGGCTACCTCGGCGACCGCCCCGTCGAGATCGTCGTTGACTACCACGTGATCGAACAGATCTTCGGCTGCCTCCATCTCGCGCCGGGCAATGTCCAACCGTCGCCGTATGTCGGCATCCGAGGTGTCGCCGCGCCCCCGTAGCCGATGTTCCAGCTCGGCCAGCGATGGTGGAGCGATGAAGATCATCAGTGCTTCCGGCATGGACCGCCGGACCGAGCGCGCCCCCTGCACTTCGATCTCCAGCAGCACATCCCGGCCCGCCTGGAGACCATCTTGAACGGGTCGGCGAGGGGTTCCGTAGCGATGCTGGTTGTACCAGGCCCACTCCAGGAAGTCCCCTGCTTGGATCCGGCGTCGGAACTCGTCGTCGCCGACGAAGTAGTAATCCTCCCCCTCCTTCTCGCCGGGTCGCTGCGGGCGGGTGGTCACCGAGACCGAGAAGTGGAGCGGCCTGACGGCGGCCAGGCGGTCCACGACGCTCGACTTACCGACCCCGGAAGGCCCGCTGATGACGATCAGGCGCCCCTTGCGGGGCCGGTCAGGAGAGGGCGTCGAGGAGAGCTTGTCGCTGTCGGGCTCCAAGGCCTCGAATCCGCCGATTGTCGGCAATGCCATGCTCCTCCATCAGCCGGCCCGCTTTCACCTTCCCGAGGCCGGGAAGGGCGGCCAACGCGGCGGAGATCTTCATCCCGCCGATGACGTCGTCCTGGTCGGCACGGCGAAAGAGCTCGGCGATGTCGACGGACCCGGTACGAAGCAGCTCCTTGATCTCGGCGCGCCGCCGTCGGGCCAAGGCTGCCTTCTCGAGAGCGGCCTCGCGCTGCTCGGGGGTCAGTTTCGGGGGTTGGGGCATGGTTCTCCCTGGTATCTGGGGGAACTCTATCAACCCTCCACCGGCGCCTCGGTCCGCTCGACAACGGTGTCGGCCAACCGGGCCAGAACTCCGTTGACAAAGGCCCCGCTCTTGGGGGTCGAGTAACGCTTGGCCAAAACGACCGCTTCGGATATCACGACGGCAATTGGAGTCTCCGGTCGGTGATGCAGCTCGTAGAGGCCCAGCCGGAGGATGTTGCGATCGACGGCGGGCATGCGCTCGACCCGCCAGTTGACCGACACCGCTCCGAGTTCTCGATCGAGCTGCCCCCGCTGAGACCAGACTCCCTCGAGGAGTCTTCGGGCCCTGGCTCCAAGGCCCTCGGTCGACGGTTGCTCGAGGTTTCCCAGCTCCGCTTCGTAGAGAGCGCGCAGCACTTGTTCGCGCGGCTCGGGAGAGCTCATTGCACCCGCTCGAGGTACTGGCCGCTGCGGGTGTCGACCTTGATCCGATTCCCCTCTTCGACGAAGAGGGGGGCCTGGACGACCAGACCGGTTTCCACAGTGACGGGTTTCGTGGCCCCCGACACCCGATCCCCTTTGACCCCGGGCTCGGCGTGAACCACCTCGAGCTCCACTGCCGCCGGCAGGTCGATGCTGAGAGGCCGTCCCTGATAGGTAGGAACGACAACGGTCATGCCGTCGGTGAGGAAGGATGCGGCGTCGCTCACCACTGACCGGGCCAGGGTGATCTGCTCGTAGCTCTGCAGATCCATGAGGTGGAAGGCCTCGTCATCGCCGTAGAGGAGCTGGTACTCGCGTCGATCTATCACCGCTACTTCAACCGACTCGTCGGCCCGGAACGTTCGATCGAGAACGGCGCCGCTGGCGAGGTTCTTGAGTTTCATGCGGACGAACGCCTTTCCTTTGCCCGGCTTGACGTGTTGGTAGTCCACGATCTGAAAGAGCCCATCGGGCAGGTCCAGCGTCTGGCCGGGACGGACGTCGTTCGTAGTACTCATGACCGCGTCAGATCTCGGGGAGATCCGGTGAGAAGCTCGGCTCCTTGGGTAGTCACCAACACCATATCCTCGATACGGACCCCGCCGACTCCCGGCACGTAGGCACCCGGCTCGATGGTCACCACATCGCCCGCTTGCAGCACGTCCTCCGAGCCCGAGCGCAGCGCAGGCGCTTCGTGGATCTCCAACCCGATACCGTGGCCGGTGGAGTGGAGGAATCGCTCCGCCAACCCGTGGTCACGAAGGACCGATCGGGCCGCTTCGTCGATGTCGCCTGCCTTCGCTCCCGGTAGCACTGCCTCGATTGCCGCCAGCTGCGCTTGGGCGACGGCCCGGTAGAGCCGCTCGACATCTTCGCCGGGGCGATTGCCGCCAAGCCACGTGGTGCGGGTCATGTCGGAGTGGTAGCCGTCGACGATGCAGCCGTAGTCGAGCAGGAGGAGGCCGTCACCGACCGGCTCGTCCCCGGTGAGATGGTGGGGCCGTGAGGCGTGAGCGCCCGAGGCCACGATGGGATCCCAGTCGGGCGGTTTGCCACCCTTTCGTCGCATGATGTCGACGAGTTGCCACGCCAATTGCGCTTCAGTGATCGATGAACCCACCAACTCATCGAGGACGGCATAGGCTTCGTCTCCGGTCCTGGCGGCCCGACCCAAGGCATCCACCTCATCCGAATCCTTCACCCGTCGCAGCGCCTCGACCGTTCCCTGCTGGGGCACCGGCTCGGCACCGATCTCTTTGGCAAGGGCCCTCGCCAAGAACCACGACACATGCTCCGACTCCAAGGCCACCTCGGAGTTCTTCCCTATCACCGCGCCCAGGACCTCCAACAGCCTCCCCGAATAGACCTCCAGTTTCACATCGGGCAGCTCGGCAAGTAGGGCCTCAGCGATCTCGGCGTAGCGGCCGTCGGTCACGAAGACCGTCTGCTCCGCGCCTACGAACAGATAACCGTTGCTACCTGCGAACCCGGTCAGGTAGCGGAGGTTGGCGAGCTTGGAGACGAGCAGCGGCCGCTCCAGATTCTCGCGGATGCGATCGATGCGCTGCTGGTAGGTCATGTGGCCGCAATCGCGTCCAGGGCCGCCCTCACCGTAGCGTCGTCGACGTGAGCCACCACAGGATCGCCGATGCTACGCAGCAGCACCATTCGCAGCCCGGCCCGGTCCCGCTTCTTGTCGAGCTCGATCAGGTGGCTCACCGCCCTTCCTGCGGCCTCCACCTCGACAGGTAGACCGAGGCGAGCGACCGCCTCTCTCACCCGTCCGCTGCCGGTGAAACCGACCGCCTCAGCCGACGCCGCCGCTGCGGCCACCATTCCGACCGCGACGGCTTGCCCGTGGGTCATCTTGCAAGCCACCTCGACGGCGTGGCCGATCGTGTGACCGAAGTTCAGAAAGATACGTCGACCCCGGTCCTCGAGATCTTCCCGCACCAGAGCGACCTTGACTGCTACCGCCCGCTCCACCATCTCTTTGATCGGCGCCGATGCTCCCCTCTTCTCCAACAGCTCGACCAGACCGGGATCGCCCACAAAGCCCGCCTTCAATGCTTCGGCGGCACCGTCGGCCCACAGCGTTGGGGGTAGTGCATCGAGCACATCGAAATCGATCACTACCCGGGCCGGAAGGGCAAAGGCTCCTACCAAGTTCTTGCCCACCACGTTGACACCGCTCTTGCCACCGATGGCCCCATCTACCGCCCCCAGCAGAGTGGTGGGCACGTGGACCGCCTCCACGCCTCGCAGATACACGGCAGCCACGAAACCGGCCAGGTCGGTGACCGAACCTCCGCCCACCCCCACGATGGAGTCGTCCCTCGTGAAGCCGATCTCGTTGAGCCACAGCGCCGTTTCCTCGACCACGGCCAGCGTCTTGGCAGCGTCGCCTTCGGGCACCACTCGCACCGCGACCTCGAGCCCCGATCGGCCGAGGTGGCGGCCCACTCGCCGGCCCCAGCGAGCTGCACCGGGCTGGGTGATCACGGCAGCCCGGGCCCGCTCCGGCCGAGCCGGCAATAGCTCCGCATCGTCGAGGAGGTCTCGGCCGAAGACGATCTCCGCCCCGCGTTGGATCAGGATGCGTTCCACAACTCGGCCACTTCGTCGACGACCTGGTCCACGCCCTTGTCGCCGACGTCGACCACCTCGTGGGCGGCAGCGGAGTAGGCCCGCTCCCGCTGGGTCGCCAGCGCCCTCAGTTGCCGGAGAGGGTCCTGGTCGGCCAGGAGAGGGCGACCGGTGCCATTTCCCACTCGTCCGGCCAGTACGGTTGCCGGCGCCGACAGCCAGACGACGAGACCGGAGCCCCGCATCGCCGCCACGTTGTCGGCACGAAGGACGGTGCCGCCCCCGGTCGCCACCACCATTCCGCTACGGTCGGCCAACCGTGCCACCTCGGCCGCCTCGAGATCTCGGAACGCCTGCTCACCGCGTCGGCCCCACAGCTCGCCGACCGAACAACCCATCCGGTCGGCGATGAGCTCGTCGGTATCGATGGGGGCCAGACCGAGCCGCTCGGCCAACGACATCGCCACCGAGGTCTTGCCCGACCCCATCATGCCGATCAGCCAGATATTGCTGGGCCGGGCCACTAGAACTCCGCCAGGCGTTTGCGGTAGCTCTGGACGGCTCCCGCGAAATCCTCGACCGTGTCTCCCCCGAACTTGCGCTGCGCCTCCTGGGCGAGCACGACGGCGGTCATGGCCTCGGCTACCACCCCGGCCGCCGGCACCGCGCACACGTCACTTCGCTCTCGAAAGGCAACGGAGGGTTCTTTGCTATCGACGTCAACGCTGTCCAACGGCCGCATCAACGTGGACAGCGGTTTCATGGCAGCCCGGAGGCGAAGCCGCTGGCCGGTCGTCATTCCCCCTTCGATCCCTCCGGATCGATTGGTGGGACGGACGAAGTCTCCGTCGCGATAGGAGATCTCGTCATGGGCCTCCGAGCCGCGCCGGCGAGCGCCCACGATTCCATCACCGATCTCCACCGCCTTGATTCCCGGGATCGACATGAGTGCCGCGGCCAGCCGGGCGTCGATTCGGCGGTCATGGTGGGTGTGGCTTCCCAGACCGGCAGGCACCCCGTAGCCGAGGACCTCGACCACTCCGCCCAGCGTGTCACGATCCTCCTTGGCGCTCTCGATTTCGGCCACCATGGCTTCGGAAGCCGTAGTGGAGAAGGCCCGCACCGGTGAAGCGTCGACACGCTCCCGATCCCCCGGCTCCGGAACTCCCCCATCCGCCTCAACCGACCCGATGGCCACGACATGGCTGAGCACATCGACCCCGATGACTGCCAGCAACCGCCGAGCCAGGAAGCCGGCCACAGTACGGGCCGCGGTTTCCCGGGCCGAAGCCCGCTCCAGAATGTCACGAGCGTCATGCGTGTCGTATTTGAGCATGCCGGCCAGATCTGCATGCCCGGGTCGCGGCTGGGTGAGGCGGCGACGCGCCGGTCCCGGAGACAGAGGCGCCATCTCTTCCTCCCACTTGGGCCATTCGGTGTTGCGTACCAGCACAGCCACCGGACTTCCCAGGGTTTGCCCGAAGCGAATCCCCCCCAGGATCTCGACCTCGTCGCGCTCGACAGCCATGCGTCTCCCCCGGCCCGTGCCGTGCCGACGCCGCGCCAGCTCGGCCTGGAGATCGCCCAGCGCTACATCGAGCCCGGCGGGAAGGCCTTCGATCACCGTCACCAGGGCGGGGCCATGGGACTCGCCCGCTGTGAGGAATCGGATCATCGTGCGATGCTATACACCGAAAGTGGAGGAGGGCCCCCGGTTGGCCAAAGGGCCCTCCTCCGCGGTGCTCCGCAACTGCGGAGATCCGCGACCTACTTGAGGATCTGCTGTCCCGTGCTGAGCTGGAACACGCTGTCCCCAAACATGATGACCGCCGTAGTCTCTGTGAGGCTGACCACCTTGTAGACGTCCGCAAACGTGTCGCCTACGCCGACATCGAACGTCTCGCCGTTCACGGTGATGGTGGCCCGCAGGACCCCACCCACGGTGCGAATCTCGACGAGGGCCACGGTCACTTCGGGAGCGAACCCGTTTTCGGGTGGGACCACGCCATTCTCGGATGGGACCAGGCTGGGGCCCACCCCCGGCTGCCCGAAGAAGGGCGAGTCCTCGGTGATGAGAGGGCGGAAGGGATCCCGGGGCTGCGATATCTGTGCCTCCCCGGTGATTTCGATGGCGCCGGTCACTTCCAGTGGTTGATCCACCGGGGATCCCACGCCGGCCAGGGGGCCCTCGAGGCCCGACCGGCTCGGGGCGAACAGCCCGGAGTCCACCACCGCCCAGCCGGAGGCCACCCCGGTGGCGATCAGCAGGGCGGCCGCCACCGTGGCCACCAGGCCTCGGCCCCGGCGTGGCTCATGAAGTCCTCGTGGTTCGATCATGGCGTCTCCTCCCCGCCCGCGTCGGTGGGAGCGACCTCTCCGCTCTCCTCGGCGGGAGCCTCTTCGCCCTCCTCGGCGGGAGCCTCGCCGCCCTCGGGGGCCGGGGCCAGCGGCGTCGGCAGGTTCGTTTCCAGCGTGAAGATCTGGGCGCTGATGCTGGAACTGACGCTGAGATTGCCGTCTTCATCGAACGAACTCGTGATCGACAGCGCATCGATACGGACGAGGCGGTCCAGGTCGGCCAGGCCGTACAGGAATCCGAGTATCTCGAAGAACTGCCCCTCGACGGCGATACTCACGGGCACCGAGACGAACGGCAACCCTTCGGTGGCCTCGGGAAGTGACGGTGTCAGGCTGCTGATCTCGACCCCGGCTTCGATCGCCAGGAGGTTGACGTCCTCGATGAACTGCGCCAGCTCGGGAGTGCGGGGTATCGAGCGCTCCAGCTCCGCCGCGGCCCGTCTGAATGTCAGCTCGCTCTCCTGGATGGCCAGCAGAGCCGCCTTCTGACCGCGCAGGGCCTGGGCCTCGGTCTGGGCCGTGGCGATCTGATCGTCCGAGTCGGAGATCTCGCTTCGCTTGGGGTTGATGAAGAAGATGAACCAAACCACCGTGACGACCAGCACCCCCAGGACCACGAGCAGAAGCGTGCTCCTCCTCATCAGAACTCGGGAATCCTCCGCTCGAGCCGATCGGAGAGGGCCTCATCGGTGATGAACGTCGACGAGGTGAAGCGCACCACCGGCATCTCACCGATCAGGGCCTCCGAGAGGTTGGTGACCCAGGTTTTGTCAACCCCCGGGAAGCTCGTTGAGTCGAGGGCGCGCAGCCAGGCGGCGACATCGGGGAAGGCGAAGGCGGTCCCGGAGATCTGGATTTCCCCAATGGCGCCTGTTTCGGGGTTGACGGTGCCGGAGAAGGAATCGATCCACACCCGGTCGGGAATCACCCGGCCCAGGTCGTTGAGGAGGCGGCCCCAGACCACGTCATTCTCCAAGGCGGCGGCCAGCACCAAGACTGAGGCGTCGAATTCGGCTTTGATCCCCTCGAACTCGGACAGTTCCTCGACCTCCAGGCGGAGATCGTCGACGACGTCCTGCTCCTGGGCCAACTCGGCCTCCTTGTCGTCGACCTTCCCCTGCCACCACAGCGTGGCCGCTACCAGCAACGCCACATAGGCGATGCCGAGCACTACCCAAAGAGAGCGGCGTCGGCGGACCTTGGCCTTCTCCAACGCCTCCGGCGGGAGAAGGTTGATGGCCCGCATCAGATCGTTCCCCAAAGAGCCAGGCCGACGCTCGTCGGTAGGACGGGCTGGGCGTCGAGCAGCTCGGCCTCGGTCAGATGTACGCGGCCCACGTCGACGCGTTCGAGCACCTTGGCCGCCTCGATCGGCGTGTCGAGGTCCCGACCCAGCCGGGCGGCGAGGTGGGGCAGGCGAGCTCCATTTCCCGCCACCACGATGCGCTCCAGGGCCGGTTCCCCTGATTGCCCGAGATAGAAGTTGACCGACCCCCGAATCTCATCGATGAGAGAATCTGCCTCGGCGGTGAGGAGGCGACGAGCCGCCTCCTCCTGCTCGTCGCCCGGCTCGGTCTCCCCGTCTCGCACCACGCCCAGGCGTCTCTTGAGAGACTCGGCCTCGTCGACTTCGATCCCCAATCCCGTGGCGAGAGTGGTAGTGAAGGCGTCTCCGCCCCGGGGCAGAATCCGCACGAAACGGGCCACACCGGCTCGCACGAACACGATCTGAGTGATCGTTCCGCCGATGTCCACGATCCCCTGCGGTGCCTCCTCGGCCAGCGGAAGCTCGGCCCCGATGGCGGCACGCACGAGGGCGAACGGCTGGAGGTCTACCGCCAAGGGAGCGATCGAGGCTGCCGAAGCCACCCGCACCAGGCCCTCGACGACCTCCTGGTGAGCCGCCACGACGAGAATCGACATCATCGCTTCCCCCTCGGGCGTGGTGAACTCCTCGATGGGAATGAAGTCGAGACGCGCCTCCTCGACCGGCATCGGGATCGAGTCCTGGACCTGGAACGGGAGGGCCTCGGCCAGCTCTTCCTCGCTCATCTGGGGAACATCGACCTGGCGAACAATCACCCGCTGGTTGGCGGTGCCGATGACCACCCGCTTCTTCGGAAGCTTGGCCCGCTTCCACAGGGCGGCGACGGCTTCCGCCACTGCGTCTTCGTCGATGAGCTCCCCGGCCTCCACGGACCCCGGCGGCAGGGGCATCTCGGCAAAACGCCGAAGGATGAGTTTCGACTTTCGTGAATCGACTGCGGCAGCGCGCACAGCCACACTGCCAATATCGAGGCCAACCGTAACCGGCATCTCCGCTCCGCCTCACCGTTGCTCGGCGTGGTCCTTTCCGGACCCAACACAGCCCGGAAGAACTACATGTATGTGATTTGGAGGCTAGCAACCCCCCCGCCCGTCACCAAGGACCCGACCCTCAGATGCCCCGATACCAATCGGCCAGCTGCTGCCCCACCGCCAGGGCCGCGAACGCTCCGGTCACCAGGGCCGGGCCGAAGGGAACCGCATCTTTGCGGCCGCGCCGGCCGGTAACCAGGAGAGCGAGAGCCACCAGCCCGCCGCCGAGAACGGCCAGAGCGACGCCTGCGCCGAGGACTCCCCACGACTGATAGGCGAGGAAGAGCCCGAGCAGGGCAGCCAGCTTGACGTCACCGAAGCCGAATCCTCCCCTGGCGACCAGAGCTACGACGAAGAGTCCACCGAAATAGGCCGCAGCCCCGGCCAGCGCCCGGACGTAGGAGTCCAAGTCGCCGTCCAGCAGCGCCCCGGCGAGCAGGAGTCCGGCACCGACCGCCAGGCCGGGAAAAAGGATCCGGTTGGGGATGCGCTGGTGATCGAGATCGGTGAGCACGAGCACCAGGCCGACGGCAACGAACCAGAGGTAGGCCGGCAGCGTCCACGAGGCTCCGATGACGACCACCGTGGCACCCCACAGCCCTGCCGTCGCCGCTTCGACGATGGGATAACGCGGCGAAATGGCGCCATCACAGTCTCGGCAACGTCCCCTCAGCAGGAACCACGACAGCACCGGGATGTTGTCGCGAGGCCGGATCGGGGCTCCGCACGCCGGGCAGGCGGAACCGGGACTGACGACGGAGCGTCCGGCCGGCACCCGGTACGCCACCACGTTGAGAAAGGAGCCGGCGATCAACCCCAGTGCGCCGGTCACGACCGTTAGAGCTACCAACTGTTTCCAGTGCAGTCGGTTACATCGTCCACGTCGGCCTCCGAACCTTTGCAGGTATAGCGGCCCGCATCCGGCCCCACTTGCACCAGCTTGATACCGAACCAAGTGCCGCTGCCCGATCGAGCGTACAACAGGACCTGTCCGTTGTCACCGGCATCGACTGCATCACCCACGACCACGTGGATCGAGTGGGGCTGGGCGCCGCTGAAATCGAGGCTGGGCTCTTCGAGGCCCAGCTGGGCGACGTCGCCGGTGAAGCCCGAGCCGTCGGCGCCGATGATCGCCTCGACTTTGGCCCCGTTGACGAGATCACTCTTGGCGGCACTGTCCTGGGCACGACTGCGGAAGCCGAGATAGGTCGGAATGGCGATGCCGAGCAGAAGAGCGATGATCAGAACGACCACCATCAGCTCGATGAGGGTGAATCCCGTCTCGCGATTGCGGGCGATATGCATCTCGTGCTCCGAACGCTTCCCCCCTGATATCGGCAGTGCATCGGGAGGCCTGAAGGATTCCCAACGAGAAGACGGGCCCGGGGTTCCGGGCCCGTCTTCTGCGTCGTATGCGCCTGGCGCTTACTTCCAGCCGTCGGCGGTGTAGCCGGCGGGCAGCGTGAAGGGAGCGGTCGTGTCGTCGGCCGGACACGGCGCCGTGGCCGCCGCTTTGGCATAGCCAACGCCGGCCGATTCGCCGACCCAGATCGAGAACACTCCGCCGGAGGCGCTCTCCCGCTCGAGGCAGACCGAGCCGGCGCCGGTGGTCACCGCCACGGCGACCGCGCTGTCGGCGTCCAAGTCGATGCTGGGCTCGATCGTCTTCAGCTCGTCCTCGGTCGTCGAGTAGACGTTGTTCTCCGTCCACCAGGCCTGCTCGGCCAGGAGGGCGTTGCGCAGATCGCTCTGAGCGCTGCGGTCCTGGGCGTTCTTGCGGAAGCCCAGGAACGAGGGGATGGCAATGGCGACGAGCACTGCAATGATGAGCACCACGACCATCAACTCGATGAGGGTGAAGCCTTCGTCCTTGTGAAGGCGTTCACTCATCCTTTTGAGCATGTGCGAACCTCCTGAGACATTCGCGCCGGGCCGTACCTCGGCCTGACCAGGGGAATATCGGTTGCGCCTTTTCGCGACTTGAGCGCTTCATGTGGTGGTTCGGCTACCCACCGTATGACTAGTCATCGAGGGCTCAGCGGTAACGGCGGAGTCGGCACCGAGGCGGAGCCGGAGGGTCGAGGGCCTTGACTCAATTGAGCAGGTTGGCCACGTTGAACATCGGCAGGTAGAGCGCGATGAGGATCCCGCCAACCGTGGTACCGAGCAGGATGATCAGCAGGGGCTCGATGAGGCTGGTGAGGGCGTTCACGGTGTCGTCGACCTCGCGGTCGTAGAAGTCCGACACCTTGGCGAGCATCTCGTCGATGGCGCCGGTCTCCTCGCCCACCGCCATCATCTGCACGACCATGGGCGGGAACACTGGATGGCGATCCAGCGGCGAGGCCATCGACTCGCCCTGTTTCACCGAATCTCTCACGTCGACCAGGGCTCTGGCCAGGACGGCGTTTCCGGCCGTCTGGGAGACGATCTCGATGGCGTTGAGGATGGGAACGCCGGTGCGGCTCAGCACCGACAGGCTGCGCGAGAAGCGGCTCAGTGCCGTCTTGTGGGTCAGTTTGCCGAAGACAGGAATCTTCAGCTTGAAGGCATCGAAGGCAGATCGCCCCGACTCGGTGGCAATCCAGCGGCGCAACCCAAACACGACGGCGATGATCAGCAGCACGGCGACGTACCAGTAGGTCGACAGGATGTTGCCGGCGCTGATGAGGGCCTTGGTGGGGAGCGGCAGGTCGCCGCCCAGCTCGGAGTACATGCCCTCGAACATCGGCACGACGAAGATGAGCATGGCCGTCACGATCACCGCCACCAGGCCCAGGACGACGATGGGGTAGGCCATCGCCGACTTCACCTTGGATCGCAGGGTGACCGTGGCCTCCATCATGTCGGCCAGTCGCTCCAGCGTTTCGTCCAGGACACCGCCGACCTCACCGGCCCGGACCATTGCCACGAAGAGGTTGTTGAACACTTTGGGGTGCTTCGACATCGCGGCCGACAGGCTGGAACCCTTCTCGACCTCGCCCCTCACCTCGCCCACGACGGTGGCCAGGGCAGCACTCTCGGTCTGCTGTTCGAGGATCGACAGGGTGCGGATCAAGGACAAGCCGGAATTCACCATCGTGGCGAACTGTCGACTGAAGATCGCGATCTCCTTCACTTTGACCCGATTGGACAGAGCGGGGATCTTGATCTCCATCTGGAGAGCAGAAACCTTCTTCTTCTCGACCGAGAGCGGAACCATGCCCCGCTCCCGGAGCGTTCGAACGACCGCGCCGGCCGAATCGCCCTCGAGTTCGCCGCTCAGGACGTTCCCGGACTTGTCCCTGACCTTGTATGCAAACGTTGATGCGCTCATCAGCCCTTACCAACCAGATTCCGGAACTCCTCGGGGCTCTGGGAGTGATCGACTGCCGCGTCGTAGGAGACCTTTCCTTGTCTGACCAAAGCGGCCAGCGACTGATCCATCGTCTGCATCCCGTACTTGGCGCCGGCCTGCATTGCCGAGGCGATCTGGTGCGTCTTGCCCTCACGGATCAAGTTGCGAATGGCGGAGTTGGCCACCATCACCTCTACGGCCGGAATTCGCCCCCTGCCGTCTACGGTCGGCAGCAGCTGCTGGGACACGACCGCCTGGATGGAGCCGGACAGCTGGACCCGGACCTGCTGCTGCTGATGGCTGGGAAAGACGTCGATGACGCGATCGATCGATTGCGGGGCGTCCTGGGTGTGCAGCGTGCCCAGCACGAGATGGCCTGTCTCGGCGGCGGTTATTGCGGTTGAGACGGTCTCCAGATCCCGCATCTCGCCCACCAGGATCACGTCGGGGTCCTGACGGAGCGCGTGCTTGAGAGCCGCGGCAAACCCCAGAGTGTCGGTGCCCACCTCCCGTTGGTTGACGATGGCTTCTTTGTGCCGATGCATGAATTCGATGGGGTCTTCGACCGTCATCACGTGGCATTTTCGAGTTGCGTTGACGACGTCTATCAATGAAGCGAGCGTGGTCGACTTCCCCGAGCCGGTCGGCCCGGTGACGAGGACCAGGCCGCGTGTCAGCTTGGCGAAATGGGCAATGATCGGCGGCATGGCCAACTCGGTGAGGGAGAGGATCTCGTTGGGAATGGCTCTCATGACCGCTCCCACCGAATCTCGTTGGAAGAACACGTTGACCCGGAAGCGGCCCTTGCCGGGAAGCGGATGCGAGCAATCCAGCTCCCGCGTCTCTTCGAGCTGCTCGCGCTGGCGGCCGGTGAGGATCTCGTAGATCATCGAGCGAAGGACGGCCGGTAACAGCATCGGGAAATCATCGATCGGCGTCAGCTCGCCGTTGATCCGGATCTGGGGAGGCGATCCGGCAGTGAGATGTAGATCGGATCCGCCCCGCTCGAGCAGAGTCTCGAGGAGTTCGTTGACGTGGGGACGGTCACCTTGCTGCGCTTCGGCAATGACTTCGATACCGCGGGGCGCGGCAACGCCCTCCTGAGCGTCGCCGGCGGCGGATTCGGCCAGCCCGGCGTAAGCCGCCTTGATGAGCAGCTCGAGCGGCTGCTTGTGCGCCAATCCCAGCACCACCTCGCCCCCGGTGGCCCGGCGCAGCATGGCCAGCTTCTCCTGATTGAAGGGGTCGGCGACGGCCATCACGATTCGTCCGGTCTCGTCGATGCTCATCGGCAGCGCTGCCAACCGGCGGGCCACCTCCGGGTCGAGGCGCCGCATCGCCGCCGGATCGGGTTGATCTCCGGTTTTGGGATCGAGGCTGAAGAAATCCAGGCTGAGCTCTCCGGCCACCACGGAGAGAATGTCCTCACTCCGCACCCGCCCCTCGTCGACCAGCAGGCGCGGCAGCGGAGTGCCCGACTCCTCGGCTCGCTGAAGCTGGTGCTCCAGGTCGTCCTTGGTGAGGAGACGGTTATCGACCAGGAGTTGGCCGAGCTGCCGTGCGACCTTGCTCATCTCCGTTCGTTCCCGATGTTCACTAGGCGACTACCCGTAGGACTTCTTCCAACGTCGTCGATCCGAGGCGTACCTTCTCCAACCCGTCTTCGCGCAGGGTTTTCATGCCTTGCTCGACGGCCATTGCCTTGACCTCGTCCGAGGGCCGTCGCTCTACGGCCATCCGCTGAATCTCCTCGCTCACCAGCATCACCTCGTTGATGGCGACCCGGCCTCGATAGCCCGTCTTGGAGCAGTTGACGCACCCGGCGGCCCGGTGCAACTCGGGAAAGTCGTCGAGCGTGAACCCGAACCTGGCGAGCTCGGACGCTTCGGGTTGATAGATCTCCTTGCACTTTCCGCACAGGCGGCGAGCCAGACGCTGGGCCACCACACAATCGAGCGCCGAGCTCACCAGATAGGCCTCCACCCCCATCTCGATGAGGCGTCCCACGCTCGAGGCGGCGTCGTTGGTGTGGAGCGTGGAGAGGACCAGGTGACCGGTCAGTGCGGCCTCGACCGCGATCTTGGCAGTTTCGGCGTCGCGGATCTCACCGACGAGCACGATGTCGGGATCGGAGCGCAGGATGGATTTCAGAGCAGTCGAGAAGAGGAGCCCGGCCTTCCTGTTGACCTGGACCTGAGTGATTCCTTCGAGCCGGTACTCGACCGGATCCTCCACCGTGATGATGTTGACGTCGGGTTTGTTGAGGATGCCCAGCGTGGAATACAGGGTGGTGGTCTTGCCGGATCCGGTGGGTCCGGTCAGCAGGATCGCCCCGTACGGCTTCGTGTAGGAGGATCGATAGCGCTCCAGGGCGGCCGGGAGGAAGCCGAGTTCCTCGAGAGTGCCCACCGAATCTGTTTTGTCGAGGATTCGCAGCACGGCCTTCTCCCCGTACATGGACGGAAGGGTGGCGACCCGCAGATCGATGGGGCGCCCCCCCACCCGCAGACTCACGCGGCCGTCCTGGGGCACCCGGCGCTCGGCGATGTTGATGTCGGCCATGATCTTCAGACGGGAGATCACTGCAGCGGCAATAGCGCGCGGGGTGCTCATGACCTCCTGGAGCACTCCGTCGATGCGGAAGCGCACCCGGAGGTCGCGCTCGCCCGGCTCGACGTGGATGTCCGACGCTCGCTCGTTCACCGCCCGGGTGATCAACGTGTTGAGCAGCTTGACCACCGGCGCTTCCTCCACGGCGGCTTCCAGGCCCTCGAGATCCTCGGTTTGGTCCTCTTCTCCGAGAGCCAGATCGGCCAGGTCGGTCACCGATGCGCCGAAGCTGGACATTCGACGGATGGCCTCGCTGATGTCGGAGCGGGTGGCCACCTTGGGTGCGATGTCGTAGCCGGTGACCGCTCGCATGTCGTCGATGGCCAGCACGTTGGCGGGATCGGCCATTGCCACAACGAGCCGGTCCTCCTCGAAGCCGATCGGGACGGCGCCGTAGCGAGTGGCCAGGTAATCGGGTACCAATGCGGTGGCGGCCGGATCGATGTTCACGTTGCCGAGATCGACGTACTCCAACCCGATCTGGCGGGCGAGGACCTTGACGAGCTCGGCCTCGTCGATCAGCCCTTCGTCGACGAGCACCCGGCCCAGCGGCATGCCCGACTCGGCCTGGAGGCTGACCGCCTTGTCGAGCTGGTCGCGACTCAGCAAGCCTTCTTCCAGCAGCATGGTGCCCAAATGGCGGGCGTCGCTCGTCACGTCGTGCTCCCCGAGAGAAGGGTTTCTCCCCCTCCTCGTCGGCACCTAGCGTGGCGTCCTTAAGACATTCGGTGGTCAGGACGCCGCCGCCAGCGCCTCCCTCATTGCGTCTTCGGGAGGGGTCCGTCCGGTCCAGGCCCGGAAGGACTCCGCCGCCTGGGCGATCAGCATTTCCAATCCGGTCACCAGCGGGATCCCTCGGGCCCTCGCCTCGATCACCGCCGGCGTGGGCGTGCTGCCGTACGCCATGTCGAACAGTCCTTCGGCGTCGGCCAGTGACAGCGGGAGCCGCTCCCCTCTCATACCCAACGGCGTGGCGTTGACCAGTACGGACCCGCGAGCCTCTTCACCCCAGGGAACGACTAGCGCGGTGATGCCCAGTCTGTCCACGAGCTCGGTCGCCGCTTCGCGCCGGCGCGCCTGAACGGACGGCCTCCGTCCCTCTAGTGCCAAGAGAGCGGCGGCCGCTGCACCTCCCGCCCCCAGGATCGTGACCGGCGCCGCGTCGGGCAGCCCGGCTTGTTCCCAGGCCTGCACGACGCCACCGACATCGGTCAGCAAACCCTCGACTCCGGATGGACCACCCACGAGCGTGTTGACCGCTCCGGCTCGGGCGGCGTATGGGTGCAGGTGATCGGCCAGTCCGGCGGCCCGCCGCTTGTGCGGCATCGTCACATTGGCTCCGTCGAGGATTCCCCGCCGGATCTCCTCGACTGCTTCGACAAGACGCGCGTCGTCGACCTTCCTGGCTTCGTACCGGCCCGCTATCCCCAGGGCGCGCAGGGCGGCGTTGTGGATGGCCGGCGACAGGGAATGAGCAACGGGATCCCCGAGCAGTACCAGCCTCACGGGATGATGCCGTCTCGGCGGGCCTGCTCTTTGAACTCGAGAAACTCCGCCTCGGTTTCGGCAAAGCTGTGTTCGCCGTTTCGGGAGGTCAGCACGTAAAAGAGGAAGTCGGTGTCGGCGGGATCGGCCGCTGCCTCCAGAGATGCAATCCCCACACCGGCTATTGGTGTGGGAGGGAGGCCGGCCTCCCGATAGGTGTTGTACGGCGAGTCGACCTCCAGATCCTCGAGGGACAACGCCGGCTTGCGCTCTTCGAGGGCATACTGCACGGTGGCGTCGATCTGGAGGAGCATGTCTGCGGCCAGCCGGTTGTAGATCACGCTGGCTACCACGGCCCGCTCCTCGGGTATCCGGACTTCTTCCTCGACGAGAGAGGCGACGACGATGGCCTCATACTGGTCGACCCCGAGCTCTTCGAGACGGGACCAATCCACCTCGGCCAGCCGCTGCACCATCGTATCGGCCAGCCGCTGCAGAATGGCTTGTGGGGAATCGTCGGCTCCGAGGGAATAGGTGTCGGGGAAAAGCATTCCTTCCCAGCCGGCCACCTCATTGGGTGCTTCCCCGAGCAGTGCCGACGTCACCGAGCCGTCCAAGAGCGGGGCCCGCAGCTCCTCCACCGAGTAACCGGTCGCCCGAGCCAGCGCGGCAAGTGTCTCTTCCAAGGTGAGGCCCTCGACAACGGTGACCGTGATCTCGCTGATGCTTCCCGCCACGATGGCATCGATGGCGGCGTCCAGCTCCATCCCGGTCTCCAATTCGAACGTGCCCGCTTTGAGCTCCGCCGCCAGCTGGCGCTGCTCGACCCTGGTCGCAAAGTCGTCGCCGGCCGCCACCACTCCCTGTTCCTCCAGCAAGTCACCGATGTCCTGGGCACTGCTACCGGGGTCGACACGAACCGTCACCACGATCCCGGCAGCTATCTCGGCGCCCGAATCGTCGAAAGACTGCCTCAGGTTGGTCCCCAGCACCCGGGCGGCAACCAGTAGCGCAGCCAGCAGAGCGATGATGAGCACGGCGCCGGTCAGTGGGCCGATCCACGGCCTCTGTGCGGGGCCCGGCTCCCGGTATGGGTAGCGCTCCCGACTCATTGACGACTCCGCAAATAGGCCTGCAGCATCACCGAGGCGGCCAGCTTGTCTCGGACCTCGCGCCGGTCCTCGCGGCGGACCCCGGCCTCCAGAAGCACCCGTTCTGCCTCCACCGTGGTGAACTGCTCTGAACTGAAAACGACCGGCAGCCCAGTGATTTCGCCAATCAGCGTTCCGAATCGGCGTGCTGCTTCGACGGCCGGGCCCTCCTGCCCACTCAGTTCGATCGGCAAGCCCACGACGACCCGTTCGACTTCGTAGTGATCCAGTATCGCCCTGATGGCCTGCTCCAAGTCTCGGTCATCTAGGTCGATGACTTCCAACGGCAGAGCGGTGAGGCAGAGGGGATCGGAAATCGCCACCCCGACCCGGCGCTCGCCGTAGTCCAGACCGAGAATGCGCCCGGGGGCTATCGGGCCTCCAGAGCGGCCCGGGCCGACGAGCGGGCAGCCGCCAGGGCCTCTTCGACCTCGTCTCCCTTGGGGCCTCCCGCCTGTGCGAGTTCGGGATCCCTGCTGCCACCGCCGCCCAGGATACGGGCTCCATCCGCAACGATCTCGCCGGCCGAGACTCCTCCCTCCACGAGCGCCGTCGACACCGTCGCCACCAGGTTGCCCTTGCCGTCCCGCCGCGAGCCGAGGATCACGATCCCGACCCCGAGGCGATCCCGCACTTGCATCGTGAGCGCCCGCAGGTCATCCGGCGTCAGTCCCGGGACGGCGGCCACCACCAGACGGGCATCGCCGTAGACCTCGGCGGCCTCCGTCAGTTCCGCAGCTTGCCCGGCCCGGGCTCGATCCTCGAAAGCGGCCAGTCGAGCCTCCTGTTCGCGGGAGCGATCGGCCAGCGCTTGCACGGCGTCGAGGAGGCCCTCCGGCCGGGTGCGCAGCACGTCGGCGGCCGACTCGAGCTGGTGGCGCAGCTCGACCACTCGCTCATAGGCGGCCGAGCCCGTCAACGCGTCGACTCGCCGGAGATTGGATCCGATCGACCCCTCAGCGGTGAGCAGCACAGGCCCGGTCTGGCCGGCGCTTCGGACGTGGGTGCCGCCGCACAGCTCCCGCGAGTAGGAGCCGATCTCCACGACGCGAACCCGGTCGCCGTATTTGTCACCGAAGAAGGCCAGGGCCCCCAGTTGCTCGGCCTCGTCTTTCGACGTTTCGAAGGCGTGTACGTGGGCGTTTTCGATGACCCGTTCGTTGGCCCGACGCTCCACCTCGACGACCTCCTCGGGAGCGAGAGCGGCGTGGTGGCTGAAGTCGAACCGGACGCGTCCCGCTTCGACGAGGGACCCGGCCTGCTGGACGTGAGATCCGAGGACGTCCCGCAGGGCCCAGTGCAGAAGGTGAGTTCCCGTGTGGCTCTTGGCGACGAGTTCACGACGAGCCGAATCGAGCACGGTCCGTGCCTCCTGACCGACCTGCACGGATCCAGAAACGACCCGGGCCCGATGGCCGTGCACGCCGGTGAGGGCAAACTGGGTATCGGTCACCTCGAGGGCCCCGGTTTCGGTCAGCATTCGGCCGGTGTCGCCGACCTGGCCTCCCGACTCCGCGTAGAAGGGGGTCCGGTCCAAGAAGACTTCAATCTCCTGGCCCTCGTCGGCCCGATCCACCGACTCCCCTTCCCGTAGCAAGCTGAGGATCCGACCCGAGCCCTCGACCGCGTCGTAACCGATGAACTCGGTGGGTCCGACGTGCTCGAGCACCGAGCGGTAGGCGTCGGCCAGGTCTGCAGCTTCGGAGCCTCGCCAGGCGGCCCGGGCCCTGGCCCGCTGCTCTTCCATCAGCTCTTCGAAGCCCTCCCGGTCCAGTTCGATGCCCCGTTCCGCAGCAATCTCCTCGGTCAGCTCGACCGGGAATCCGAAGGTATCGTGCAGCCGAAAGGCCAGTGATCCCGAGAGGCGGCTCCCTTCGCCGAGTTGGGCCAGGTCTGCCTCCAGCAGCTCGACCCCGGTCGCCAGGGTACGACGGAATCCGAACTCCTCTCGCTCCGCCACGTCGACGATGAAATCCCGCTTCTCGTCGAGAGCGGGATAGGCGTTGCGCATCACGTCGACGGTTGCGTCGACGAGCAGCGGGGTAACCGCCTCCTCGGCTCCCAGGCTCCATGCGTGGCGTACCGCCCGACGCAGGATCCGGCGCAGCACATAGCCCCGGCCCTCGTTGGAGGGAACTACTCCGTCGCCGATGAGGAAGGCGACGGCGCGACCGTGGTCGGCCAGGATGCGCAGGGACACGTCGGCCGCATCGCTGTCTCCCAGGCGCACTCCGGTAGCCTGCTCCCCGGCCGCCATGATGGGACGGACCACGTCGGTCTCGAACGACGAGGGGACGCCTTGGACCACCATGGCAATGCGCTCCAGGCCTGCTCCGGTATCGATGTTCTTCGCCGGGAGATCGCCGACGACGTGGTAGGGCTCGTCCTGGATGTTTTGCATGAACACCAGATTCCAGATCTCGACGTAGCGGGCCTCGCTGCCGACCATCGGACCGCCTCCCTCACCGCGATCGGGGCCCAAGTCGACGAAGATCTCCGAGGAAGGACCGCACGGACCGGCCACGCCCATCTGCCAGAAGTTGTCCTTCCCCCCACGCTGCACCCGCTCCGGCGGGACTCCCACCGCGTCGATCCAGATTTGTTCGGCTTCATCGTCGCTGTCGTGGACGGTGAACCACAGGCGGTCGGGATCCAAGCCGAGCTTTTCGGTGACGAACTCATAGGCGAATGGAATGGCCTTTTCCTTGAAGTAATCACCGAAGCTGAAGTTGCCCAGCATCTCGAAGAAGGTGAAGTGATACGTTGTCGTTCCCACCACGTCGAGATCCTCCGTGCGGAAGCACTTCTGTACGGTGGCGGCGCGCCGATACGGGGGCTCTTCGTCGCCCAACATGTACGGCTTGAACTGCACCATCCCGGCATTGGTGAGCAGGAGCGTGGGGTCGGTCGGGATCAGCGACGAACTGGGAACGACCGTGTGCTCCCGGGCCCCGAAGAAGTCCAGGAACTCGCGACGGATCGAGTTGGAGTCCATGGTCGCAGGCAGGTTAGTGCCCGGTCCCCTCCCCGCTCTGGGGAGCGACCACCCGTCCCGTCCATGCCAGGACGTCGGCGGCGGCCGCTACCGCGGCCCGACGGAGATTCGAGGGTGTCAGGCGTTCTCGCATTCTCACCAGCTTGGTGACGAGGTACGCCCCACCTCCGACTGCGGTGATCAATCCGGCTAGGAACCAGCGAATTCGCAGCAGCATCGGGCCAAGAGTACCGGGCGGACCCGACCGCGACTCGCCCAATCCGGGCGGGATGGACCTCGTCAGTCGGCAGCGGCTTCGTCCTCACCGGCGCGTGGCCGCAGCCGGGAACGGCCCATCACCCGGTCGATCTGGTCCAGGCGCTCGGCGATGGCGCGCTCCCGTCCCCGGGCGACCGGCCGGTAGATCGTGAGTCCTTCTGCCTCTTCGGGCAGATAGCGCTGCTCGACCAGAGCGTCCGGGTGATCGTGCGGGTAGCGATAGCCGACCCCGTGGCCGAGCGCCTTCTCCCCTGGGTAGGCGGCCGAGCGCAAATGGGCGGGCACCTCGGCCGCCGGGGTTTCGTGAACGGCCCTTTGGGCCGCGGCCATCGATGCTTTCACCGAGTTCGACTTCGGTGCCATGCTCAGGTATAGGGCGGCGTGGGTCAGGGCATGACCGGCCTCGGGCAGGCCGACATATTGGAGGGCCCGTGCCGCGTCCACCGCTATGCCCAGAGCGGTCGAGTCGGCCAGACCGATGTCCTCCGAGGCCAAGATGATCATCCGTCTGGCGATGAACTCGGGGTCTTCACCGGCCTCCAACATCGTATGCAGCCAATAGAGAGCCGCATCGGGGTCGGAGCCGCGTACGCTCTTGATGAACGCCGAGATGACGTCGTAATGCTGATCGCCCTTGCGGTCGTAGCGAATGATGCGGCGCTGCAGGGCCTCCTCGATCTCAGCCAGGTGGAGGATCTGGTTTTCGGCCAGCGTTGCCGCCACCTCGAGGGCGTTGAGGGCCAGCCGAGCATCTCCCCCTACCCGCTGAGCCAGGGCCCGTCGGGCCTCGTCCTTCATTTCCAGAACACCGTCCAGGCCCACCGGAGACACCAGGGCCCGGTCGATGAGCTCGCCCACTGCTTCCGGATCCAGTCCCTCCAAGCGGAACAAGGTGCAGCGGCTCATGAGCGGAGAGTTGACTTCAAAGAAGGGGTTCTCGGTCGTGGCTCCGACGAGGATCACGATGCCCTCCTCCACCCCGGGAAGCAGGGCGTCCTGTTGTGCCTTCGTAAACCGGTGAATCTCATCGAGGAACAGCACGGTCCGGCGCCCCTCCTGCTCCAGGCGTTGGGTCGCCGATGCCAGCACCTCCCGCACCTCCTTGACTCCGGCGGAAGTGGCGGAAAGGGCATCGAATTCGGCCCCCGAGTGAACGGCAACGAGACGGGCCAGGGTCGTCTTGCCGGAACCGGGCGGACCCCAAAGGATCATCGATACCGGCGATCCAGACGAAACCATGGCCCGGAAGGCGCAACCAGGGCCCAGGAGGTGAGGCTGGCCTACGACCTCATCGAGCGTCCTCGGACGCATCCGCGCTGCCAGCGGAGCGGCTCGCCTGCGGCGCTCGGCCCGCTCACCGGCCCACAGGTCATCCATCGTTCCACTCATTGGAGCCTTCCTCCAGCTCCTTTCGCACCTCGGGCCGCAGGTCGATTCCTAGGTCGTAAAGCTGGAAATCGTCGACGGTAGTCGGCGATCCGGTCATCGGATCGAGGCCGCTCTGCGTCTTCGGGAACGGGATCACGTCCCGGATGCTCGAAGCCCCGACCAGGATGGCGATCAACCGGTCGAGGCCGACCGCGAAGCCGGCGTGCGGGGGTGTTCCGTAGCGGAGCGCCTCCATGAACCAGCCGAAGCGGCGCCCGGCCTGGTCGGACGAGATGCCGAGGATCTCGAAGACTTTTGCCTGGGTGTCCGGGTCGTGAATCCGGACGCTGCCCGACCCCAGCTCGGTGCCGTTGAGGACCAGGTCGTAGGCCCGGGCAGCCGCTTGGGCCGGAGCGGCGGCCATCTCCTCGACGTCCACCGGAGCGGTGAACGGGTGGTGAGCGGGCACCAGATCGCCGGCGGCGTCCACCTCGAAAACCGGGAAATCGATCACCCACAGGAACGAGAGCTCGTCGTGGCCCTCCGGCCGACCGAAGTCGAGCCGGAGTTGTCCCAGTGTCCCGCCCGCCGATCGGGCCTCATCGGCCACCAGCAACAGGAGGTCGCCACTTCCGGCGTCGAGGGCAGCAAGGATTGCCTCCTGCTCCGGCGGGCTCAGATACTTGGCGACCGGGGATCGCAGCGAGCGCTGGTCCTCGACGACCATCCACACCAGTCCGGCCGCTCCCAGTTCCTGCGCTCTGGCGACCAGTCCGTCGAGGGCACTGCGAGCCAAGTCCTGGCGTCCGACGTTGATGGCCCGGACCACTCCGCCCGCCTCCAGGACGGCGGCGAACGCCTCGAACGAGGTGTCGGCCAAGACGGCCGATAGGTCGGCGATCTCCATCCCGAAGCGCACGTCGGGTTTGTCGGTGCCGTAACGGGCCATTGCATCGGCGTATGAAAGGCGTGGGAAAGGTGGCGACGGACTCGTTCCCCGCACTGCGGCTACGGCCGCCACCACCGCCAGTTCTACCGCCTCCAGGACATCGTCGCGTCCCCAGAACGAGCCTTCCACGTCGAGCTGGGTGAACTCCACCTGGCGGTCGGCCCGAAAGTCCTCGTCGCGGTAGCAGCGGGCGATCTGGTAATAGCGCTCCACGCCGCCGATCATGAGGAGCTGCTTGAAGAGCTGAGGGGATTGAGGAAGGGCATAGAAGTTGCCTTTGCGCAACCTCGAGGGGACCAGCAGATCGCGGGCCCCCTCCGGCGTGGAACGCACCAATGTGGGCGTTTCTACCTCGAGGAAGCCTTCGGCGTCCAAGGCATGACGGATGGCGCTGATGGCCGCGGAGCGGGCCCGTAGGTTGGATGCCATCTTGGGCCGCCGCAGATCGAGATAGCGGTATTTGAGCCGTCGCAGCTCATCGGCGTCGACCCGATCGCCGATCTGTAGAGGCAGCGGCTCGGAAGGGCTGAGCACTCGCAGTTTGGTCAGGGCTACTTCCACATCTCCAGTCGGCATGTCGGGATTAGCGGTGCCCTCCGGCCTGGCCCGAACCGTGCCCGCCGCCGCCACGCAGTACTCCACTCTCATTCCTCGGGCCGCCTCGCCAACTGCCGGATCGGCCTCGGGGTCGACGACTGCCTGGACGATGCCGGAGGCGTCTCGTACATCGAGGAACACCACGCCGCCGTGGTCCCGTCGGTTGGCCACCCAGCCTGCCAGGCGCACCTCCGCTCCGGCGTCGTCGAGTCGGAGCGTGCCGGCGCCCCGATCCCTCAGCGGCTCTTCAGCCACTCCCCCACCTCCTCGATGGCGATCTCGCTCTCGGACCCGTCCGCCATCGAGCGCATGGTCACCCTTCCCCGCTCCATCTCCTCACCGACGACGGCGACCGCCGCTGCACCGCGGCGGTGGGCCGCCTTGAATTGGGCCCGGACCGTTGCTTCTCGGGCCAGCCGATCGGTGCGGAGCCCATCGGAGCGAAGTCGAGCGGTCAACTCTTCGGCCTGTCCACGTCGGGCCGGGTCGGCCAAGACGACGAAGACGTCGAGTGCCGGAATCTCCTCGGTCCCCTCCAGGGCCAAGACGATCCGGTCCATCCCCAATGAAAACCCGACGGCAGGGGTGGGGACCCCGCCCAGCGCCTCGGCCAGGCCGTCGTAGCGTCCGCCGCCGCCGAGCTCGGCCTGAGCCGCCTCGTACGACGGCGACGTGTACTCGAACACGGTCCGGGTGTAGTAGTCCAAGCCCCGGACCAGCCTGGGCTCTTCGCGGTACTTGATCCCGGCTTCGTCCAGACCTTGCTTGACCGCCTGGTAGTGGTCGCCACTCGCCTTGTTCAGCCAATCGACGGGGACGGGAGCATCGGCGAGCTTGGGAGCATCCACTTTGCAGTCGAGGACCCGCAGGGGGTTGAGGTCCATGCGACTCCGGCAGTCGTCACACAACTCCTGACGCCGCTGCTCGAGGTATTCGAGGAGAATCCGGCGGTAGGCGGCCCGTGACTCGGGATCGCCTATCGAATTGATACCGACTTCGACGTCGGTGATGCCGATTTCGCGGTAGTAGCGGTGCCCGATCTCGATCACCTCGACGTCGGCGCCCGGAGCGTCCTCGCCGACGTATTCCACCCCCACCTGAAAGAACTGCCGGCGTCTTCCTGCTTGGGGCTGCTCGTAGCGGAACATAGGACCGGCGTAGGCGACTTTCATGATCCCGGGCGACCCGGCCTGCAGGTAAGCCCGTACCACCGACGCAGTGGCCTCGGGGCGAAGCGTCATGGACCGGCCCGCCTTGTCCTCCCAGGTGAACATTTGCTTTTGCACCACCTCGGTGGCCTCACCCACCGTCCGCTCGAACACCTCGGTTGCCTCGAAGATGGGGGTCATGATCAGTTCGTACCCATATCGCTCGGTGATGCCGTCCCACACCCGCAGCAGGCGTCGCCACCGGCGGGAAGCCGGGGGAAGGATGTCGTCGGTCCCTTTGGGGGCGCGGAACTTCACTGGATGGGCTCCTGGAGGAAGGGATTGGAGCGGCGTTCCCGGGCCAGCGTAGTCGCGGGCCCGTGGCCGGGCAGCACCTCGGTGTCGGCGGGCAGCGGGAGCACCCTGGCCGTCATCGAGGCCATCAAAGTAGGCAAGTCTCCGCCGGGCAGGTCCCACCGGCCCACGCTCCCGGCAAAGAGCAAGTCACCGGAGAACAGCAGGCCCTCCCGCTCGACGTAGAAGCAGCAGTGCCCCGGGGTATGGCCCGGGGTGTGGAGGACTTCCAAGGAGAGACCGGCGATGTCGAGGACCCGACCGTCGGACAACCTTTCGTAGCGTTCCGGTTGAGCGAACTCCCCGGCCGGCAACGCCCCCAGAAACCAAGCCACCTGCATGGCGGGATCGGCTGCCAGCCACTCGTCGTCGGGGTGGATATACGCAGCCGCCGAGGTCCGCTCGACGACGTCGCCGGCCCCGCCCAGGTGGTCGACGTGCCCGTGAGTCAACAGGAGAGCGGCCCCTGCCAACCGATGGCGCTCTAGCAGCGACGTGACTCCATCCACGTCGGGAGGGGCGTCGACGATGATCGCCGGGCCGCCCGCCTCGGCGGCCAAGACGTAGCAGTTGGTTTGGGCGGCCCAAAGGGGCCTGTTGTCGAGGACGAGGGACATCGCCTTGGCAGCGTACTCAGGTGGAAAGGGACTGTGATCCCCGGCGAGAAGCCGGGAATCGTCCTACAGCAGTTCCTGGGTGGCGACGATCTGGACTCCGTCAAACTTCTTGAGCATGAAGTCCGAGGTCAAATCATCGTCCATGACGATATTCGCACTGCCTTCGGTCGAGCTCTCCCGAAGGGGGCTCGACGCCGAGTCGCAGGCTGATTCCACGACGACGTTCCCAAAGACGTTGATCCCCGAGGAGTACCGGACCTGCTCATGGGTTGCCAGAAGTCCTTTGACGCCGATCTGCGACTCGATATTCAGATCACCGCCGGCAACGAAGACGTATTTGTTCGCTCCGGGAGGTGCCTCGAGATCCCCCTGGCTCATGACGTGGATGGTGCCGCCCGACGTCGAGCAGTCCATCGCGGCGTCAACCGTTCCGGCCAGGATGCTCCACTGGGTGATGCCGTCCCTCGGCCTCTTCGGCCGCACGATCACGTCGGCGCCGTCTACATAGAACACTCCGGGCGGAACGCGGCTCCTCTCGAACTCGACCGTCGTAGATCCCACTCCGAATATGCCGAGATTGGGATGCATGAACGCTCCCGAGCACGGCTTGCCCGGCTCCGCCCTCATCTCCTCGGCGACGGCCGTATTGGCCGGACCGGCATACACCCCGCTGGCGGGTGGCGAGAAAGACGCCCCGAAGCGGCAGACGTCGTACTCGGAACGATGGTGGGCACTGAGTGGATTGATGGATGGGATGAACTGGTACTCCACCTCGACGGGACAGTCGGGCCCCTCCGTGGATTCCGGGTCGTATCCGGTGACGCACTCGTCGACGATTGCGGCTCCGCCCTGAACGTCCATCTTTCCGTTCGTATGCGCGCCGCCGGTGATGAAGCTGCCACCGGTGATCGTGAGTGGACCGTCGGAGAGGATGGCGACTCCAGGGTCCCATGCCTCGGTTCCGACGAGCGGCCAGTAATCCACGACGACTACTCGCTCCTTGCGGACGCCGGCGTCGAGAGCAGGAGTGAAGCCCACCCCGTACAGCACCAGCCCCTCCTCGGGGCCGACGACCACGACCTCACCTTCTGGGGTCTCGAGGACCGTGTCGGGCTCGGCGCTCGCCAGAGACTCGGCGGCATCGAGCACATCCTGTTTGGTGGGAGAGGACGGCATGGAGACCATATTCACTGCATCACTCAGGTCGAGGCTTTCGATGACGTCATCAACGTCGTCGAACGTCGTGGGGACATCATCGAAGATCGGATCGAGCGCGGTGAGGGTCGTATCGATTCCACTCTCGGCGACGTGGACCGCCTGTTCGAATGTGCGATCTCCACTGACCACGCGGTTTTCGCTCGCAGTAGTGACGACCAAGACCACGGATATGGCGACGAGGATGGCACCCAGGATGACCACCGAGGCCATGGCCAGTCCGCGTTCTTCCCTGCGCAGCCGATTGGCCAGACCCATGATTCGACGGTCTCTCGGCGTGCCGGTTTTACTCATCATCACGCTCCTATTGGCTGTTCCGCGCCTCGACCGTCGTTTGCACCGATCGCGCTTTTACCGAGTCGGAAGGGTCGAGATCGATGGCGAGGGTGAGGGTGAGGGTGTTGTCGGCCACGGCGAACTCACTGTCGGCGGCGATCACTCCCCGCGCCACCATTGCGGCCGGGTCCGAGCTGTCGTCGGTCGACCGCTGCAGGGTTCCGTCACCCAAGATCTCATAGGTGACCAGCTCCCCGACATCGGGAGCTCCGCCACTTCTGTCCTCGTCCACCCAGAACGAGAATGAATCGTCGCCGCTGCCGGGCGGGTAGATCTCGGTCGCGAAGCGGACCTCCTTGACAATGCGACTCTTGGCGGCGCGCAGGGCGTCGATCACTTCCAGACGCGCCTCTTGGGCACGGTCGGCGCGCACTACAGCGATCATCCACGTGACCATGCCGGCGGTCACTACTGCAGCGATGAACATCGCCACCATCAGCTCGACCAGCGTCAAACCCCGCTGGTCACGGTGCGTGAACCTCCTCACCGGGACCTCGCTCTCGAGAACAGCGACGAGGTGTGGTGTTCGCGCTCGGTGCCTCCGGCCGACCAGTTGACGATGACGACCACGCGTCGCAGGTCGGCGTCGACTTCGGTGACGTACTGCCAAACGACGAATTCCTGGCCGTCGAGAGTTTCGATGCGCCTCGGGTCGATGAGACCGGCACTGGCGTCGATGACCAGCGCTTCGTTGCCGGGGAGGTCGGCCGCCGACGCTTTGAGGTTGCTTCCGGCCACCCTAGGGTCACCCGCTTCGACGGTCGACATCGCCACCTCGTCCCAGGTCATCGATCGAGCCGTCTCCACGCCCTCGATGCTGAGCTGGGTAGCCTGCTCCTGGATCCGTGCTTCGCGACCGCTGCGAAAGCTGGCGTTCAACGAAGCCCCCAGCGCGACGAACAGGATCACCGCCAGGACCAGTGCCACCAGCCCTTCCACGATCGTGAAGCCGCGCTCGTTCACGGCGAAATCCATGGATCGCCGACTCGTTGGGCGCGTTGTCCTGGGGCTGGTTGCCATTCAGTAGGGCTATCGACCACCGTTCGCGGCGACTTGAGGCGGGTCCGCCACGACAGTGGGTCATTCGCCTCCGAAAGGAATGACTAGCTACCGGAACCGGTCAGCGGCCTGCTTCGGGCAGCAGGCGGTACGCGTCGAACACGCCCTCGGTGTTGCGGAGTTGGCCGATCAGGCGCTCCAGTTGCTCGGGATCGCCGAGTTCCAGCTCGTAGCGGAGCACCGCCACCCGATCGCGGCCGGTCGCCGTCGAAGAGGCGGTGATGTTGGCCCCGATGTCCGCCAACAGCGAGGTGACATCCCGGAGAAGGCGGGGGCGATCGAGGGCCTCGATCTGGACCCAGACGCTGAAGGCTCCAACATGGTCCGGATCCCAGGCCACATCGATCATGCGCTCGGATTGCTCGCCGAGCGCAATGATGTTGGTGCAATCGGAACGATGCACCGACACTCCCCTTCCCACCGTCACGAAGCCCACGATGGCGTCTCCAGGCACCGGGGCGCAGCAGCGGGCGACCCGGACCAGGACATCGTCGAGCCCCTCGACGATGATGGCGCCCGAGGGACGCCGCAGCCGGGTAGGCGGCGCCGGCTCGAGAAGATCTTGCGGCTCTTCTTCCTCGGGGCGAAGACGCCGTACCAGCCTGGTCACCACCGTCTCGGGGGCAACCTTCCCCTCCCCAAGGGCCGCGTACAGGGCATCGAGATCCCGGTAGCTCATCCGTTCGGCGATTTCGAGGAGGTGCCGGTCCCGCTCGGCGGCTCCCAGGCCGAGGCCTTCGCGACGGATCAGCTCGCCGAGGTGCTCCCGGCCCTCTGACACGGCTGCTTCACGCCGCTCCTTCGAGAACCATTGGCGAATCTTGGCGGCCGCCCGCGACGACTTGACGAGGCCGAGCCAGTCCCTGCTCGGTCCGGCGTCGGGCGCCTTGGAGGTCGAGATCTCGACGATGTCTCCCGACTTCAGCTCGGTAGCCAAAGGAACGAGCCGTCCGTTCACTTTGGCGCCGACGCATCGATGGCCCACCTCGGTGTGGATCGAGTATGCGAAGTCGACCGGGGTGGCCCCTCTCGGCAGCGTGATCACATCGCCCTTGGGGGTGAGGACGAACACCTCGTCCTGGTACAGGTCGATCTTCAGGTTGGCCAAGAACTCGGAAGGGTCGGTGTACTCCTCTTGGAGGAACCGGATGTCCGACATCCATTTGAGATCGTCGGGGCCGATGCCCTCCTTGTAGCGCCAATGAGAGGCGATGCCGTACTCGGCTCGCTCGTTCATGTCCCGCGTCCGGATCTGCACCTCCAGCGGCTTGCCGTCGGGACCGACCACCGTGGTGTGCAGGCTCTGGTACAGGTTGAACTTGGGCATGGCCACGTAGTCCTTGAAGCGGCCGTGAACGGGCGGCCACAGGGTGTGGACCACTCCCAGAGCCGCGTAGCAGTCCCGCACCTCGTCGACCACGATGCGAATGCCGATCAGGTCGTGGATCTCTTCGAAGGGAAGGCCGGTCTCCATCATCTTGCGGTAGATGCTGTAGGGATGCTTGGGCCGTCCGTGCACGTCGCCCCCGATGTCGTGCTCCGCAAGCGTTGCCGACACCACCTCGATGACCTTTTCGATGTAGGCGTCCCGTTCGGGAGCGCGCGACCGCAACAGCTGGCCGATCTCGGCGTTGCGCTTGGGAAAGAGGATGGCGAAGCAGCGATCCTCCATCTCATGCTTGATCTCTTGAACCCCGAGCCGGTGAGCCAGCGGTGCGTAGATCTCGAGGGTTTCCCGGGCAATCCGTTCCTGCTTCTCGGGGGCCAGCGCATCCAGGGTGCGCACGTTGTGCAGGCGATCGGCCAGCTTGATGAGGAGGACTCGTACATCAGCTGCCATTGCCACCACCATCTTGCGGATGCTGGCCGCCTGCTGCTCTTCTTTGGTGGTAAAGCTGATCCGGTCCAGCTTGGTGACCCCGTCAATCAGACGGGCTACCTCGGCGCCGAACTCCCGGCTCACCTCGTCCAGCGTCACGTCGGTGTCCTCGACGGTGTCGTGGAGCAGAGCCGCGGCGATGGTGTCGGCGTCCATTCCGTACTCGGCAAGGATCATGGCGACCGTGAGCGGATGGGAGATGAACGGCTCGCCGCTCTTGCGTATCTGGCCGCTGTGCCATTTGTGGGCGAGGGCGTAGGCCCGGTGAATGGAGCCGTTGGAGGCTTCGGGGTGGTGTTTGTCGAATGCTCGCAGCAGCGACTGCAGCTCGGCGACGACGGCGTCGTCGGGTCGACGACGCTCAGGGCTCGTCATAGCTCACCAGCGAGGTCAGCGGCACGTCGTCGGGCACCTGCTTGCGGCCGTTGAGAAAGGCCAGCTCGACGAGAACCGATACTCCGACGACTTCGGCGCCGAGACGCTGCGCCAGCCTGATTGCGGCCGCGGCGGTACCGCCGGTGGCCAGGACGTCGTCGACGATCACAACCCGGTCGCCGGGCTCGAGGGCATCGCGATGCACCTCGAGCAGGTCGGTGCCGTATTCGAGCTCGTATTCCTCCGCTTCTACGTGATAGGGGAGCTTGCCGGGCTTGCGGACCGGTACGAAACCCACACCCAATCGGCGGGCCACCGGGACCCCGAAGATGAAGCCCCGGGCTTCGATCCCGATGACCTTGCTCACCGCGTCCTGCTCATAGGGGTCGGCCAGCCCGGCCACGGCCGCGGAGAGCGCCTCGCTGTCGGCGAGGACCGGCGTGATGTCCTTGAACACCACCCCCGGCTGGGGGAAGTCGGGGATGTCCCGAATGAGCGCCTTGAAATCCTTTTCCGTCACGGCCCCACCTTATTACGCCGGGTCATCGAGCCTCATCCCTTGCGGCGGCGGCGTTTGGGGGGGCGGGCCACTGCTCCGCTCCCCGCCCGAGGCCTGACCTCGGGCTCGACACGTTGCGGCGGTCGATCGGTGGACCCGGGCGTCGCAGCGGACACCGCTGGGGCCGGTTCGGCAACCGGAGCGCTCACCTTTCGGGCGGCACGCCGCTCCACTCTCTGCCAGCGGGCCTCTCGCTGCTTCCATACCGCCAGCAGCGGAGCGGCGACGAAGATCGAGGAATAGGTGCCGGCGGCGATGCCCACGAAGAGGGCCAGGGCGAACTCGCGCAGGGTGGCCGCCCCCAAGAGATACGCTCCCACGAAGAGGAGGCTCCCCACCGGCAGCAAGCTGGTCAACGACGTGTTGATGGATCTCATGAGAACGAGGTTCATCGACAGGTTGACGATGTCCCCGATCGGACGCTCGTCGCCGTAGTAGTCGATCTCTTCGACGACCTTGTCGAACACCACCACGCTGTCGTACAGCGAGTAGCCGAGGATCGTCAAGACGGCGATGACGGTGGCCGGGGTGACCTCGAATCCGGTCACCGAATACACGCCGGACGTGATCAGCAAGTCGTGGAAGAGGGCAACCAGGGCTGCGGCCGCCATTCGCCATTCGAGGCGGAGCCAGATGAACGCCGCCACCACGCCCACAAAGATGATGAGGGCCCACAAGGCCCGGTCGGCCACTTGACGCCCGAAGGTCGGTCCGACCGATTCCACGCTGGCGTCGTCGACGTCCACTCCGGCAACGCCGGTGATCACTTCCACGAGCTCGGTCTCTTGGGCCGGGTCCAGCTCCTCGGTCTGCACCCGGACGCCCTCTCCCCCACCGGTCAGCTGCACCTTGGCGCCGGCCCGCCCCACTCCGGCGAGAGCGTCGCGCATGTCGGCCACCTCGATGCCTGCCTCGTTCGGCACCTCCACCACCGTCCCGCCGGCAAAATCGACACTCAGGTTGAGCCCGCGCACGGCCAGCGACAGGACCGCAAGGAAGATGAGCGTCCCCGACAGGATGAACCACCGCCGCCGGTTGCCGACGAAGTCGATCGAAGTCTCGGCCCGGTAGAGGCGCCGGAGGACGCTCACGTCGTCGCCTCCGTTGCCGCTCCCCCAGAGGGGTGCCCTACCGCTCCTCGTACCGTGAATCGTCCGCCCTCACCCATCCGGGTCCTCACCAGCAAGGCCGTGGCCGGCCGGGTGAAGAAATAGGCGACGAGCACGTCGGTGACCGTGGCGATGCCCAAGGCGAGTGCAAACCCTTCCACCGCCCCGATGGCGAGAGTGAACAGCAAGACCGCCATTGCGAACGACACTGCATCGGCGGTGAGGATGGTGCGGAAGGCGCGCGGGAAAGCGTGGTCGACCGATGAGCGCAGCGCCCGGCCGTTACGCACCTCTTCCTTGATGCGTTCGAAATAGACGATGTACGAATCCGAGGTGATGCCGATCGAGACGATGATTCCGGCCACTCCGGCCAGCGTGAGGGTGCGGCCCTGCAGCTCACCGAGCAACGAGAAGGCCACCAGGAGGATCGACCCGAATACCGTCAAACCAACCACAGCGACCAGGCCGAGCGCCCGGTAGTAGGCCAGCATGGCGAGGGCCACGAGAATGAGCCCGCCGATGCCGGCGACCAGGCCGGCATTCAGGGAATCGGCGCCGAGCGTCGCCGAGACCTGTTCGACCCGGTCCCTTTGGAAGGTGGTGGGCAGGGCGCCGTAGCGGAGCACCGTGGCCAGGTCCTCGGCCTCTCTCTGCGGGTCGGCGGTGCCGCTGCCGATGGTGATCTGCACCGCTTGGGCCGACAGCCCCTCGGTCGGGGTCACCTCGGCCGCCACCTGGGGAGCCGACACCACCGTTCCGTCGAGCACGATGGCGAAGCGCCGCCGGGGATCACCCACCGGGAACCCCGCCAGGACCTTGGTGGCGTCTTCGAACCTCTGAGCCCCTTCCGAGGTGAAGTCGGGGTCGACCACCCACCCCTGAACGAAGCTGCCGGTGGAGCCACCGCCCTGGAAGCCGGCCTGGGCTCCGGTGATGTCGGCGCCCAGCACCAGGGCGGGGCCGACGTGGTAGATCAGGCCGGTCGACTCCTCGAGCAGCCAGGCCTCCTGAGTCGGATCGTCAACGATGGTCAGTCCGGTTTCCGGGTCGACCCCGGGTGGAAAGACGACGTCGGCGAGGGGGTCGGCAAGAGTGGTTGTGGTGGTAGTGCCCTCAGTGGTGGTCGCAGTGCCCTCCTCCCCGGTCGTGGTTGTCGTCGCCTGCTCGTCCCCGATCGTGGTGGTCGTGGCCTGCTCGGCGGCCCGCTCGGCGGCGGCCGAGGTCAGGGCATCCTCGGCGAACGGGCTCACTCCGGGCACCGATCCAACGTCGAAGACCTGGCGGAAGGACAGCTGACCGGTCGTGCCCACCGCGTTGAGGGCGCGCTCGCGGTCGGTGACACCGGGGAGTTGGATTTCGATGCTGCGGCCGCCCTTGACGGCGATCTCGGGTTCTTGAACGCTTCCGAGCGAGGCAATGCGCCGCTCCATGATGTCCTTGGCCTTCTCGAGGACCTCTTCATCGGTGCCCTCGGGGGCCGACAGCACGACCGAGAAGCCTCCCTGGAGGTCGAGGCCGAGAACCGGCTCGGTGCCGGTGACCAGCACAGCGACCAGTCCGCCCCAGGCCACGAGCAGGGCGATGAGCGTCAGGAGGAAGGCGCGGCCGCGGCTCACGTCAGTCCGGCTGGGTCACCTTGGACGCAATGGCTCGGCGGGCCACCCGGAGTGAGCCGCCGTCCTCCACCTCGATCACCATCGAGTCCTCATCCATCCGGCGAATGATCCCGTAGATGCCTCCAGCCGTCTGCACCTCGTCGCCGATTTCGAGCGAGCCCATCAGCTCCTGATGACGACGGGCCCGGCCCCTTTGGGGACGCAGAATGAGGAGATAGAAGATGCCGCCCAGAATCGCTCCGTAGATGAGCAACGTCACCAGCGCATTGGATCCGTTGGTGCTCTCTTGGGCCAGGATCAGGCTTTCGAACATGATTCCTCCGGCGGCGCCGTCGTCACGGCTGCGCGTGGCACGGCGGAAAGGAGATTCGGAATCGTCATCGTAGTGGAGCTCGGCCACTCTCTCGCGATCTACGGGCCGCGACGTCGGCGACGTATTGCCGGAAACGCCCGGCTTCGATGGCAAGACGGGCCCCGCGCATGATTTCCAGCGTGTAGTGGAGATTGTGGATCGACAGCAGGCGGTAGCCGGTCAGCTCGTCGGTCATGCGCAGGTGCCGCAAGTAGCCCAGGGCGTACGTCCGGCAGGTGGTGCATCCGCATTCGGGGTCGATGGGCCCCGAGGCTTCGGCGAACTCGGCCCGCTTGATCTGAAAGTCCCCGTTTCGACTCAGCACCTTGCCGTGCCGGGCCAGCCGGGTCGGCCATACGCAGTCGAACAGGTCGGCACCTCGAGCCACCGCCTCGAGCACCCCCTCGGTATCCCCCAGCCCCATCACATACCGGATCCGGTCGGCGGGCAGTTCCGGGATGCAGGCTTCCAAGGCCTCGTTACGTTCTTCGGCCTCCTCGCCCACGGAGAGGCCCCCGATCCCGAAGCCGCCAAATCCGAGGTCCGCAGTCCGACGGGCGCTCTCGGCCCTGAGCCCGGGGTCGACCCCGCCCTGGACGATGCCGAACAGCGCCTGACTCTCCCCCCGGTGTGCCTTATGAGCCCGCTCGGCCCACCGCAGTGTCCGCTCCATCGCCTGCCTCACCTCCTCGCGATCCGCCGGGAGGCCGACCAGCACGTCGAGGCACATGGCGATGTCGGCTCCGAGCAGCTCCTGGATCCAGACCGAGTCCTCGGGCGACATAGTCACCGAGGAGCCGTCGTAGACCGACGTGAACTCCACGCCGTGCTCGCTCAGTCGTGGTTCGAGGGAAAACACCTGATAGCCGCCCGAATCGGTGAGGATCGGATGGGGCCAGCCCATGAAGGCGTGGAGCCCTCCCATGGCGCTCACCCGGTCGGCTCCGGGGCGGAGCATGAGGTGGTAGGCGTTGGCGAGCAGCATCTGGGCCCCGGCCTCGCCCAGGTCGCGCCCGTCGAGGGCCTTGACCGTGCCCCGCGTCCCCACCGGCATGAAGGCCGGGGTCTCCACGGGCCCGTGGGCGGTGTCCAACACCCCCCGGCGGGCCGCACCGTCCACCTCGAGCGTCCTGAATGCGACGCTCATCGGTTCGGTCCCGCCAGCATGGCATCGCCGAACGACAGGAAGCGGTAGCCCCGTTCCAGCGCCAGCCGGTACGCCTCTCGCCACGCCGGTCCCATGAACGCGGCCACCAGCACCACCAGGCTCGAGCCGGGGACGTGGAAGTTGGTAACCAGCAAGTCGACGACCGAGAACCGGTAGCCGGGGGTGATGAACAGCTCGGATGTACCCGGGCCCGGCCGCACTCCTCCGCCGGAGGCCGCCGACTCGAGGGCCCGCACCACCGTGGTACCGACGGCTACGACCCGGCCCTCCCGTTCCCGGGTGTGAGCTACCGCCGCCGCAGCCTCTGGGGGGATGGAGTACTCCTCAGAGTGGATGCGGTGGTCCTCGATCCGAGAGCTCGATATGGGGCGGAATGTGTCCAGCCCCACCGACAGCTCGATCTCGCAGACCACGACCCCCCGGTCCCCCAGCCCCCTGAAGACTTCTGGAGTGAAGTGGAGTCCGGCGGTGGGTGCCGCCGCCGAGCCGAGCGCTTTGGCAAACATCGTCTGGTACCGCTCCGGATCCGCCAGCCGTCCCTGAAAATACGGTGGAAGGGGCACCTCGCCGAGCCGCTCGATGTGCTCCTCGGGATCGGATCCGTTGGGAGCAGCCAGCGACACGCGAGCCATCCCCTCGTGGGGTCCGGCCAGGATCGTCGCGGTCAGCTCCTCGATCTCGATCACCGTGCCCGGGCGGACCTTCCGGGCCGGGCGTACCAGGGCCCGCCAGTGTGCCCCGTCCCGGCCCAGCATCAACAGCTCGACCCGGCCGCCCGATCCCCGTTTCTTTCCTCGCAAGCGAGCCTTGCGTACCCGGGTCCGGTTCACCACCACCAGGTCGCCGGGCCGGAGGAGGGAGGGGAGCTCCTGGAAGGTGTGATCGGTGCGGTCTCGGGTATCCAAGAGGCGCGCCCTGTGACGCGGCTCGATCGGCTCCTGGGCGATGGCCGTCCGGGGGAGGTCGTATTGGAACTCCGACGTCCGCATCCCGCTCAGGGTAAGCGGCCCTCCGGTGCTGCGTGCCGCCTACCGCCCGACCGCCGCCTTCACCGTTCCAGCAAGGTCGCCTGATCTCCCCCCTCCGGCACCGGCGGATTGAGGCCCAAGTGCTCGAAGGCGCGCCGGGTGGCCGTCCGCCCCCGGGGCGTGCGCTGCAACATGCCCAGCCGAAGAAGGTAGGGCTCATAGGCGTCCTCGACGGTCTCGGGCTCCTCGCCCACGGCGATGGCGAGCGTCGAAAGCCCCACCGGTCCGCCGCCGAACTTCTCGGCGACGGCGCGCAGGATGGATCGGTCGACCCGGTCGAGGCCCAGATCATCGACCTCGAACATGGCCAGGGCGTCGCGGGCCGTGGTGTGATCCACCGACCCGTCGGCGCGCACCTCGGCGTAATCGCGCACCCGGCGCAGCAGTCGGTTGGCGATACGAGGAGTTCCCCGGCTCCGTTCGGCGATAGCCAGGGCGCCTTCTTCGTTGATCGGTACCTCGAGAATGCCCGCCGAGCGGTGCACGATGGCATGGAGGTCGCCGGGCCGGTAGTAGTCGAGGCGGGCCACGTAGCCGAAGCGGTCCCGCAGGGGCGGCGACACCCTGCCGACCCGAGTGGTGGCGCCGATGAGGGTGAAGGGCGGCAGATCGAGCCGAATCGAACGGGCCGCCGGACCCTTGCCGACCACTATGTCGATGTGGAAGTCTTCCATCGCCGGATAGAGGACCTCCTCCACGACGCGCGGCAGACGGTGGACCTCGTCGACGAACAGCACATCGCCGATCTCGAGATGGGTCAACACCGCGGCCAGGTCACCCGGCCGCTCCAACGCCGGCCCCGAGGTGGCCCTGAGGCCTGCGCCCATCTCGGCGGCGAGGATGCCGGCGAGGGTCGTCTTGCCGAGGCCGGGGGGACCGGAGAACAAGGTGTGATCGAGCGGCTCGCGTCGAGACCGGGCGGCTTCGATCAGTATGTGGAGCCGCTCCTTGAGGTCGGTCTGGCCGACGAACTCCTCGAGATTGCGGGGCCGGAGTCCCGGTTGAGCCTCGAACAGTTCGTCTTCGGGAGCCGCCGGACCGGCCAAGAGCCCTTCGTCCCTCACGTGTTCACTCCTCGCCTCCCAGTGATTGGAGCGCTCGACGAAGCAGGTCCTCGACCGACCCCTCGACGGGAAGCTCGGCGATCGCCGCCTTCACCTCGGCGGTTTGATAGCCGAGCGAGTCGAGAGCCTGTCGCACCTCCGACAAGACCGATCCTTCGGCTCCCGGGACCTCCCCGTTATCGAGCTCTAGCTTGGGACGGAGCTCGATGATCAACTTCTGGGCACTGCGCTTGCCTATGCCGGGGACCGTCTCGAGGGTGGCGATGTCGTCGGCCATGACCGCCCGCCGGAGTTCTCCGGGCGTCAGCGAACCGCACACCGCCAGGGCCACCTTGGGTCCGATGCCCGACGCCGTCAGCAGGATCCTGAAGACGTCACGCTCCTCTTCCGTGGGAAACCCGTAGAGATCGAGGATGTCCTCGCGCACATGCAGGTGAGTATGTACAACCACTTCCTCCCCCAGCCCCGGCAGCTCCCCGAGGCCGCGCGGGGTGGTCGCCACCTCGTACCCGACGCCGCCGACGTCCACCACGATCCGCTCCCCGGATCGAGCGACCAGGGTTCCTCCGAGCCGGCCGATCACCTGGCCCTCTCTACGGCCTGCCGCACCGGTGTGCGCTGGACATGGCACAGCGCCACTGCCAGCGCATCGGCGGCATCGGGGGAAGCAGGCTCGGTCAGTCCGAGCCGGCGCTCGACCATACGCTGCACTTGTTCCTTGGGAGCATTACCGTATCCGGTCACCGCCGCCTTGACCGCCGAGGGCGTGTATTCGAAGACGGGCAGGCCCGCCTGGGCCAGCGTGAGCAGCACCACTCCCGAGGCCCGGCCCACCGCAGTGGCGGTGCGCAGGTTGCGGTTGGTAAAGACCTCTTCGACGGCCGCCTCGTCCGGGCGGTACTCGGCGATCAGCGCCTCCAGGTCGCCGTGGAGCTCGGTGAGACGGAGGGGCAGGGGCGCAGCGGGATCGGTGCGCAATATCCCGATGCCGACCGCTTTGGATGTCCCCGCCGAATCTTCCACGACGGCATAGCCGGTGGCGGCCAGTCCCGGGTCGATGCCCAATACGAACATATGTACGGTTCATGGTAGGGCCGGCCCCCGACCCGGCCAAGGATCTGCCCATCAAGGCCACGCGGGGGTGGCCCGCCCGGTCGGTCCTCGCACCCTCGACTCAGCCGACTTCCGCCATCACCTCGTCGGGGATGTCGAAGTTGCCGTATACGGCCTGGACGTCGTCGAGGTCTTCGAGCGCGTCCAACAGGCGCAGCACCTTGGGGGCATCTCCGGCCTCGACCGGCACCGTTGCCGTGGGCATCTGGGTGACCTCGGCGGTTTCGATGGAAAGGCCGGCCTCTTCCAATGCTGCTCGCACCGCGGCGACGCGGCCCGGCTCACAAAGAACTTCCCACTGCCGGCCCGATGGGCGGATGTCGTCGGCGCCGCCCTCGAGGGCGGCCATCATCACCTCGTCCTCGTCCCCAGAGACGAGAAGGTAGCCGCGCTGCTGGAAGAGATAGGCAACCGAGCCGGGCTCGCCCAGGCTGCCCTGGTTGCGACTGAACGTCGAGCGGACCTCCGAGCCGACCCGGTTGCGATTGTCGGTCAGGCAATGCACGTACAGGGCCACGCCTCCCGGGGCGTAGCCCTCGTACCACACCTCCTCATAGCTGATGCCTTCCACCTCGCCGGTGCCTCGTTTCACGGCCCGATCGATGTTGTCGTGGGGCATCGACGCCGCCTTGGCTTTGTCGATGGCCGTGGCCAAGGCGTAGTTGGCTTCCGGATCGCCCCCACCTTCGCGGGCGGCCACCTCTATGGCCCGAGCCAGCTTGGCGAAAAGCTGGCCGCGGGCGGCGTCTTTGGCGCCCTTCTTGCGCTTGATCGTGGACCATTTCGAGTGTCCCGACATCAGCCCTCTCCAGCCATCTCCAGCAGCATTGTATGGATCCGCACATCGTCGGTGAGCTCGGGGTGAAACGAGGTCGCCAGGATCGTGCCCTGGCGGACCATCACCGCGTGCCCGTCCGACTCGGCCAGGACCCGCACTCCGGCGCCGACCTTGTCCACCCAGGGGGCCCGAATGAACACGGCTCGAAATGTCCCGTCAAGGCCGTCGATCTCGATGTCTTCTTCGAAGGAGGCCAGTTGGCGTCCGAAAGCATTGCGCTCTACTACCACATCGAGGACGCCCAGCAACGGTTGCTCCCTGCCGGTGGTGGCGGAAGCGAGAAGGATCATCCCGGCACAGGTCCCCAGCGTCGGCAACCCGTCGGCGATGAGGTCGTGGAGGGGGCCGAGCAGGTGGTACCTCTCGGCCAGTTTTCCGATCGTCGTCGACTCGCCGCCGGGGATGATGACGGCGTCGAGGCCGGAGAGTTGCTCGGGCGCCCGAACCTCCACGGCATCGGAGCCCAGCGAGCGGACCATGGCGGCGTGCTCGCGGAAATCTCCTTGGAGGGCCAGCACGCCGACGCGCATCCGGCTATTGCCCCCGGACCTGCATCTTTTCGGTCTCGGGCATCGTGGCCGTATCGAGCCCGGACATCGGCTCGCCCAGTCCCTCGGAGACCTTGGCAACGATCGCGGCGTCCCGGAAATGGGTGGTGGCCTCGACGATGGAGCGGCCCCGGTGGGCCGGGTCGGCGCTCTTGAAGATGCCCGACCCCACGAAGATGCCGTCACAGCCCAGCTGCATCATCAGGGCTGCGTCCGCTGGAGTAGCGATCCCGCCGGCGGCGCAATTGTCCACCGGGAGCCGGCCGGTGGCCGCCACCTCTTCGACCAGCTCGTAGGGGGCCCTCAGCTCCTTGGCCGCGCTCATCAGCTCGTCCCGGCCCAAGGTGGCCAAACTCCTGATCTGGGTGGTCATCAGGCGCATGTGTCGTACCGCCTCGACGACGTTGCCGGTACCCGGCTCGCCCTTGGTGCGAATCATCGCCGCCCCCTCACCAATGCGGCGGAGCGCCTCGCCCAAGTCCCGGGCCCCGCACACGAAGGGCACGGTGAACGCCCACTTGTCCACGTGGTGCTCCTCGTCGGCCGGCGTCAACACCTCGCTCTCGTCGATGTAGTCGACGCCCAGAGCCTGCAGCACCTGGGCCTCGGCAAAGTGGCCGATCCGCACCTTGGCCATGACCGGAATCGACACCGCCGCCATGATCTCCTTGACCCGCACGGGATCGGCCATCCGAGCCACCCCGCCGGCGGCCCGGATGTCGGCCGGGACCCGCTCAAGAGCCATGACGGCAACGGCCCCGGCCTCCTCGGCGGTGGCGGCCTGCTCGGCGGTGGTGACATCCATGATCACCCCGCCTTTCAGCATTTCGGCCAGGCCTCGCTTGACCCGAACGGTTCCTCGTTCCGACTCCACGACGACGATTGTATCGCCCGGCCCGGCTCCTACCGGCCGACGGCATCGTGGTAGGCCCCCAGATAGCCCGACGTCACCGCATCACGATCGAAGCGCCGAACCCGCGACCGGGCCCGAGTGCCGAGCTCCCCGGCTCGCTGCTGATCCTCGAGCAGCGATGTCACCGCGGACGCCAGTCCCCCGGCATCGCCCGGTGCCACCAAGACCCCGGTATCGCCCAGCACTGCGGCGAAGGCCGGAAGGCCACTCGCGACGACTGCACAGCCGGCGGCCATTCCCTCCGCCACCACCAACCCGAAGCTCTCGCCTCCCGTATTCGGGGCGCACAACACCGTCGCAGATGCCAGCAGGCGCCGCTTCTCGGGGGGGCCGACCGAGCCGACACAGGTGACGCCCGAGGGCAACTGTTCTCTCTCGGCGCCGACCACCAGAAGTTCGGCGGCCGGCACTCTTTGCCTGACCGAAGGCCACGCCTCCAAGAGCACCGCCAGACCCTTGCGCGGTTCGTCCCGCCCGATGAAGATGACCCGGGCGGGCCGCCGCGCCTCGTCGACCTCGTACGAGGAGACGTCGATTCCGTTGGGGATGACCCGGGGCCGGCACAGCCCACGCACCGCGGCTGCGGCCACGTTGCTGACTGCGGTGGCCACTGCCAGCCGCGCCGCCCAGCGCCGCAACACGGGGCGGGCCCACCGGTAGGCGGCCCGCACTCCCCTACCCGGATCGGCGTGGAACGTACCCACCTTGGGCGGGCCCTTCCCTAGGAGGACCGACAGAGAGACGACCGGCACGAAGGGTTCGTGGAGGTGAACGACATCGGCACTACGTACCGCATCCAGCGCTGCCCGAGCGGCACCGGGGCCCAGAGCGATCGGGGCCCGGGACCGGTTGACAGGGAACAGCACCGTCCCGGCCACCGGCGTGGCCCGGACCTCCTCGGTCCCGGGGGCGACCAACCATGCCTCGTGGCCGGCCTCGTGCAGCCATTCGGTCAGCCGCACCGCTTGATCCTGGACTCCCCCGGGACGGTCCAGTCCATACGGGCAGACGACGGCGATCTTCACGCTGCTGCGGTCTCGGCGCCTGCCCGGGTTTGGTCCGAGGGCCAGTTGGGCTGCATGATGTGCCACTGCTCCGGCGCCGCCCTGATGATCTCCTCCAGCTTGTGGGCCAGGGCCTGGGTTCCGAGGGCGATTCTCTCCTCCCGGGTCGGGGCGTCGGGGATCTCGAGACGGGGATGGACCACCAGCCGGTGCCCGCGACCTTCCTTGAAGTAGGAGCCGATGGGGAGGAGCCAGGCTCCGGTGCGGTCGGCCAAGGCCACCGGTCCGGCCGGAAGGGTGGTTTCCTCTCCGAAGAAGAGGACCGGTACGCCGTCGCCCTTGACATCACGGTCGCACAGAAGGGCCACCGTGCCCCCGCGGCGGAGAACCCCGATGAGCTGCCTCGTCACGTTGGCCCCCTTCTCGGCGATGATCACCTCGATGCCGAACCGCTGGCGAGCCTGCCGGAACCAGTCAACGATGCGACGGTTCCGCAGTGCCTCGGCCACCGCCACCACCGGATAGCCCACCGCGGCCGACTTGGTGCCGGCCGCCTCCCAGTTGCCGAGGTGGGGAAGTGCCAGGATCACTCCATGTTCCCCGGAGGCGTCGACCAGTTCCTTGCCGATCACCTCGGAGTGGTCGACGACCGCTTGCCGGCGACGGGGTCGCATCCAGAAGACCTCGGCCCAGTAGCGCCCGTAGGAGGCGAACATGGCCCGCGCCGTCGGTCGAGGGTCGACACCGGGCCCGAGCGCACGCCGCATGTGCCGCTCGGCCATCGCCAGCCTCTCTCCGGCGACGAAGGACAGCGAATAGCCGAGGCCCCGGCCCACCCGGCGGATCACCGGTTCCGGGAACAGGCCGAAGATTCCCGTGAGCACCCGGTAGATCAGATAGCCGGCGAGGTCCCTCACGCGCCGAGGTGGGCCCAGGTGCGGTAGGCCCGCTGGGCCGCGGTGAACCAGGTGAGCGCGACCATGATCCACAGCATGGGAAGGATGGTGGCAGGGCCCAGGCCCTCGATACCGACGGCGACCAACATGACCAGCATGCGCTCCGCCCTTCCCATCAGCCCACCTTTGCCTTCGACCCCCCATCCTTCGGCCTTGGAGCGGATGTAGGGGACGAGAAGCGAGCCGACCAGCGCAGCCAAGCACAGGGTGACCCGGACGGCGCTGTCGACCAGGAAATAGGCGAGGCCGGCCCACAGGGCCGCTTCGCCCAGCCGGTCGGCGAGGGTGTCCAGGAAGGCGCCTCGTCGCGATGTCTTGCCGGTGACCCGGGCGAGTGGACCGTCGAGGACGTCGAGGGTCGCCCCCACACCGGCGACCAGCGCTCCCGCCAGCAGCCGCCCGGTGGCGATCAGGGCGGCACCGCCGATCGTGACCGCCAGGCCGGCAATCGTGACCGCGCTCGGAGACACGTGGGCCCGCGCCAGGGCTCTACCGAGTGGAACGACCACCCGGTCGACGCCCTTGCGTGCTTTGACGTCGAGCACCACCGTCCCCTTGCCGGCCAGGCAAGGTACCACAGGAAGGGGGGCCTCCGGCCCTCACTAGACTCTCCGGACCGGACGAGGGAGGCATGGGATTGGAGCCGGAGAGGATCCGGAACGTTGCACTGGTCGGCCATAGCGGATCCGGGAAGACCTCGTTAGCCGAAGCTCTGCTCTTTGCAGCCGGGACCATCAATCGGCTGGGCCGGGTCGAGGATGGCAACACCGTCACCGACTTCGAGCCGGAGGAGACCGAGCGCTCCGTTTCCATCAGTCTCGGACTGGCACCGTTCGACTGGGCCGGCCACAAGATCAACATCATCGACACCCCGGGGTACGCCGATTTCATCGGCGACGTTCGCTCTGCGCTCCGTTCGGCCGACCTGGCACTGTTTGTCGTTTCGGCAGTCGACGGCGTGGAGGTCCAGACCGAGGCGATCTGGCAGCTGGCAGCCGAAGAAGGCATCGCCCGGGCCATCTTCGTCAACAAGCTCGATCGGGAGCGTTCCGACTACCGATCGGTGCTCGCCGAGCTCAAGGAGGCGTTTGGAACCGGGGTCGCCCCGGTGGAGATGCCGATCGGCGCCGAGGCGCAACTCTCCGGGGTGGCCGGCATCGTTTCCCACCATGCCTTCACCTACCAGCCCGACGATCCCAAGGGCACCGAAGTCGAGCTTCCCGATGAGATCAAGGAGCAGGTCGAGGAGGTCCATACCGCGCTGGTAGAGGCCGTGGTGGAGAACGACGACGAGCTCCTCGAGGCCTACTTCGAGGGCCGCGAGCCGACGCTCGACCAGCTCACCGCCGGCCTCCGCAAGGGAATCATCGAGGGATCGATCTTTCCGGTTCTGTGCGGCTCGGCCACCAAGCTGGTCGGCATCGACCGGCTGGCGGACTTGCTCATCAGGGATGCTCCCTCCCCCCTCGACCGCCGCCCCCCGCCACTCGCCGAAGGCGAGAGCACTCCTGATCCCGGCGGTCCGACGGCCGCCTACGTCTTCAAGACACTGTCCGACCCGTATGTGGGGCGCATCTCGCTGTTTCGCCTGTTTTCGGGGACGATCAAGGCCGACGACTCGCTCGAGATCGCCCGTGATCGAAGCAGTGGGCGAATGCACAATCTCTTCTTCGTGCGCGGTAAGACCCACCACGACACCGGAGAGGTGACCTTCGGCGACATCGCTGCGGTCGCCAAGCTGGAAGCGATCCGCTCCGGCGACACACTGCGGACGCCCAAATCGGGCGTCGTCATCGAACCGGTCGCGGTACCGAAACCCCAAATGTCGGTGGCGGTGAGCCCGCTCACCACTCAGGACGAGGAGAAGCTCTCCACTGCCCTGACGAGATCGGTCGAGGAAGACCCCACCTTGCGGGTAGAGCGGCGGGCCGAGACCAAGCAGACGATCCTGTCCGGCATGGGAGACTCCCACCTCGAGGTGGCGCTCTCCAAGCTATCGCGCAAGTTCGGTGTGGAGGTGAGCACCGAGATTCCCCGGGTCCCCTATCGAGAAACCATCACCTCGTCGGCCGAAGCCGAGGGCAAGCACAAGAAGCAGACCGGGGGTCGGGGCCAGTTCGGCGTCGCTTTCGTTCGCTTCGAGCCGCTTCCCCCCGGTTCGGGCTACGAATTCGAAGATGCCATCAAGGGTGGGTCGATCCCCCGCCAACTCATACCGGCGGTAGACAAAGGCATCCGGGAGGCGCTGGAGCGAGGTCCGCTGGCCGGCTATCCGATGGTGGACGTCAAGGCCACGGTATTCGACGGTAAGTACCACTCGGTGGACTCCGACGAACTCTCATTCCGCATGGCCGGCATTCAGGCGGTCCGGGCCGCGTCCCCCGCCCTCAACCCGGTCCTCCTCGAGCCCTACGTCAAGGTGCGGATCGTCGCCCCGGAGGACTACATGGGCGACATCATCGGCGACCTCAACGCCAAGCGCGGCCGGGTGGGCGGCATGGACTCGGTCGGGAGGATGCGAGTTGTGAGTGCCGAGGTGCCGCTGGCCGAGATGCAGCAGTACACGATCGACCTGCGATCGATCACGGGAGGCCGGGGAACCTTCGAGATGGAGTTCTCTCATTACGAGCAGGCCCCACCCCAAGAAACACAGAAGGTGATTGCGGCAGCCCAAGCGGAGGAGTGATGATGACCGACAGCACAGCCAAGATCATCCGGAACGGATCCGAGCTCGAGGTCGACGTCGTCGAGGGCACCGAAGGCGACGAGGGCCTCGACATCGCCCGCCTGCGATCGGACACCGGTCTGGTCAGTTTCGACCCGGGCTTCGGCAACACCGCCAGCACCAAGAGCGGGGTGAGCTACGTGGACGGCGAGGCCGGAGAGCTGCGCTATCGCGGCTACACGATCGAGGACCTGGCCGAACACAGCTCCTTTCTCGAAGTGGCCTACCTCCTCTACTACGGCGAGCTGCCCACCGAGGACCAACTCGCCGAGTGGAGCTCGGTGATCACCCACCACACGCTCGTCAACGAAGAGATGAAGCGGCTCTTCGACGCGTTTCCGAAGAAGGCTCACCCGATGGCGATCCTGTCGGCGGCCACCTCGGCACTGTCGACCTTCTATCAGGATTACCTCGATCCGCTCGATCCCGAGGCCGTCGACCAGAGCACGATCCGACTCCTCGCCAAGGTGCCCACCATTGCCGCCTGGGCCTACAAGAAGTCGATCGGCCAGCCTTACGTGTATCCCCAGAACTCGCTGGACTACGCGGCCAACTTCCTGCACATGATGTTCGCCACGCCGAGCGAGCCCCTGGTCGTCGACCCCGTGCTCGCCCGGGCGCTCGACGTGCTGCTGATACTCCACGCCGATCACGGACAGAACTGCTCCACTTCGACGGTGCGCATGGTCGGCTCCAGCCACGCCAACTTGTTTGCCTCGGTGGCGGCCGGCATGAACGCTCTGTGGGGACCCCTCCACGGCGGAGCCAACCAGGCCGTGGTGGAGATGCTCGAACACATCCACGCCGACGGCGGCGACGTCGATCGGTACGTCGCCAAGGCGAAAGACCACGACGACCCCTTCCGGCTGATGGGTTTCGGGCATCGGGTCTACAAGAACTACGACCCGCGGGCTCGCATCCTCAAAGGCTTCGCCGACGAGGTGCTTGCCCGGCTGGAGCGCGAGGACCCGCTGCTGGAGATCGCCGTGAAACTGGAGCAAGTGGCCCTCAACGAGGAGTACTTCATCGAGCGGCGCCTGTACCCCAACGTCGACTTCTACTCGGGGATCATGTTCCGGGCGCTGGGCTTCCCGCTCCAGATGTTCACCGTGCTGTTCTCGATGGGGCGGCTTCCCGGCTGGATCGCGCAGTGGGCGGAGATGATGCGCGATCCCACCACGCGGATCGGACGGCCCCGACAGATCTACGTAGGAGAGACCCAGCGGGACTACGTGCCGGTGGCCGACCGGTAGCGATCAGCCGTCGGCTATGGGCTCCGAGTAGGAGTCCACGACACCTCCGCTCAATGCGTCCACCCGGACCAGGGCGCGCTCGGCCGGGGGTTCATCGGCGGAGAACACCAGTACGTTCCAGACGGGGCGGGCCCGCCACCCCTGGAAGCTCACTTGAGCCGAAGCGTGACCGACGGCGAAAGGCACGGCGCGGTTGGCGATCTCGAGGGCGGCCGACTCGCGGACCTTCAGGTCCCACGCACTGGTCACGTGATAGAGACCGATGACGGCGAGGGCGGTCGCCATCCCCCACAGTCCCACAGGTAAACCGGCGATGGCGGCCGCTCCGCACAGGAGTGCGCCCACCAGATACACCCTCCCCGCCAATCGGCGGCGGCGGGGACTGGGCACCGCGTAGGGCCCGACTGCCGCCGAGTCGAGATCCTCGGGGACACCCTCCGACTCGGCGATGGATCGCGGGATTTCCACGGCTACTCCAGGCCCGGCCCGGGGGCGGCGGCTGTCCCGAATTCGAAGCCGCATTCCGGAGCTGTGTATTCCACGATCGGTTCGCCCCGCCGCCGATGCCAGCGGTCCCACAACACCAGCATGCTGGGCAGTACCAGCACCGCGGCCACCAGCGCGAAGGAGATGGCGTAGCCGGTCACCAGCCCCAGTTGCTTAAAGGGCTTCAACGACGACGTCACCAGGATCCCGAACCCGGCAACAGTAGTGAAGGCCGACCCGGCCAGGGCCCCACCGGTGTGGGTCATGGTGGACCGGATGGCCTCTTCGGGACTGTCCCATCGCACCCGGTCTTCCTGGTAGCGGTGGGTGATATGGATGCTGTAGGGAACCCCGATTCCGATGGCGATGGCCGCGATCATCGCCGTGACCGGATTGAAGGAGATGCCGGTCAGGGCCATCATCCCGAACACCCAGAGGACGACGAGAGCCACCGGGGCAATCGTCAGCACTCCCAAGAACGGGCGACGCGCCGAGACGTAGAACGTGACCACGAGCAGCGCCATCGCCGCTGCCAGCGTGATCGCCAGTGACGAAGCCTGAGAGTTCTGCAGCGATTCCACTACGCCGCGGGCGATGATGTTCTCGTTGGTGGGAACCGCGCTCACCCCGTCGATGGCATCGAACGGAGCCAGGTCGGCGCGCAGCTCGTCGGCGAGCACGGCGGCGTCCTGTTCGCCGGCCTGGGTGGCCACGCTCATGTTGACGTAGCGAATCGCTCCGTTCTCGTCGGCGGCCAGCACCCGGTTCATTGCCTGCGGGGTCTCGGCGGCGGCCGCCTCGTATAGCGAGGCCACGTCGGCATCGGAGCTGACCGTCAGGTCCGCCTGCAGCCCCAGCGTGGACGCCCGGGCCGCGAATTCGGCATCGAAAAACTGCGGGTCGCCGCCTTGATCGAGAGGGGTGGCCAGCTGGCCGATGATCGACGCCGGCGACTCGACGGCCGCCCTGGGGCCGAACATCAGCACGCTGGGAGTGTCATCCATGTTCTCCCAGGCCTTCACCATGGCGTTGTGCGCCTCCGGCGTCTGCACCACGCCCTCGACGAGCACGTTGGTGGTCTCGCCGAGACCCCCACCGAATTCCTCGTCGAGCACGTCGAACACCTCCAGCATCGGGGAATCCTCGGGGAGGAAGTCGGTGAAGCTGAACGTGGTGTCCAGGCTGACCAGGCCCCAGGTGCCCAGCCCGCCTACGCCTACCGCCAGCGTGAGCATCAGGGCCGGAACCCGCTCGGCGAACACGGCCACTCGGCCCATGAGCGTGGGCAGCAGTCGCTCGCTCGAATGACCCATGGCCTCCACCGGGAGCCGGCCCCCTTGCTCGGCACGGCGGTCCAGCAGTATCCGCACCGACGGAACGAAGGTCAGCATGAGGACGAACGCGGCCCCGATTCCCACTGCGGCCAAGATTCCAAAGTCGGCGATGGCCGTCACCGGGCTGAACACGTTGGTGAGGAAGCCGACCGCCGTCGTCACCGTCGCCAGAACCAGAGCCACCCCGACCGTCCTCGTCGCCTTCGAAGCCGCCCCGTTGACGTCTTCGCCTCCTCCGACCTCCTCCCGGTACCGGGCCGTGAGGTGGATTGCGTAGTCCACCCCCAAGCCGATCAGCAAAATCGGAATGACCCGCAGAACTTCATTGAACTTGCCGATGACCCCGAGATACTTGGGACCGAGAAGCACGCCGATGCCGTTCATCCACACGATCGACATGACGATCACACCGAGAGCGAGCAGCACATCGGCAGACGCACGTCGCAGGGAGGCCCGGCGGGTCATTCTTCCCTTGGGGTGAATCCAGAAGACCGAGCCGAGGATGACGAGGATGATGAGAAACGCCGATCCGAACAGCCGACCGATCTCCCGCTCGAAGACGTCGGTGTCGGAGAACAGCAGCGCGAAACTGAACGGCCGGGCCTCGATGGCGCCCATGTCGACTTCGGCGATGTCATCGGCCATGTCCACCTCGATCGCCTGGAGCTCGGACCCGTTGGGATCGTCCTCCAGCACGCCGGAATCGAGCAGCACCACCATGATCCCTGCCGGGGATTCGGGCACAGACAGGTCGGTGGCGCCCTCTCGCTGGGAGAGGCTCAGCGTCAGCTCTCCCTGCGTCTCGGGGGGCAGCCCGGCGAGGCCTGCCAGATACGCTTCCTTCACCTGATCGTCGGTTGCGGCCGTGGGCGCCACCCCCATTTCTTCCAGGCCCAGAAGCGCCGGCCGGAAGAATCCCTGGATATGGCCGCCCGGCAACCCGGAGAACAGCTCGGCGGCCCGGCTCGATCGGATGGCTTCCTCGACCGCCAGATAGACCCGCAGCCCTTCGGCCGTCAGCACGTCCCCGGATTCGGCGGTGAACACCACTTGTACCGGAGCGACGGCACTCGCCTCGAACTCCTCCTGGATGACCTGTCCGGCCAGGAACTCCTCGGAGTCCGGCGAGAAGCCCTCGTTGCCGGTGGCCTGCTCGGCCTGGGGAAGGAACGCCCCAAAGACGACGGTAAGGGCCAGCGAGCCCAGGAGCACCGGGACCGGGGCGCGTCTAACGAGTGCGGCGAGCAGCTCGGCGAAGCGCGTCACAGTTTCCTCTCCAGGTGTCGGCGGGCCAGCCTACGCAGCGACAATGTCAACACAAGCTCGCCGTCCGCTCAGCGTGGCGGCCGGCACAGCTCCACCAGCTCATCGGCGGCCTCGTCCAGGGCGACGCCCCGACGCTCGCCCTCATCGCCGCGCCGGCGCACTCCGACCGTGCCGTGGGCGGCGTCATCGTCCCCGACCACCAGCACGGCCGGATGGTGCTGGGTGAGGGCCCGCCGGATCTTCTCCCCCACCGTGTCGTCGGCTTCGTCGACCTCGACCCGCAGTCCCTCGAGTCGGAGGCGATCGGCCACCGAAGCCGCATAGTCGTGGTGGCGATCGGCGACGGGAACCACGGACACCTGGACCGGACTCAGCCACGGCGGGAAAGCTCCGGCGTAGTGCTCGGTGAGTATGCCGACGAAGCGTTCCACCGATCCCAGCAGGGCTCGGTGGACCATCACCGGCCTCTCCCTGGTGTTCTCAGACGTGGCGTACTCCAGGTCGAAGTTCTGGGGTTGGAGGAAATCCACCTGAAGGGTGGTGAGCTGCCACCTCCGCCCGATGGCGTCGCGCACGTGGACGTCGATCTTGGGCCCGTAGAAGGCCCCCTCCCCCTCGGCCACTTGGTAGTCGAGGCCGGAGGCGTCGAGGGCTTCCGCCAGGGCCCGCTCGGCCTTGTCCCACAGGGCCGCCTCGCCGACGAAGGGTTCGGGACGCGTGGACAGGTCGGCTTCGAAATCCTCGAACCCGAAGTCGCGCAGGACCATCAGCGTGAAATCCAACAGTCGACGCAGCTCCTCGCCGAGGCCGGACTCGGTGACGAAGATGTGGCTGTCATCCTGGGTGAAGCCGCGGGCCCGCAACAGCCCGTGCACCACCCCTGATCGTTCGTAGCGATACACGGTGCCCAGCTCGAAGAGCCGGAGGGGAAGCTCCCGATAGCTTCGGCCTCGCGTCTTGTAGACCAGGATGTGGAACGGGCAGTTCATCGGCTTGACGAAGTAGCGGTGCCCCTCGTCCATGACCATCTCCGGGTACATGCCCTCGGCATAGAACTCCAGGTGCCCCGACGTCTCCCACAGGCTGCTGCGAGCCACGTGAGGCGTGGCCACGATTTCGTACTCGTGAGCGATGTGGGTACGGCGGCTGTAATCCTCGACGACGGTCCGCAGAATGCCCCCTTTGGGATGCCACACCGCCAGGCCCGAGCCCAATTCCTGGGGGAACGAGAAGAGATCAAGCTCCGGGCCCAAGCGTCGATGGTCCCGTCGCTCCGCTTCCTCCAGGCGGTGCAGGTACTCCTCGAGGGCCTTGGGGTCCTCCCAGGCCGTGCCGTAGATGCGCTGCAATTGGGGGCGGTGCTCGTCCCCCCGCCAGTAGGCGCCGGCGGTGCGGAGGAGCTTGATGGCCCGCAGCCTTCCCGTCGAGTGAATGTGAGGCCCTCGGCACAGGTCCACGAACCCGTCGTTTCGATAGAGAGTGACCGCCTCTCCGCCGGCACCCTCGGCCTCGTCGACAGATTCGATGATCTCCACTTTGAACGGCTGATCGGCAAAGAGCTCCAGGGCCGCGGCCTTGGACACCTCGTCGCGGACGAATGGTTGATCCGCTTCGATGATCTCGGCCATACGACTCTCGATGCGATCCAGGTCCTCTGGGGTGAACGGGCGCCCGACGTCGAAGTCGTAGTAGAAGCCGTCCTCGATCGGAGGTCCGATGGCAAAGCTGGCCCCTTCGAACAGATCGAGAACGGCCTGGGCAAGCACATGGGCGGCCGAATGGCGCAGTACCGATCGCCCCTCGTCGGTGTCCTCGGTCACGATCTCGATTGAACCGTCGCCGGGTAGGGCCCGGTCCAGGTCGATCAGGTGCCCATCGTGCCTGACCGCAACGGCGGCGGCCGCCAGCCGAGGGCCGATCTGCTCGGCCACGGTGCGTCCGGTCGCCCCGTTCGGGAACTCGTGGAGGGAGCCATCGGGAAACATGAGTCGAATCGTCATATCGTCCTCGAAGCCATCGTCGGGTGCCGGGCGAAGGCTCAGAGTACTCGGGGTTCCAACACCGGCCTTCTCCAAACCTGCGAGAATGCCCGGGCCGCAACGAGGGACCGTCCGGAAATGGAGGTTGACCAGCTGGTCGCCCGCATCGCCAAAGGGGGGCGGGTGCAGGAACTCACGCCGGGGGCCCAGCGTGCCGTCGGGGCCAACCGACTCTTTCGGCTGTGGACCGAGAACACCACCCGCATCATCAAGGTCTACGGAAATCCCGCCCGGGAACGCAGGGAGCGACATGCCCTCACCGCTCTGCGCGGCATCGATGGCCTGCCCGTCGTCGTGGACCGGGGCGCCGAAGGGCCGACCCACTGGGCGGTCTTCCAAGATGCCGGCAGCTGGAACTTGGCCAACCTGCCCGAGAATCCGGCTCTGGCTCGCAGGGCCGGAGAGGTGCTTCGCGCCATTCACGGGGCCAATCCCGAGCCACTCTCCAACCTGGCTCGCGGTATCGATCAGGAGTGGGTGACGGTCGACTTCATCTCGACGTTTCGACGACTCGACCGCTACCGGGGCCGCCTTGCCATGTCTGAGGAGCTGCTCTCGGCGGCTCGCCGCGTGCGTCCTCCGTTTGCGTCACCACCCCGTGTGGCCCACACGAACCCGATCCCCGAGAATTTCCTCGTAGACGAACGGGGCAACGTGACGCTCATCAATTGGGAATGGGCCACCCTCGCTCCCCTGGAATGGGATCTGAGTCTGTCGTTGTGGATGCTCGGCCTGCGGTCGGGTCGCCAGTCTGCCGCCTCCTTTGCACAGGGCTACGGAGTCGAGATGGAAGGATCGCAGCTCGACCGATGGACCGTCTATCACGCCGGCATGATGCTGGTCTACGAGTCTGAGAACCGGATCAAGGGGCGCCTGGACGATCTCGACTACCTCATCGACGAATTGCGGCGCGCCGTTGCCGGATCGCGCGCTCCCGTCTGACGTTGAAAATACTCGGCCCGGGCGGCGGCCGAGCCTACGCTGGCGGGGTCCGTCACGTACGGAGGACCCCTTGCTCGAGATCATCGCCGCGAGTTCCCTGGTTGCTGCGTTGATTGTTGCCTTCTCCCTCCGTCGTCCCGCCCTGCTTCGTGGATCCGAGCCCGCCACCGGCCAATTCGTCGACGACGACCTCCCCTGTCCATGGTGCTTGGCGCCGACCGGAGAAGACGACGATCGCTGCCCGTCGTGCGGCAAGCACTTCGGCTGAGCCTCTGGAGCCCCAGTTCCGGGTCTGCGAGGCAGCACCAAAAGGCAGCTGAGCACGATGAACCCGCCCTGCGTGCCCAGGTTTTGCTTGTGCGGTGGCGTTCTGGGTGTATTCTGGCGCCCGAGGCAAGGCAAGGGAAGGCGAGGGACCCGTCGTTGGTGGCAACGATTGGAGGACCCATGCCATCCACGCTGAGTGACGCCAATATCGAGCGCGTCGGCACTCCCCACTCTCTGACCTACCGCTGTCGCCGATGCGGCCAGGTATGGGCAGTGATGTCGTTGCCCGGCGGTCGCCGGCGCCCCCGAGGTTGGTGGCGGTGTCCGGCAGGATGTAACGGCGTCCCGGTGTTTGGCACGATCTGACGTCTAGAAGCGGGGTCCGCGGGCCCCGCACCGACTCGGCATGGGGCGGACAACCCCTGCGGTGTGGCACACCAACTGCCTGGCAACAGACCAGACGTACCAAGCCACGCCGCAAGATCGAGACCGGCGCCTTCGGGCGCCGGCTCTCTGCCTCGACGTGGCTGTGCGAAGTCCCGGGAGGAAGCGAGTACTAGGAACTCCCTTTCACATAGCTCCGGTGTCTCGGCGGCGGGGACGGTCGGGGACCAGGGTCTTGCCCGTGAACCTCCCATCGGAAACGCACAGCGCAACACGGAACACGGCTTATCCTGTGGCTCCGTGAGCAGTGTCGGCCTGGTCCTCGGCGGTGGGGGGATCACCGGCGCTGCATGTCAGACCGCCACCCTCCTCGCCTTACACATGGCCACGGGTTGGGACCCGGCCTCGGCCCAAGTCGTGGTGGGCACGTCGGGCGGTGCAGTGATCGCGGCGATGGTGCGTGGGCACGGGATCTCCATCGACGCGCTCGTGGGTGACGCCCATGGGCCCCACGAGCTGACTTCCCAGCTGAAGGCGCAGCTCTTCACCCGGGCCCGGCCCGGCGGGATCGTCAGCTGGGCCCGTCACGGGCTACTCCGAGGCCTCACCCGGCCCGGACTCAGCTTCGTGCTCGGCAGCCCTGCCCCCTTCAGCGTGTCGGGAATTGCCGAATGGGTGGACACCCGCCTGGGCGACTTCGACGGGGGCTGGCCCGACCGCCCTACCGTCATCGTGGCCTTCGATCTCGAAAACGGGCGGCGGGTCGCCTTCGGGACCGATGAGGCCCCCGACGTGACCCTGCCCGACGCCGTGGCCGCGTCGTGTGCGGTACCCCTCATCTATCAACCCCACGTCATCGATGGGCGTCACTACCTCGACGGGGGAGTCGTTTCGGGCACTCACGCCGATCTGGTGCTCGGCTCGACCGAGCCACTCGACCTCGTTCTCGTGCTCGCTCCGATGGCCCTGAGCTCGCGTCGACCGGGAGCTCGCTTCTACGAACCTTTCCTGGACCGGGCCGGCAGCAAGGCGCTCGATGCCGAAATCGAGCACATCGCCGCCGCCTGGCCGGAATCGGAGATCCTCATCATGACCCCACCCGAGGAGACCCTCGACGAACTCCGCCCCAATCCGATGGCGGTCGAAGCCACCGTGCCCTCCTTTTTCCGGACTCTGCGCTCCCTCCGTCACGACCTGGCCCAGCCCGAAGTCTGGGACGTACTCTCCCGCCACCTCCTCCAGCCCAACGCCGTCGGCCGCTGAACCAAGCCCCCAACAGGCCCACTCCGAGTGGCGGTGGCACCGGCCGCCCTCCCGCGGGGCCTCCTTTCCGGCCCAAGGGGTCGTTGGCCCCTGTCGCTCGGGCTCGGAGGGGCTTATCTTGAGCTAGTGGAGACGGCCGAAGTCACCGTCGATGTGGTCCGGGTCGTTTTGCCGGGTCTGCTCACAGTGCCCGACCAGGCCACCGCTGTGGTGGTATTCGCCCACGGCAGCGGGAGCAGCCGCTTCAGCGCCCGCAATGCGGCAGTGGCCGCCCATCTGAACGGCCTGGGACAGGCAACGTTGCTCTTCGACCTCCTCACCCCCGAAGAGGCCGCCGACCGCTCCAACGTCTTCGACATCGATCTGCTCGCCGATCGCCTCGACGAGGCCGGGCGGTGGGTCGGCCGGCACTCCGAAACCGCTCACCTGCCGCTCGGCTATTTCGGAGCTTCCACCGGAGCGGCCGCCGCCCTCCAGGCGGCGGCCCGCCGCCCCCAATCGGTCGGTGCGGTGGTGAGCAGAGGGGGTCGCCCCGATCTGGCCGGGCCGTTCTTGCCTTCCGTCCAAGCACCGACGATGCTCATCGTGGGGGGTTCCGACTACGGCGTCATCGATCTGAACCGCCAGGCCGCCCTTCTCCTCCGTTGCCAGCACCAGTTGGAGATCGTTCCCGGGGCTACTCATCTCTTCGAGGAGCCGGGCGCCCTCGAGCAGGTGTCCGAGCTGGCCGGTAGTTGGTTTGCCCGGTGGCTGACGGCCGAGCCGGAACCGTGAGGCTGGCCCTTGCCGGCGACACCATGCTGGGTCGTCTGGTCGCCGACCGTTTGGCCCACAGCCCTCCCAATTCCCTTTTCTCGCCTGCAGTCCTCGAGGCGACCGCGGGGGCCGACCTGTTCGTGCTCAACCTGGAATGCTGTATCTCGAGTCGCGGCGAGCCGTGGCCCGATTCGCGCAAGCCTTTCTTCTTTCGGGCCCCGCCGGTTGCAGTGGAGGTGCTGCATGCCCTCGGAGTGGACGCGGTCACTCTCGCCAACAACCATGCCCTCGACTACGGATTCGAGGCCCTCGAGGACACCCTCGACCTACTCGAAGAAGGCGCCATCGCCGTGGTGGGAGCAGGACACGATCTCGAGGAGGCCCGCCGGCCGGCCCTCCTCGAGCATCAGGGGTTCCGAGTCGGTGTGGTCGGGGTCACCGACCATCCCCAGGACTTCGCCGCGGGACCGGATCGGCCCGGGGTGGCCTTTGCCGACCTGTGGGAGTCGAGCGTCCCCCAGTGGGTCGTCGATCTGGTCGACTCCCTGCCGGTGGACGCGGTCCTGGTGACTCCGCATTGGGGGCCCAACATGACCGCCTCCCCGGTCGCCCACGTCCGACGTTCGGCACAGCAGCTGACGGACGCCCGAGCCACCATCGTGGCCGGGCATTCGGCTCACACCTTCCACGGCGTCGAGGGCTCGGTGCTTTTCGATCTGGGTGACTTCATCGACGACTACGCCGTCGACCCGGTGATGCGCAACGATCTGGGCCTGCTGTGGTTCGTCGACCTCGATGTTTCCGGAGCCCGCCGGATCGAAGCACTCCCCCTGGCCCTCGACTTCTGTTACACCCGCCTGGCCGGGCCTGAGGAGATGGAGTGGATCTCGGCGCGCTTGCGGCGGGCCTGCGCCGAGTTCGGAACCGACGTCCGAGAAGAGGGAGGCCGTCTGGTAATCGAACCGGTGACGGGCCCTGGCCCGGCACGCCCGATGTAGTACGGAAACCAGGAGCGTTAGCCTCGGTCGCGTGCCAGCCCTCGATCTGTTCTCGGAAGCCACCGCAGCGTGGTTCCGGGCCGCCTTCGCTTCTCCTACTGCTGCCCAGGAGCACGGCTGGCCGGCCATCGCCTCGGGTGAGCACACCCTGATCCACGCTCCCACCGGGTCGGGCAAGACGTTGGCGGCATTCCTGTGGTGTCTGGATCGGGTCCTGGTGGAGCCCGTTCCCCCGGCTGAAAAGCGCACCCGAGTGCTGTACGTCTCGCCCCTGAAGGCGCTGGCATACGACATCGAACGCAACCTCCGCGCCCCCCTAGCGGGCATCGCTGTGGCCGCCGGAAGGCTCGGGCTGGACGCGCTACCCGAGGTCGTCACCGCCATGCGGACCGGCGACACCCCTCCCGACGAGCGACGGCGCCTCCATCGCCATCCCCCCGACATCCTCATCACCACACCGGAGTCGCTCTATTTGATGCTCACCTCTCGGATACGCGAAACCCTGGCCGCGGTGCGCTGGGTCATCGTCGATGAGGTCCACGCTTTGGCCGGCAACAAGCGGGGAGCCCACCTGGCCCTGTCCCTGGAGCGCCTCGAAGAGATCATTGAGAGCTCGCCACAGCGCATCGGGCTCTCGGCCACCCAACGACCGCTTCAGGAGATCGGCCGCTTCCTGGGAGGCGGCACCGTCGCCGGGGACCAATGGCGGCCTCGAGGGGTGCGGATCGTCGATGCTCCCCGGGACAAGGAACTCGAGATCGAGGTCGTCGTGCCGATCGAGGACATGGCCCGGCCCGAGGAATCGCTGGACATCCAGGAGGGTCCCGGAGCCACCGGGCCGCCGCGCCGCTCCATCTGGCCGACCATGTATCCCCGGCTGCTCGACCTGGTCCAGGCCCACCGATCGACGATCATCTTCGCCAACAGCAGGGCGCTCGCCGAGCGCATCGCCCGCCAGCTCAACGACTTGGCCGAGACCGAAGTGGCCCAGGCCCACCACGGCTCGGTGTCTCGGGAACAGCGGATCGAGATCGAGGATCGGCTCAAGCGGGGCGCGTTACGGGCGGTCGTAGCCACCTCGACCCTCGAGCTGGGGATCGATATGGCCACCGTCGACCTGGTGATCATGGTGGAGTCGCCCCCCAGCGTCGCCAGCGGCCTGCAGAGGGCCGGCCGGGCCGGTCACCAGGTGGGAATTCCCAGTCGGGCCCGGGTCTTTCCCAAGCATCGAGGCGACCTGCTCGAAGCGGCCGTCGTGGTCCAGGGCATGTACCGGGGTGCCATCGAGCCAACGGCCGTGCCCGCCAACCCTCTCGACGTACTCGCCCAGCAGATCGTGGCTGCGGTGAGCATGGACGAATGGGACGTCGAGAGGCTGTTCTCCGTGGCCCGCCGGGCGGCACCGTATGCCGATCTGGGACGGGGGTCGTATGAGGCGGTGCTCGACATGCTGTCCGGGCGCTTTCCGTCCGACCAGTTCGCCGAGCTGCGACCCAGATTGGTCTGGGACCGGGTCGCCGGCTCTCTGTCGGCCCGGGCCGGCGCCCGGATGCTGGCGGTCACCAATCCGGGGACCATTCCCGACCGCGGCCTGTACCGGGTTGTGCTACCCGAGGGAGGCAAGGTGGGTGAGCTCGACGAGGAGATGGTCTACGAGTCCCGGCCCGGAGACGTCTTCCTGCTCGGATCATCCGCCTGGCAGATCAGCGAGATCGATCACGATCGGGTAGTGGTGGCTCCGGCCCCCGCCGGAGCGACTCCCCGCCTCCCGTTCTGGAGAGGAGACGGCTTGGGCAGGCCCATCGAGCTGGGACGAGCAGTAGGCGAGTTCCTTCGCAGCTTGGCCCCGCTCCACCCCGAGGAAGTGGCCCGGCGCCTCCAGGCCGACTACCGGCTCGATCCGCTGGCCGCCGCCAACCTGAGCGCCTACCTGGCCGAGGAAAAGGAGGCCACCGGCACGCTCCCCACCGACCGGACCCTGGTGATCGAACGTTTTCGCGACGAGATCGGTGACTGGCGAATGGTGCTGCTGTCTCCCTTCGGAGCCCGGGTGCACGCCCCTTGGGCTCTGGCCGCCTCCCGCCGGCTGCGCGAGGAATACGGCTTCGATGCAGACGGGATCTGGAGCGACGACGGCGTCGTCTTCCGCTTTCCCGACGCCGACGAGTCCCCCGACCCCGCGGTCCTGCTCATCGATCCCGACGAGGTGGAGCAGCTGGTCATAGACGAGGTCGGCGAGAGCGCGCTGTTTGCCTCCCGCTTCCGAGAGGCCGCCGCCAGGGCGCTGCTGCTGCCCCGACGGCGGCCCGACCGCCGCACGCCGCTCTGGCTGCAACGGCGACGCTCCACCGACCTCCTCAAGGTGGCTCGCGACTATGGCTCCTTCCCCATCGTGCTCGAGGCCTATCGAGAGATGCTGCAAGATCACTTCGACCTGCCCGCCCTCATCCAGCTGCTAGGCGCGATTCGCTCTCGCGAGATCAGGGTGGCCCAGGCCGACACCCAATCCCCGAGTCCCTTCGCCTCCTCCCTGCTGTTCGACTTCGTCGCCACCTACATGTACGAGTACGACGCACCCTTGGCCGAACGGCAGGCCACTGCATTGACCCTGGACCGGGATCTGCTGCGTGAGCTGCTCGGTGAGCCCGAGCTGCGAACGCTTCTCGACCCCGAGGCCCTCCAACAGGTCGAACTGGAGCTGCAGCGGCTCGCCCCCGGCTACCGGGTCAGCGGGGCCGACGGCATTCACGACCTGCTCCGTCATCTCGGTCCACTGACCCGGCCCGGCATCGAAGCCCGCATCGATGACCCGGCCACGGTTCGGCAGCTGCTGACCGACCTCGAGGCCGCCGGCCGGGTGTTCCCGGCCGGCGGCGATGAACGCTGGGCGGCTGCCGAGGATGCCGCTCGTTTACGCGACGGGCTGGGCGTCTCCCTTCCACAAGGCATTCCCGGCGACTTCCTCGAACCGGTGGAAGATCCTCTCGGTGACATCATCGGGCGGTACGCCCGAACCCGGGCTCCGTTCACTACGGCCGAGGCTTCCGACGACTTGGGGCTGCCGGCGGCGGTAGTCGCCGGGGTCCTCGAGCGCCTGGAGGCATCCGGGCGGGTGGCTCGGGGGGCGTTCCGGCCCCACGGCGAGGACCAAGAATGGGCCGACACCGAAGTTCTGCGTCGGATTCGCAGACGATCGCTGGCCGCTCTTCGCAAACAGGCCGAGCCGGCCGAGCCGGCCGCTTTGGCGATGCTCCTTCCGGAATGGCAGGGCGTCGGCAGCAAGGCCGCCGGGCCGGACCGGCTGGTCGAGATCGCACGCGTCCTCCAGGGAAGCCCGATACCGGCCTCGATCCTCGAACACGACGTCCTGCCCGCTCGTATGTCCTATCAGCCCGAGCTTCTCGACCAGCTCACGGCTTCGGGCGAGATGGTGTGGGTGGGGCGCGGTCCGCTCGGAGCCCGGGACGGAAGGGTGGCTCTCTATCTGCGAGATCAGATCCCCCTCCTCCACCTGGCCCTCGAGGGCGAGCGTCCCAAGGGAACAATCCACACCGCCCTTCGGCGCCACCTCCAAGATCGAGGAGCCTCCTTCTTCCGTGACCTCTATCAGGCCGCCGGTGGAGGGGATCCCGGAGAGGTGCTCGACGCGCTCTGGGACCTGGTCTGGTCCGGAGAAGTGACCAACGACACGATTGCGCCGTTGCGCGCCTTCCTGTGGGGCAAGGTCCGCAGTCGAACTCAGCGGCGCCCCCACGTGCCCGGGTCCGTGCCCCCCTCGGCAACGGGCCGGTGGTACCTGGTCACCGATCTGGTGGAGCCCGCTCCCCCGATCACCGAGCGGGCCGCCGCCGTCGTTCGACAGCTCCTCGATCGCAACGGCCTGCTCACCAGGTCGGTGGTGTCCGCCGAGGGCGTTCCCGGCGGTTTCTCGGCCGTCTATCCGGTGCTGCGGGCCATGGAGGACGCCGGCCGGGTGCGACGCGGCTATTTCGTAGAGGGGCAGGGCGGCACCCAGTTCTCGCTCCCCGGGGCCGTCGATCGGCTCCGCCGCCGTCCCGAATCCGAGGCCCGCCTCCTCGCTGCCGCGGATCCTGCCAACCCCTACGGAGCAGCCATCCCGTGGGTGGAGCATCCGGCGGGCCGGCCGAGCCGTAGTGCCGGCGCTTTCGTTCTCCTCGTGGATGGTGAGCTGGTGGCATTCGTGGAGCGGGGCGGCCGCAAGGTGATCACGTTCACCGATGATGACGAGGTGCTCGACAAGGCGGCCGGCCTCATCGTCGATCTCGCCGCAACTCGGCTCCGCCGGATGGAGATCGAGATGGTGGACGGCGCCCCTACCGCCCATACCCCCTTCGGCGCTCGTCTCGCCCAGGCCGGGTTCCGCCAGTCCTACAAAGGCCTGGCCTATCGAGGCTGATCGTGCCCGAGGGTGACGCCGTCTACCGCACCGCCCATCTCTGCGCGACGCCCTCGCCGGAGAGACGGTCGACGTCGACGGTTCGGCCCCGGCGCTGCGGCCTGGGCTCGACGATTGAGCGGTCGTGCTGTGACCGACGTCGAGAGCATTCGAGAGCGAGACCTTGTTCGCGCCAACCGCCACCGGGCCCGCCGGCTGATATTGACCAACCGCAAACAAGAGCGCCGGATCACCTCCGGTGACCGACGGCGGGGTCGCGGACTGTGGGTTTACGGCCGGGCCGGCCGGGCCTGCCGACGGTGCGGCGATGCCATCGCCCGGGGCCGGCTCGGCAACCCGCCCCGACTCACCTACCGGTGCCCGGGATGCCAGCGGCTCCCCACCGGCGACTGACGCCGCTTCCCGGGCTTCACACCGGTGTGGGCCGATCCCCCAAGGCTTCTTGCAGTATCTCGCGTATCTCCTGCACCGAGGCTCGCGCCTGACGGCGCCCGATGTGCATGCCAACCAAGCGGGCCACCAGGACCACCAGGTAGATCTGACCGAAGACCGCTTCGAGCACGGTGAGACCCCGAACCGCAGTTGCGACCGGAACGATGTCGCCGAATCCCAGCGTTGAAACGGTCACCAGCGAGTAGTAGAAGAGGGCGGAATCCCGGGTGTCCTGCACGAACTGGGGTGGCTCGAACGCTTCGGGCTCCAACGAGGCGATTTGGGTGTAGATGAACCCGAAGACGAGGCCCAACAGCAAATACACGCAAATCGAGGCGAAGACGACGTTGCTGTCGGCCCAGCGCCGGGTGAGCACCCACGCCAGAAGGCGGACGAACACGGTCACCGCAAGCAGCCCGACCAGGATCTCGCCGGGAATGCGAAACGGCTCGGCTCCGGTGATGGAAAAAACCACCGTCGACGCAAAGGCGGCCGCCATGGCCCAGGCCAGCGGATGACGTCGATGGATGGGGCTGCCGATGGCGCGAAAGGAAATCAGCGTGGCAGCGTAGGCGAGGGCGCTCAGCACCACCGAAAGCCAGCGTTCGAAGACGAACGCTTCCGACAAGAAATAGATCGCCACCAGCATCACCAGGACGACGGCGAAGCTGCTCAGGAGCTCTTCTTTCTTGGCCTCCCACCCGCTATTGCTCACCTCACTCATCGGTCCTCCGTCCATTCGCCTGGGCCGACGCTACCGCACGACCGGCCGGGGAAGGGTGAGGCCTAGGTGGCCGCCGCCGCCACCGCGAACTGGAAGATGAGGTTGGCGGCCAGGAT